>NZ_CAXBIB010000008.1:0-154490 GCF_963975745.1 uncultured Parvibaculum sp. | reverse complement strand
TCCTTCAAGTGACGGACTCTACTCAAATCTGGAGGAAGTTCAGGGGCTCAGGTCATGTCGGTTGACGAAATCGTCGTAGCTCTGCCTTCTCGACAATTCGTATTTTCGTATTTGCTCCGGAATTAAGGTTTGCTTCGAAAAATCTGCGCAGGTACGACATAGGTCTTTAATCATACGCTCCGGCAAATTGAATGCGGTGCGCCCTTCGTTTACGCGTGCGTCCAGATATTCTCCGGAAACGCATCCGTGAAAGAAAAGTCCCTCCTCGCCGTTCCGATCTATTCCGGATAGTCCCAGTAGATTGTCTATCTTGCGCGACTCTACTGTGCGCCCGTTTGCAAGCAGGTGTAGTTGATGGTCGCCGTCAAGCCCGGTGCTTGCCTCAGGTTTGCAAGTAAAACCAACAACGGACAACGTGCCGAAATCATCAGTCTCAAAAGCCGCAGCTTTAAGTGAATCTCCGACCACAAGATCGGAGATTTCTTTGGGGTAGCTCGTCAGCGATCCATCAATGTCGACTAAGACCTGCGGGCTGTTTCCAACCAAGAAATCTGCAATGAAATGCGCGCTGAAGTGACGGAGGAAAGTGTCGATGCGCTTCGGGAAGTGAATGGCGTATTCATTGGGGTAAATTGCTTTGAAGCTTACGGTTGTACCAATCTCCGGCTTTCCACTGCTATGCTCCTGTGCGTGAGGAGTGATCTGGTCCTTATTGCTTAGCGCAAATGAGAATGCGCGATGAGAGACATCACCTTCTGTCAAGAAATAGCTGTCGACGTCAATTTTTTGAAAAGCGTCTAACCAGAATAGCCTTCCGATGCCTTTGCCACCCTTCGCGCTCTTAAAGTCAGTGTCGATTTCGCAGAAGGCATTATAGCGATCCTCGTCCATCCCTATGCCATTGTCGCGCACCTCTAGTTCGATCTTCTCCGGATCGCTCAGATTCTCAATGCGGATTGTTACCGAGCCTTTTTTGATTTGGTCTGACCCGAATCGATCTTCAATGGCATAGAACGCATTGCTCACGGCTTCGAACAAAGGCTGAAGCGCTTGTGTCGCGGTTGCCGGCTTGGGTAACTTGTGAACCCTGTTTTTGATATTCGGCGTAAGCGATGGCACGATTCCCCCCTATACTGCCCGGACCGAAATACTCCGCTGTCGCTTTGATTTGGGCATTTTGTAGACCTTAGCTTTCCACCTCCAAGATAGTCGTCTAGTTCCTTGTCATAAGTCTACCTACAATCAAAAACGGCGTCTTGATAGAGCGTCGTTCCAATCCGTGCCTTCGCATGATCACCTTCTCTGCGGCTCGGGGGCCGTCCACATATGTCCTCGGGATCGCCGAAGGCGATACCCGTGGGCGTGAAAATAAAAAAGCGGCAAGCACAGGGCTTGCCGCTTCTGGATTGCTTCGCTTCGCGCACAATGACGAATGCGCGTGAAGCCCGCGCGAACCTAATGCTGGCTCTTCGGCATCGACACGCGCATCCCGTCGAGTGCCGGCGCCGCCTTGATCTGGCACGACAGCCGCGAATTTGCCTCGGCGTTCTCGGCGAATTCCAGCATCGTCTCTTCCATGTCTTCCTTGGGCGGAATCTTGTCCCACCATTCTTCCGGCACGAACACCATGCAGGTGGCGCAGGCGCAGGCGCCGCCGCAATCGCCGTCGATGCCGGGCACGCTGGCCTTCACCGCCGCTTCCATCAGCGTCGTGCCGTCGGCCACCTCCAGCGTGTGTTCCTTGCCGTCATGTTCGATATAGGTGATCTTCGCCATGCGCCTCGCGCCTCCACTTGCTCTTGTTGTTGCTTGTTGTCGGGCCGTTTCCCGGCCGGTTCCCCCGCGCCGGTTCAGCCGGCGATCTCCTTGACCGCGATGCTTTCGTCGGCAATGCGCGCCGGGTCGAGCACCGCCTTTCGGGCGGTCAGCATTTTCGCCATCATGAATTCGGGCGCGCGGTTGATCGCATCGACGGCGATCAGCACGCCCTCCTTCAGATAGAACACCGCGAAGCTGCGCCCCGTCGTCGGGTCGCCGCGCACCACGGCTTGCGTGTAGCCGTTGGAAAGCCCGGTGATCTGCAGCTTGAGGTCGTACTGGTCCGACCAGAACCACGGCACCTGGTTGTAGGGCTTTTCCTTGCCCGCCAGCGTCGCCGCCGCGGTCTTGCCCTGTTCGATGGCGTTGTGCACGCTTTCGAGCCTGAGCCTGGTCCCGTAGATCCCGTTGGGATGGCTGGTGCAGTCGCCGGCGGCGCAGATATCGGGATCGCTCGTGCGGCAGAATTCGTCGACCGCGATGCCGTTCTCGACATGAAGCCCGGCCTCGGCCGCAAGCTCCGTGTTCGGAAGAATGCCGATCCCGACCACCACCACGTCGCAAGGATAGCGCCCGCCTTCGCCCGAAACCACGGCCTCGACTTTCGTATCGCCTTCGAAGCCAGCCACCGTCACGCCGGTCTCGATCTTGACGCCTTCTTCGGCATGCACGCGCTCGTAGAAATGCGAGACGATCGGATCGACGACGCGGGCCATCACCCGGTCGGCCGCCTCGAGCACCGTCACCTCGATGCCGCGTTTGGCTGCGACCGCCGCCACTTCAAGGCCGATATAGCCGCCGCCGACAACGACCATCTTGGCGCCGGGGCGGAAATGCGCCTGGATCGATTTGACGTCGTCGATATTGCGCAGGTAATGCACGCCCTCGAGGTCGAAGCCCGGCACGTTGATCTCGCGCACCCGGCTGCCGGTCGCTAGCAGCAGCTTGCCATAGGCGAATTCCTGCCCGTCGCCGGTCAGCAGCCGCTTGTTGCGGCGGTCGATTTCGGTGACCCGGGTCGACCAATGCGTGGCGACGCCCGATTGCGCATAGAAATCCTCGGCCTTGAGTTCGACCCGGTCATAGCCGATCTCGCCGGCCAGAAATTTCTTGCTGAGCGGCGGCCGCTGATAGGGCGCGTAAGGCTCGTCGCCGAACAGCCGGATCGGCCCCGCAAAACCTTCGGCGCGCAAACTCTGCACCGCCTGCGCCGCCGCCTGTCCCGCCCCGATAATGATGATCTCGTCCGTCATCGGCCTCCCGTTCCTCCGCCCACGGACCGTCTCGCGGCCCTTCTCCCTCGGGCAAAGCCCAAAAACTCAGTGTCACCCCGGCGAAAGCCGGGGTCCATGGGCGGCGCGTCGTATTCCGCCCCTTCATCTTCCTTCCCACCCGCCCCTGGGGGGTGAGGGTCGTTTTGCGTCTCGCAAACGAAAAGGTCCAGTGGACCTTTTCGAGACCCGAACGCCCGTAGCGCAGCGAAGGGCCAGTCAAACCGCTGAAAGCGGTTTGGGGAGGGGTGCTGCATTCCCCCAAAAACTCAGTGTCACCCCGGCGAAAGCCGGGGTCCATGGGCGGCGCGTCGCACTCCGCCCTTGCGTCTTCCTTCCCACCCTCCCCTCGGGGAGGGTCAAAATTCGCCAGGCGAATTTTGGGGCGGGGGCGCGGCCCCTCGAAACCGCACCACACCCCAGTTTTTACGGACTTTTACTACGCGATAAGCCGCCTGTCCCGCCCTTTATAAGGCAAAACAGCCCACAGCCGCGCGACCCGTCGCCGCGCCTCCAGCACGCCAAAAAATGACGCCTGCGTCAACTTTCTTGTGCAAGCATTTCCCGACATACTCGGCTTGATTTTATGGAGAATTCATATGAAGCTTATTTATGTCAGGTATTAACAAGGTCAGAATTTAGATGCTTGATAGTGCTGCCCTTTAATAGCATTCGAAAGTCGCTCCATATTATCGGTTGCCGTTAGCAACAAAGAAGTTTTTATTCTTATTAATGATAGTCGATAATATAAGAAGGGTAGCTTCCTATGGCCATCGATAAAGCAGATAAGGCTGAAGGTCGCGCGGGCAGATATGTCAAACAACCGACCGGCTACAAAGCCTTCATTCCGGCCGCGTTGCCGCCTGTCCCACCTGTCCGTATCGATTTGGAAATGCAGCAGCTTCTTTCCGATGCGGACAGGGCGTTGGGACGGCTCGATGGCTCCATCCAGACCCTGCCCAATCCCGACCTGTTTGTTTTCATGTATGTGAGAAAGGAGGCGGTGCTTTCGAGCCAGATCGAAGGAACGCAAGCATCGATCAACGATCTCATCAAGGCGGAGGCCGAGATTTTCGATTCACAAGGTCCGGCTGATGTTTTCGAGGTCGTCAACTACGTGGATGCTATGAACCACGGCATTGAGCGCTTGGCGGAGTTGCCGCTCTCAAGGCGTCTCATCCAGGAAATCCATGCCCGCCTTCTGAAAAATGCGCGCGGGGGTCAAATGAACCCTGGCGAACTGAGAACCAGCCAGAACTGGATTGGCCCGGCAAACTGCACACTGTCGGAGGCGACATTCATCCCGCCGCCTCATCATGTCGCGGCAGAATGCTTGGGAGATTTGGAAAAATTCCTCCATGCGGACGACCCCATTCCGCCACTCATAAAAATAGGTTTGGCTCACGCCCAGTTCGAGACCATCCATCCATTCCTGGACGGGAACGGGCGAGTTGGGAGACTTCTGATAACGTTCTTTCTGTTCAACCGCGAGCTTTTACAGAAACCCGTCCTTTATCTATCGTACTACTTCAAGCAGCATCGCGAGGAGTACTACGACAGACTGCAAAATATTCGCGACAACGGCGATTGGGAAAGCTGGCTGAAATTTTTTCTGCGCGGCGTCGCCGAAGTCTCGAATCAGGCAACCCAGACCTCCCGAGATATTGTTGCATTGAGAGAAGCGCATCGGCATCTCATTGCGGAAAGCTTCGGCAATCATGCGGGCAAGGCAATGCGTCTGCTGGAAAGATTGTACGAACGGCCGACTGTGACCGTGAACAATGTGCGGGACCTACTTGATATAAGCTTTCCAAACGCAAATCATCTGGTCGAAAAGTTTGTGGACTCGCACATGCTCTTTGAAGTGACGGGTCAGGCAAGAAACCGCGTGTTCATGTACACGCCTTATACGAGCTTGTTCTCGAGCATCTGATCTCCTGTTCCCTTCTTCGCCCTATTCCACGATCGTGCTGTCGATCTCGCCGAGAAACCGCACCGAAATCCGCACCCGCTCGCCGGGCTGCAGATAATGGCCCGCCGCCTCTTCCTGCGCGATATGCCGCTCCACCACATGCGCGCTCAGCTTGCGGTCCCAGCCGCCGGCGATCCAGTCCCAGGCCCCCAGCGCCATGGCCGATCTGTTGACGCCCTTGAAGACCGTCCCGTCCGGCGTGCCGGCCAGGATCATGGCACGTTCGGGCAGCGCGCCCGCCGTCACCGGCAGTCCCACCATCCGTCCGTCATATTCCCATTCGGTCGCCGCCCGCGCCCGGGTCTGACGCAGCAATTCGTCGAAGTCCCAGATCGCTTCGGACTGCACCGCCGACTGCTTCAATTCGCCATTGCGCCACAGCCGCAATTCGATTGCCGCCGCGAAGCCGCGCAAGTCGCGCGGAATGACGAAGAGATTGCCCACCGGCAGAAAGCCCGGCGCGCTCTTCCCCGTCGTGAAACCCTTGCCCGAGGTCACATCGTCCGGATCGATATGGCGCATCAGCGCCGCCCGGTCGGTCACATCGTTGCAGAGCACCAGCCCCATATGTGCAGGCGCCGCATCGAGGGCGAATGTTTCGAGCGCGACGAAACAGAGTTCGACCTCGTAATCGAGCAGCGCCGCGCCGGCCGGCACCGGCGCATTGAAAGCCGTCGGCGCCACTTCCTTGGGGAAGAGGAAAGGACCGTCGGTCACGGTCGCTTCCTTGCCATGCTCGGGAAAATTGGTCCCGGCCGCCACATGCGAGGCGCCGAGCCGCGCCGGCAGGGTGAGGTCGGCAAGCGCCACCTCGATCGGCGTGCCTGTCAGCGCCGCCAGCCCGTCATAGCCATGGGTGCCATAAGCCGTGATCGGATCGTCGCTGCCGGCCGCCGCCGTCACGTCGATGCCGCTGACCTTGCCGTCGGCATAGGCCGACACAAGGATCAGCCGCGCCCCGTCGCCCGCGCCCGCCCGCGCGAAAGTCAGCGCCGCGCCGGCCGGCGCGATCTCGACCGTCCCGAAATCGGCGCGTGCCGCCGTCGCTGCCGCAAGTGTCATCAGCAGAACCCCGGCAAATCGTGCAATCCGCATGTCGTGTTCCTCATTGGATCAGCAGCACCGCGCCGATCGTGTTGACGATCGTCAGCACACTGGCGCCGAAGAGATTGGTATCGACCAGATAGACCGTGCCGAGAATGTTGAACCGGAACGGCTTGATGCCGTTGACGTCCTTCAGCGCCCCGCCATAGAGCGGCATCGTCGCCAGTGTCGCAAAGAAGCTGGCGATCCAGATATAATTGAGCACCGCCGCGATCCAGATATGGACCATGTAATCGGCCGCATCGTTCCACAGCAGATAGAGAATGACCAGCGAAACGCCGGTCTGGCTCAGCACCTGCCACACCACATGAAAGCGCGCATGCGGCGTCCACAGCGGGTTGGTCGCATGCGTCTTGTTGAAGTCGGCGAAGATCGGCCCGACGCTGATCATCACCGCAACCAGCGTGAAGAGCAGCCTCGATACCAGCGTTTGATCGAATAATGTTTCCATCTTCTCGTTTCCTCAGATGAGACCGGGGTAGGAGCCCCCGTCGAGCTGCAGGTTCTGTCCGGAAATGAAGCCCGCTTGCGCGCTGCACAGAAAGGCGCAGGCATCGCCGAACTCCGAAGGCTGCCCCATGCGCCTGGCCGCAATCGACGCCTCGATCTCGGCGCGCGCTTCGGCATAGGTGATCTTCTTGAATTGCATCAGGAGCTTTGCCATCTGCTGCTGCCGCTCGGTGTCGAAGCGTTCGGGCAGCATGTTGTTGATCGTCACGTTGAAGGGCGCGACATCGACCGACAGCGCCTTCGACATGGCGGTCAGGCCCGAGCGTGCCGCCGTCGAAAGCCCCATCGCGCTGCGCGGCGCCTTGACCATCGCCGAGGTGATATTGACGATGCGGCCGAAGCGCCGTTTCTTCATGCCCTCGATCAGCGCCTTGATCATGAACACCGGCGCCAGCAGGTTGGCGTCCAGCGCCGCCTGCCAGTGGCTTTCCTCCCATTGCTGAAAGGCGCCGGGCGGCGGTCCGTCATTGTTGTTGACGAGAATGTCGGCATCGGGACAGGCGGCGACAAGCGCCGCGCGTCCCGAGGCCGTGTTGATGTCGGCGGCCACCGCCGCCACCTTGCCCGTCGCCACGCGCGAAATCTCGGCCACTGCCACGGCCAGCGTTTCTTCGTTGCGCCCGTTGATGGTCACATCGGCGCCCTCGCGCGCCAGCGCCAGCGCGCAGGCCTTGCCGAGCCCGCGCGACGACGCGCAGACAATCGCCTTGCGTCCGTCCAGTCCGAGATCCATCAGCCGTTTCCTCTGATCGTCACCACGATTTCTCCAACCTCGTCATTGCGAGAAGCGAAGCGACGAAGCAATCAACCCAACCTTGCCGTCATGGCCCGGCTTGTCCGGGCCATCCACGTCTTCCTTTCGGATGTAGCCGCAAAGACGTGGATGACCCGCATGAAGCGGGTCATGACGATCTGGAATGATCCCCAATGCCTCGATCGCACAACACCCTCACGCAACCTCGACACGCGCGCCGTCCAGCGCCAGAACCTGCGCCAGTCTCTGTCCGAGAAGCGCCGCCGGTTCGTCCGCCATGCCCGCGAAGCGGCAGGCGATATGCCGGTCGGGGCGCACCAGCAGCGCCCCGTCATCCGGCAGGCCGGTCAATCGTCCCCAGTCGGTTTCCATGTCGCTGAAATCCTGTTCGGCCAGATGCACCGCGACGCCCGCCGCTTCCGCCGCCGCGCGCCAGCCCGTTCCGGCCGGGCCGGCGATCAGCGTGAAGCGGGTCGGGTCGAGCAGCGTCAGCAGCGAGACGCGGTCGCTGCGATGGATCACCCAGCGATGCGGCAGATGCGCGCCCGCTTCCCATGACGGCACGTAATGGCTGATATCGACCTCGGGCGCCGCCGTCAGTTCGGGCGCGCCGATGGTCGCGGCCGAGGCATAGCGATAGCCGAGCTGCAGGTTGAAACTGTCGAAATGCGGCCGCTGCGCCTCGATGATTTCGGCCGGCACCGCGGCGGCCGGATCGGCCGCTGCCGCCGCATAATGCGCCGCCGCCTTGTCGGCTTCGACGCCCTGCAGCGCGAACAGCAGGTCGAAGAGCTTGGCCGAATTGGCGAGGCTCTGTTCGCAATTGACCTGCGCCACCGGCCGTCTTTCGACCTCGTAACTGTCGAGCAGCGCCGCGCCGGCCGCGCCCTTCAGCACGGCAGCGAGCTTCCAGGCCAGGTTCTGTGCATCGACCGCGCCGGTATTGAGACCGAGCCCGCCGGTCGGCGGAAAGCGATGCGCCGCGTCGCCGGCGAGGAACACCCGGCCCTTGCGATACTGCGCGGCGACCTGCGCCGACATCGTCCAGGGGCTGACATGGCGGATCGCGAGTTCGGGCGGCGTCGCGCCGATCGCGGCGGCGATCAGCCTGCGGCAACGCGCATCGTCGAAATCGTCGCGCGTTTCCCGTTCGGGATTGTAGGGATGCATCAGCACCCAGGTCGATCCGCGGTCATAGGCGATCAGCACGCCGCTGGTGGCCGGATCGAACAGGAAATAGAGCACGCCCGGCCGCGCCGCGGTCAGCGCCCTGAGATCGGCCTCGAAATGGATCATCACGTAATGCTGCAGCGCCTCGGGGCCTTCCATTTCGATGCCGAGCATTTCGCGCAGCGGCGAGGCGGCGCCGTCGGCGGCAATCGCATAGGCGCAATCGAGCGTCGAGCGCGTGCCGTCGGCGCTTTCGAGCGTGGCACGCAACCCGCCGGCCACCTCCGCAATGCCGGTGCAGGCGACGCCGCGCGTGAAGCTGATGAGCGGCGCCTCGGCAATCGCCGCCGTCAGCGCCGCCTCGAAGACAGGCTGCGGGATGTTGGTGAGCGGGTAGGGCGTGTCGGCGAGCGCCTTGTCGTCCTGGCGCTCATAGGGCAGTGCGCCGAATTCGGGGCCGGTCAGCGTGCCGACGAAACGCACCCAGCCCGCATCGTTGGCGCTGGCACCCGCTGCGCGCAGCGCCTCGGCCGGAACGCCCGCGCTCTCGCAGATTTCGAGCGTCCGCGGATTGACCGCATGGGCCTTCGGCGCCAGCAGCGGCGCGCGCCGCCGCTCGATCAGCCGCACCGCGATGCCGGCCCGCGCCAGCAGCAGCGCCGCGATCTGGCCCACAGGGCCGGCGCCGGCGATCAGGACGGGGATGCGGGAGGGGGTCAAGCGGGCCTGCTCCTGAAAATGAGAATAGTCTCATATTTGAGATACACCTCATAAACAGCTTTTGTCAAGCCGCCGGCCGCGCTATCCTCGCGCCATGCGGCAGGGACATTTCCAGGATCAGGCGACCGGCCAGGGCAAGCGCGCGCGCACCCGCGCGGCCCTGCTCGATGCCACCGTGGCCGTCGTCGCCGAAAAGGGCATGGAAGCGGCGAAGATCAGCGACATCACCACGGCCGCCGGCCTTGCCAACGGCACCTTCTACAATCACTTCACCGACAAGGACGAGATCCTGCGCGAGGCGGCCTATGGCCTCGGCCTCGAGGTCGCCCGCCAGCTCGACGCCGAGATGGTGGGCATCGACGACGCCGCCAGGCGCGTCGTCACCGCCACCTCGCGTTTCATCGCCATCTTGATGATCGAACCCGATTGGGCGGCCGTCCTTCTCGGCAGCGCCGACCATCTGCCCGGCATGCGCGAAGAGATGTTCCGCTATCTGCGCGGCGACATCGAGCTGGGTGTCGCGCAGGGGCGCTTCAATGCCGAGGTGACCGCCTTCCTGCTCGACCAGGTGGCGGCCCTGATCGCCGTCGCGATCCGCGTTCAGCTCCAGGAGGGGGCCGATCCCGCGGTCACGCGGCAGGTCTGCGAAAGTATCCTCCGCCTCCTCGGCATGCCCCCGGCCAGGGCCCGCAAGACGATCGAGAGCCTCGGACCGGCCTGACCGGCTGCAACAGGGACAGCCGGGACCGGCGCGTCCGGTCCGTCAGTCCTCTTCCTTGAGCCGCGCGAAGCAGTCCTCGCAGAAGCCATGCGAGATCAGGGCAATCTCGCTGCCGCCGCGCTGGTAATAATCGGCGGGCTCGATCCATTCCTGTGCCCCCCGCGGCGCACCGATCGGCCAGGCCACACGGGCGCAGATCGCGCAGAGCGTCAGAATGTCGTCATCGTCCTGATCCGCAACCGGTACCCCGAACAGCGGGATCGCCGGTCGCTGTTGGGCCCAGAGCAGAACCGACTGATAGAGCAGGTGGCGGACCTCGCCATCGGCGGTGACCGGCCGGACCGACAGGCGCATGTCGCGTCGCTGTGTCGGCGCATCGCAGCGATAATCGATCCGGACGACCGCACGCGTCCCGCCGAGCACGCTGTTGAAAAGTTCCGCGAACGTCGCGCGTACCGCCTCGCCGGCGATGAACTCGGTCACCGGACGGCCGAGCACGCTCTGTTTCGCCCGCGCGCGCGCGGCCGGGTCCGGCGGCGGATTGTCGTCGAGGAATTTCTGCCAGTTCGGTTCGCCGATCTGAACAATGCGCAATTCGCGGTCGAGGATCATGGCGATCCCGTCCATGGCGTCGAGCAGGCGCTGCTGCGTGACCGGCATGCCGTTCGCTCCTTCTGTCGCGGTCAAAAAGCTGGCGCATGCCCGACATTACCGCAGATCCAGGCGGCGGCAAGAACAGCGGCCGGCATTCGGGCAGGTCGAGAGTGAGGCAAAATCCACCGTAGACGGACGGAAGCGCCGGCGGAGCGTTTCGCGTGAGCGAACGCCCGGCGCGATGCGGAGGGCCGCGCGCGCCATATTATGGGAACAAAACGTCCAGAACCGGGGACAAGTTTATTTTCGGGCGGGGATAAGTGGCCTGTCGATCCGTACACGGAGCATGGTTATCCCCGGTTTGTGACAGTTTCGTGACAGTTCCGTGACAGAGGGGGGGGTCCGCTGTCGTTTTCGCTGTCGCAAACCGCCTAGGGCAGCATCGATTCGCTCGAGGCCCGGACCGACGAATAGTCGAAAACGAAGGCCGACAGGATCATGTTGCAGTTCGCGCCGTCATCGGACAGCGGCAGGTAGAGCGAATCGAAATAGTCGAACCCCTCGGCCAGCCACGCGGCCTCGCCGCGTGCCTGCACGGGCACGCAATCGCGCGCCGCCTTGCGATGCACCGCCTGCACGCCCTTGATCGCAGCATCGCCAAACGGGCGGAAAGCCGCGGAAATCGTCCGTCCGGTCGCCTCGGCGCCGAAATAGCGCGCCACCTTGGTGCCGATCAGCCGGTAGCGGAAATCGGCCAGATCCGGCAGCACATCGACCAGAATGATCCAGCCCAGATGTTCGCGCAGTTCGGGCGGGTTGATCTCGCTCCGCGCCGGCATCGCCCGCGCGCCGCGCTTGTCGTTCCAATAGGAATAAATGGCGGAAAGCGTCGGATTTTCGATGTCGGCCGGACAGATATCGACCGTCGTTTTCTGCAGCAAGGCGGTCATGATCTGTAGCTCCCCTCCATCCCGGCGGGAGTCTGGGCGCCCCGCGTTAAGATGCGCCTAAAGTCAGTTCAAATTACTATTCGGCGCCGCCGAGCCGCGCTAGAAAACCCCATGGACGCAAGCTTTTCCCGCGATTTCGACCTCCCCGATGCGGCCGCCACCGCGCGCCTTGGCGCCGCGCTGGCGCCGCTGCTGGCGGTCGGCGACCTGATCCTGCTCCGCGGCGATCTCGGTGCCGGAAAAACCGCGCTGGCCCGCGCCTTGATCGGTGCCCATCTGGCCGCCCACGGGCTTTCCGAGGACGTGCCCTCGCCGACCTTCACGCTGGTCCAGACCTATGAGAGTCCGGCCCTGCTGATCGCCCATGTCGACCTCTATCGCATTGAAAATGCAGATGAATTGCGCGAACTCGGCCTCGCCGAGATGCTCGACGAAGGCGCCGCCATTGTCGAATGGCCCGAACGCGCCGCGGCCGAACTGGCCCGTCTGGCATCGGCCCGTCTCGACATCGCCCTCGCTCTCGTGCCAGAAGGCGGGCGCCGCGCCCGCCTGACCGCCTCGGGAAGCTGGGCCGCGCGGCTGGAGGGGCTGACGATTTGACGAGCAAGCGCGAGGAGACGATCCGCGCCTTTCTGGCGGGCGCCGGCTGGGGCAAGGCAACGCGCCGCCCGCTGGCCGGCGACGCCTCGACGCGCCGCTACGAGCGCCTCGCGCTGGATGGCCGGCCGGCCGTGCTGATGGACTGGCCCTCCGGCCCCGACGCGCCGGCCGCGCCCGGCCGCGCCGCCTACAGCCGCATCGCCCATCTGGCAGAGGATGTCCGCGCTTTCGTGGCCGTCGGCACGCATCTGCGCGGCCTCGGCCTTTCGGCGCCCGAAATCCATGCCGCCGATATCGGACAGGGCCTGCTGCTGCTCGAGGATCTCGGCGACGAGGTCTATGGCACGCTGATCGAGCAGGGCAGGGGCCCGGCCGGCGAACCGCTCGACGAGCTCTACCGCGCCGGTATCGAAACCCTGCTGCGCCTGCAATCGGCGCCGGCGCCGGCGGCGCTTCCCGTCGGCAATGGCGAGGTCCATGCCGTGCCGCATTTCGATGACGGCGTCTTCCGCGCCGAGCTCGACGTCCTGCTCGACTGGCATTTTCCGGTCGTGCTGGGCCATGAGGCGACGGCGCAGCAGCGCGCCGATTTCCATGGTTTATGGAGCGATCTGCGGCCGTTGATCGACGCCGGCCCGCGAACGCTCTTCCTGCGCGACTATCACTCGCCCAACATGCTCTGGCTCGGCGCGCGGCAAGGCGTCGCCCGGGTCGGCCTGATCGACTATCAGGATGCGCTGATCGGTTCGCGCGCCTATGACGTCGTCTCCTTCCTGCAGGATGCCCGCCGCGACGTGCCGCTGGCCCGCGAGCAGGCCATGCGCGCGCTCTATGTCGACCGTGCCGCGGTCGAGCTGCCGGACTTCGATGCCGAAGGGTTTCTGGCCGCCTATGCGGCGCTGGGGGCCGAGCGCGCGCTGCGCCTGATGGGGCTCTGGCCACGCCTGCTGAAACGCGATGGCAAGCCGCACTACATGGCGCATATGCCGCGCACCGTCGATTATCTGCGCCGCAATCTCGCCCATCCCGCACTCGGGTCGCTGAAGACATGGCTCGAACGGCATCTCCTGCAGGCGCATCCATGAAGATTCGCAAGGCCATGGTGATGGCGGCCGGCCACGGCACACGCATGCGGCCCCTGACCGAGACGATACCGAAACCGTTGGTGCGGCTCGCCGGCAGGCCGCTGATCGATCATGTACTCGACCGTCTGGCTGCGGCCGGCATCGAGGAGGCGGTCGTCAATATCCATCATTTCGCCGATCTGCTTGTCGACCATCTGGCAACCCGCACGCATCCGCGCATCGTGATTTCCGACGAGCGAGCCGAACTGCTCGACACGGGCGGGGGCACGAAAAAGGCACTGTCGTTGCTGGGCACCGATCCGATCCTGACCTTCAATTCCGATTCGATCTGGGTCGAGGGCCTCGGCGCCAATCTCGCGGCCCTGATGGCCGCCTTCGATCCCGGGCGTATGGATGCCCTGCTGATGATTGCCGATGCGACCCGCACCATTGGCTATGTCGGCCGCGGCGATTTCATGATGGATCCGGACGGAAGGCTCGAGCGGCGCCTCGAATGCACGACGGCGCCCTACATGTATGCCGGCGTCCAGGTCATCAAGCCGGAACTCTTCGCCGATGGCCCCGAGGGGGCTTTCTCGACCAATCTGGTCTGGGACCGGCTGATCGGGGAGGGCCGGCTCTTTGGCCAGCGCATGGGCGGCACCTGGATGCATGTCGGTACGCCGGACGATCTGGCCGCGGCGGAGGCCTTCCTGCGGGATTTGTAGGGCCTGACCGGCTACGATGGATGCCATGCCTGTCGATTCCCGTGCCCTTTTCACCATGCCGCCCGGCTCGCCCTTTCTGGAGCGGCTCGCCGCCGCCTTGCTGGCCGATCCGTCGCTCGATGGCCGTTTCGCTGGCACCCCCGAATTGGCTGATATCACGATCCTGCTGCCGACGCGTCGCGCGGCGCGGGCGCTCGGCGAAGCTTTTCTGCGGGTCGGTGGCGGCGCGGCGTTGATCCTGCCGACCATCCGGACGCTCGGCGATGTCGACGAAGATGATCTGATTCTCGATCCGAAGGGCATGGCCGGCGATGCACTCGACCTGCCGCCTGCCATGCCGGCGCTCGAGCGGCAGTTGCGTCTGGCGCGGATGATCGTCGGCGGCCGGGGCGAGGATGAGGCCCGCGCCCTGGCGCTGGCCGCCGATCTCGGCCGTTTTCTCGACATGGGCCTGACTGAAGGGGTCGATCTCGGGGCCCTCGCCAATCTGGTGCCCGACGAATTTGCCGATCACTGGCAGATCACGCTCGAATTCCTGAAAGTTCTGACGGCCGCATGGCCGACCGAAATGGACCGTCTGGGATTCATGGAGCAGGCCGAGCGCCGCAACCGCCTGATCCGCGCGCAGGCGGATCTCTGGCGGCAAGACCCACCCCTGAAACCGGTGATCGCAGCAGGTTCCACCGGTTCGATCCCCGCGACCGCCGATCTGCTGCGGGTCGTTGCATCGCTGCCGGCCGGCGCCGTGGTGCTGCCGGGTCTCGACCTCGATCTGGACGAGGAAAGCTGGGCGGCCATCGGCGAACCGGGCACCGCCTCCCATCCGCAATACGGCATGTCGAAATTGCTGCGTCATCTGGAGGCGGGACGCGCCGATGTCGCCTTCTGGCCGGGCAGCGAGACGTCGCCGAAAATAGCCGCGCGCGGGCGCATTCTGTCGGAGGCCATGCGGCCGGCCGAGACGACCGAACGCTGGCGCACGCGCCTTGCGGAGATGAGGAAACTGGCGCCGGAGGCACTGGACGGGCTGACGCTGATTGAAGCGGCGAGCGAGCGTGACGAAGCTGGTGCGGTGGCGCTGCTGATGCGCGAAGTGCTCGAGACGCCGGCGAAGACCGCGGCGCTCGTGACGCCCGACCGCAAGCTGGCGCGCCGTGTTGCAATGGAACTGCGCCGCTGGAAAGTCGAGGTCGACGACTCGGGTGGCGAGCCGCTGGCCAGAACGCCGCCCATGGCCTTTCTGCGCCTCGTCACCGCCATGATCGCCGAAGCTTTTGCGCCGGTGCCATTGCTGGCCTGTCTGAAGCATCCGCTGGCCGCGGCGGGCGAGGATCCGGCGCGTTTCCGCGCCCGCCTACGCGCGATGGAACGTCTGATTCTTCGCGGTCCGCGTCCGGCACCGGGCATTGCGGGCCTGCGCGCGGCCTGCGAGGTCGAAAGCCGGACCCGCAGCGAATTCGGGCGGATGACCGCCGCATTCGAACGGGATGTCGCCGACACCCTCGAACTGCTCGACAGGATCGAGAAAATCACCGCACCGATGCTCGATGCCTGGCAGGCCGACATGTCGCTCGCCGGGCTGGTTGCCGCGCATGTCGAAACGGCGGAGAGACTGTCGGCGACAGCAGCCGAAGCCGGTGCCGAGCGCCTCTGGGCGCGCGAGGAAGGCGAGGCGGCGGCCGGTTTCATCCGTGAGCTGATCGAAGCGGCACCGGCTTTCGGCGTACTTGAGGCCGCTTCCTATCCGCGCTTTTTCGACCAGCTTGCGGAAGGGCGCGTGTTACGTCCACGCTGGGGGCGGCATCCGCGGCTTTTCATCTGGGGCCCGCTCGAGGCGCGGCTCCAACATGCCGACCGGATCGTTCTGGGAGGACTCAACGAAGGCACATGGCCGGCCGAAGCCGGTATCGACCCGTGGCTCAATCGCCCGATGCGCGCCGCACTCGGCATCGATCCACCGGAACGGCGGATTGGCCTTGCGGCGCATGACTTTGTCGAAGGCGCGAGCGCGCATGAGGCGGTGCTGACACGCGCGGCGAAAGTGGAAGGGGCGCCGACGGTTGCCTCGCGTTGGTGGCTGCGCCTGACAAGCGTGATCAACGGTCTTGGTGAGGGCGAGATGCCCCATGCGCCGCATTGGGCGGTTTGGGCACATGATCTCGACCGACCGGCCGCCAAGATCGATCCGATCCGCCCGCGACCGATGCCACCACTCGACGCCCGTCCCGATCGCTTCTCCGTCACCGAAATCGAAACGCTGATCCGCGATCCCTACGCGATCTATGCGAAGAAGATACTGAAACTGCGCGTGCTGGACCCGCTTGACGCCGACATTGCCGCCGCCGAACGCGGCACGATCGTTCACAAGGCACTCGAGAGATTTGTTGCGGCATTTCCCGACAATCTGCCGGAGCACGCATTGGAAAGGCTTGTCGAGATTGGCGAAGAGGTCTTCAGAAACGCCCTGGAGAGACCGGGTGTTGCGGCCTTCTGGTGGCCGCGCTTCCAGCGCCTCGCCCGCTGGATGATCGAATACGAGCGCGAACATCGTGACGATATCGTGCGCTCGCTGCCCGAAGTTGTCGGCGAAATCGAGATCGAGGGTCTTGACCGGCCCGTGCGGCTGACCGGCAAGGCCGACCGTATCGATGTGATGAGGGACGGGACGCTTGGCATTGCCGACTACAAGACGGGAAGCGTGCCGAGCAGGAAGCAGGTCGAGAGCGGGCTGGCACCGCAATTGCCGCTCGAAGCGGCGATGGCAGCACGTGGCGGCTTCGGCGATACGACCGGTCTGCCGCATGCGCATGCTTCACGTCTGGTCTATCTGCGGCTGACCGGCGGTGAGACGGCCGGCGAGGAACGGGTCATTCCCGATCCCGGCGGCGATCTTGCCGAGGAAATCTACGCCCTGCTGGTTGATCTGTTGAAACAATATGAGGATGAAGCGACTCCCTATCTTTCGCGGCCGCGCCCGATGTTCACCGGCCGCTATGGCGACTACGACCATCTGGCGCGCGTCAGGGAATGGTCGGGTTCGGGCGGCGAGGGCGAATGAGCGCGTCACCGACGAAGAATCACGGTGCCGACGAGGCACAGCGCCGCGCCTCCGATCCGCAAGCCTCGGTCTGGGTGTCGGCCAATGCCGGATCCGGCAAGACCCATGCA
Organism: uncultured Parvibaculum sp.; assembly: GCF_963975745.1. Taxonomy (NCBI): domain Bacteria; kingdom Pseudomonadati; phylum Pseudomonadota; class Alphaproteobacteria; order Hyphomicrobiales; family Parvibaculaceae; genus Parvibaculum; species uncultured Parvibaculum sp. Next base: position 137,346 of record NZ_CAXBIB010000008.1, on the reverse strand, counting down.
CTGACGACGCGTGTCGCGCGTCTGCTGCTGGCCGGCAATGCGCCCGAGCATATTCTCTGTCTGACCTTCACCAAGGCGGCAGCGGCCGAAATGTCGGCGCGCCTCTACAAGCGCCTCGGCGACTGGGCCATGATGACCGACGGGGCGTTGGCTGACGAAATCGAGGGACTGGAAGGTGTTGCGCCTGATGCGGCGATGCTGCGGGAGGCGCGCAAGCTTTTCGCTCGCGCCATCGAAACGCCGGGTGGACTGAAGATCCAGACGATCCATGCTTTCTGCGAACGCCTGCTCGGACGGTTTCCGCTGGAAGCCGGCGTGCCGCCGCATTTTGATATTCTGGACGAACGCGCGGCAGCCGAACTGCTGGAGGAAGTCCGCGATGCGGTTCTGCGCCGCGCGGGCGCGGAAATCGGTACACCGTTGGCGACAGCATTGGCACATGTGGTGGCGCGCGTCGACGAGTTTGCCTTCGGCAAACTTCTGAAGGAAATTACCGCGCAGCGCGGCAATTTCGCCGAACTGATGGAAGGTCTGGGCGGTCTCGATGGAATCCGCAAGGCCCTTCGAGTGGCGCTTTCGGTCGAGGCGGATGAAACAGTCGACGGCTTGCGTACCGAGATTGCGACTCTGCCCGAGACCGAGATGCGCTCGGCTGCCCGGGTGCTTGCGGGCGGCACCAGGACAGACATCGAGCGCGCGTCGGCACTTTCGGGATTTCTCGAAGCGCCCGAAAGCCGGATCGATAATCTCGACAACTATCTCTCGGTCTTCCTGACGAAGGAAGGTGCACCGCGTGCCAGAGTGATCACTGCAAAGCTCGGCGCGGCCAATCCGGCGGCGGAGCAGGCGCTTGGCGACGAGCGGGGGCGAATTGTGAGGTTGACCGGTCGGATGCGCGCGGTTGCGGTCGCAGAGGCGACCGAGGCAGTCCTGACGCTGGCGGTCGCCATTCTCGATGCCTTCCGCGACGCCAAACGCGCTCGCGCCATGCTGGACTATGACGATCTGATTTCGGGCACACGCGAATTGCTGACGCGCAGCCGCATGGCGGCCTGGGTGCTCTACAAGCTCGACGGCGGCATTGATCACATTCTGGTCGATGAAGCACAGGATACGAGTCCCGATCAGTGGGATGTGATCGCGGCGTTGGCCGAGGAGTTCCTTTCGGGGCATGGCGCGCGTGAACGTCTGCGAACCGTTTTTGCGGTTGGCGACGAGAAGCAGTCGATCTTTTCCTTTCAGGGGGCCGATCCGGCACGTTTCGATGCAATGAAACGCTATTTCGAGAAGCGCGTGAAGGCGGCCGGACACAAATGGGATTATGTGCCGCTGACGCGGTCCTTCCGTTCGGTACCCGAGGTGCTGTCGGCGGTCGACAAGGTGTTTGCGCTGGCGCATGCCCGCAACGGGCTGACGGCGTCTGGCGAGTTTGACGATCATATCGCCTTCCGTTCTGCCGATGCCGGTCTTGTCGAGATATGGCCGTTGGAAGAGCCGGAAGAGGGCGAAGAGACGGTCGTCTGGGACGCGCCGCTCGATTACATGACCGAGACCGCGCCGATGGCGAAACTTGCCGCGCGCATTGCGCGGACCATCCGGGGCTGGCTCGACAAGGGTGAATTGCTGACCGGGCGCGGTCGTCCGATCCGGCCCGGCGACATCCTGATCCTGGTGCGCCGCCGTAACGCCTTTGTCGGCGAGATGGTGCGACATCTGAAGGAGCAGGGCGTTGCCGTTGCGGGCGCCGACCGCATGGTATTGACCGAGCAGATTGCAGTGATGGATCTGCTGGCGCTGGCGCATTTCGTACTGCTGCCCGAGGACGATCTCACCCTTGCGACGGTACTGAAGAGCCCGTTGATCGGCTTCGATGAGGATGAGCTGTTCAGGCTTGCTTACGGTCGCAAGGGAACGCTCTGGAGGGCGTTGCAGGAAAAGGCACGGGACAATATACGCGCCGCCGAAGCCGAATCATTGCTGGCGCGCCTTCTGGCGCGTGCCGATTTTGAACCGCCTTATGAATTTTTTGCTCACGTCCTTGCCGGCGAGAAGGGCCGCGAGAGGTTGCTTGCCCGACTGGGTCCCGATGCAGCCGATCCGATCGACGAATTCCTGTCCCTGGCACTCGAGTTCGAGCGTCGGCACGCACCTTCTCTCGAAGCCTTCGTGCATTGGGTCGAGCGCGGCGCCGCCGAGATCAAGCGCGACATGGATCAGGGCCGTGACGAAGTCCGCGTGATGACGGTACATGGCGCAAAGGGCCTCGAGGCCGAGATTGTCTTCATGCCCGACACCTGCGCCGCGCCGGGTGGCAGCCACGACCCGGCGCTGCTCGAACTGCCGCTGCCGAATGACGGACCGAGGCTGTTGCTTTGGCCCGTGCGCAAGAAGGACGAGGATGAAGTCAGCGCCATCGCGCGCGAGGGTCATCGCCGCATCCAGGCGGAGGAGTATCGGCGGCTTCTCTATGTGGCGATGACGCGCGCTCGAGACCGTCTATATGTGGCGGGGTATCGGGGTGCCAATCCGCCGCCACCCGACTGCTGGTACGAACTCGTCTGCGAAGCGCTGTTGCCGGAGGCGGAAGAGGCAAGACACGCTGATGGTGAGACGGTCTGGCGCATCGAGGGCAGACAGACACGCAAAGCCGCGACGTGGCAGGATTCGACGCGCCCGCACCCGCCAGACCTCCCGGATTGGGCCCGCCGCGACACCAGCCCCGAACCGCGTCCCTCGCGGCCGCTGGCGCCGTCGCGCTTGCCGCCTGAAGGACTGACGGAACCGGCGCCCGCGTCGCCACGGATCGCCGATGCACCGCGCCGCTTTCAGCGCGGCAGTCTGATTCATCGACTGCTCGAAACGCTGCCGGACATGCGACCCGAAAGCCGGGTCACAGCAGCCAGGCGCTACCTGGCACTGCCTGCACATGATCTTGACGTGGCGGCACGTGCGGAGATTGAAGAATCCGTGTTCCGTATACTGAACGATGAGGCATTTGCGGACGTCTTTGCACCCGGCAGCCGGGCCGAGGCGCCGGTCGCTGGCATGATCGATTTCGGCGGTGCTTCCTTCCCGGTGGCCGGCCAGATCGATCGGCTCTGCGTCACGGACGATTCCGTCATGATCATCGATTACAAGACGAATCGCCCGCCGCCCGCGACGCCCGCAGAGGTCGCTCCCGCCTATGTGGCGCAAATGGCGGCCTATCGTGCCGTTCTGGCGCGCATATATCCCGGCCGCCAGATACGCTGCGCTCTGTTATGGACCGAAGGCCCCCGATTGATGGAATTGCCCGCCTCGCAGTTGGAAAATGTTCTGAAACAGGCCAAGCCCGCGGCAATGCGCACGCCTTGACCTTGATGGGGTGCGTTCCTAGATTTGATGCCACGTTGAATTTGTATCCCTCGTATTCGCGCCCTGCGGCGCACAGGTCCGCCCCGGTGAAGCGGGGCTTTGGACCAGGAAAGGAAGAAGATGGCGACCAACAAAGTGACCGACCAATCCTTCGAGAGCGATGTGCTGGATGCGTCCGGCCCTGTTCTGGTCGACTTCTGGGCGGAATGGTGCGGCCCCTGCAAGCAGATCGGGCCGGCGCTGGAAGAAATCGCAAAGGACTATGGTGGAAAGCTGACGGTTGCGAAGATCAATATCGACGAAAATCCGAACGTGCCGACCAAGTACGGCGTGCGCGGGATTCCGACGTTGATGATCTTCAAAGACGGACAGGTGGCTGCGACCAAGGTTGGCGCGCTGCCGAAAGGCAAGATCGTCGAATGGATCGATAGCGCGATCTGACCGCCGTCATCCGGGAATCAGGAAAGGCCGGCTCGCGGGAGCCGGCCTTTTTCATGCGTGGTCGCGCAGGATATGGCCGGCAAGATAGAGCGAACCGCAAATCAGGATGCGCGGGCTCGCGCGGCCGGCATCGACACTGGCGCGGCCGAGGGCCTGCGCAAGCGAGATGGCGGGCGTCGCGTCGAGGCCGACGCTGCGCGCCGCCTCGGCAAGCGCATCCGCCGGAAGCGACGCAGGCGCGTCGGGTATGGTGACCGTTTCGACATGGGTGGCGAGTCCCGCAAACGGCGCAAAGAAACCGGCCGCATCCTTTGTATCGAGCATCCCGGCAACAAGAATCAGTGGTTTCGGGTCGCGCGCATCGATGTCGGCCATGGTTTCGGCCACGGCGCGGCCTGCGGCCGGATTGTGGCCGCCGTCCAGCCAGAGATCGCTATCCCCGGGCATCAGGTCGACCAATGGTCCACGCGTCAGGCGCTGCAGCCGCGCCGGCCAGTCGGTGTGTGTCAGGCCCTCGGCGATTGCCGCTCGATCGAGTGGCAGGATTCCCGATCGGCGCAGCGCGCAAATTGCGACGCCCGCATTGTCGATCTGATGGCGTCCGGCGAGTCGCGGCAGGGGCAGATCGAGAAGACCGGCTTCATCCTGGTAGACAAGTGCGCCCGCCTCTTCATGTGCCGAAAAATCCTGCCCGTGAATGAATAGTGGCGTGCCTGTCTTTTCGGCCGCCATCTCGATGGCGATCCGCGCCTCGTCCGGCTGCGGCCCGACAACGGCCGGAACGCCGCGTTTCAGGATACCGGCCTTCTCGGTTGCGATCAGTGCAATCGTGTTGCCGAGAAAGGCCTGATGGTCGAGATCGACGGGTGTGATGATCGAGACGGCAGGTCGTGCGACCACATTGGTCGTGTCGAGCCTTCCGCCCATGCCGACTTCGAGGACCAGTGCATCGGCAGGTGCGCGCGAAAAAGCCAGCAGCGCGGCGCATGTGGTGATCTCGAAAAAAGTGATCGGCTGACCGTCATTGGCGCGCTCGCATTCGTCGAGCAGGGCGGCGAGGGCTGGTTCCTCGATCAGTTTGCTGTGCGGTCGTGCAGCCAGACGAATGCGCTCGTGAAAACGGACGAGATGAGGTGAGGTGTAGCTGTGAACGGCATGGCCGCCGGCTTCAAGGCAGGCACGTAGATAGGCGGCGACCGAGCCCTTCCCATTGGTGCCGGCAATGTGGAATACGGGTGGCAGGCTGCGCTCGGGGTGACCGAGTGCTGCCAGCAGGCGCCACGTGCGGTCGAGCGAGAGATCGATCAGCTTGGGATGAAGGCCGGTCAGCCGCTCGAGAACTGCATCGCTGCTGGCGCGACCTCGTTCGCTCACGGCGTCGGCGCGGCAACCGTCGCCGGCACATTGGCGCTCTGCTGCTGCGCGCTGCGCGGGCGATGCGTCATCAACCGAATGAGACGCGAGAGCGTCTCCTTCATCTTGTGACGATGGACAATCATGTCGATCATGCCATGTTCGAACTGAAATTCGGCTGACTGGAAATCGTCGGGAAGTTTCTCCCGGATCGTCTGTTCGATGACACGGCGGCCTGAAAAGCCGATCAGCGCCTTCGGTTCCGCAAGGTGAACATCACCGAGCATGGCATAGGAGGCAAGCACGCCGCCGGTCGTCGGATCAGTGAGCACGACGATGAAGGGCAGGCCCGCCTCACGCAGGAGCTGAATCGCGACGGTCGTGCGCGGCATCTGCATCAGGGACAGAATTCCCTCCTGCATCCGCGCGCCGCCGGCTGCGGTGAAGAGGACATAAGGAGCGTTCAATTCACGCGCCTTCTCGGCACCGCGAATGATGGCCTCGCCAGCAGCCATGCCGAGCGACCCGCCCATGAAGGAAAAATCCTCGACCGCGACAACCGTCTCGACGCCATCAAGAGGCCCGTGCGCAACCGTCACCGCGTCGTCCCGGCCGGTCTTGGCGCGGGCCTCTTTCAGACGATCGGGATATTTCTTCTGATCGCGGAATTTCAGCGGATCGAGCGTCACACCATCGACGGCCACGAGCTGGTAATCCGCATTGTCGAAAACCGAGGCAAGGCGCTCCTTGGTGCCGAGCCGGAGATGATGGTCGCAGGCCGGACAGACCCGCATCGCTGCATCGAGGTCGCGATGGAAGATCATCTCGCCGCAATTGCCGCATTTGTGCCAGAGGTTGTCGGGCGTCTGTTCGCGCTTCTTGAAAACCCGCTGGATTTTCGGACGGACGACATTGTTGATCCAGTTCATGGGGCGTTTCCTCTATTCCGCAGCCGTGGCGCGCGCGCCGTGAACACCGTCGGCAAGCCGGCGCACGAAGGCAAGCACGCGGTCAGGCGCCCCCGGCCTCACCTGACCCTGCGAGTCGATCTCCGCGGCGATGGCATCGACAATCGCCGAGCCGACGACCGCACCATCCGCGTTGCGTGCAATCTCGGCGGCCTGTTCGGGCGTGCGAATACCGAAGCCGACGGCGACCGGCAGCGTGGTATGGCGCTTGATCCGGGCGACGGCGGCCGCGACGTTACGTGTCTCGGGGCTTGCCGAACCGGTGATGCCGTTGATCGAGACGTAGTAGACGAAGCCGGATGTATTGGCGAGAACCGCCGGCAGCCGCCGGTCGTCGGTGGTTGGCGTGGCGAGGCGGATGAAGTTGAGGCCGGCGCGCATGGCGGGCTCGCAAAGCTCGTCGTCCTCTTCGGGCGGCAGGTCGACGACGATCAGCCCGTCGACACCTGCTTCCTTCGCCCGGCTCAGGAACATGTCGACGCCCATGTGATAGATCGGATTGTAATAGCCCATAAGGACGATCGGCGTGTCGGCGTCGCCGGCGCGGAAACGGCGCACGAGCTCGAGCGTATTTTTCATGCTGGCGCCCGCTTTCAGCGCGCGCTGCGTCGATGCCTGGATCGCCGGTCCGTCGGCCATCGGGTCGGTGAAAGGCATGCCCAGTTCGATCACGTCGGCGCCCGCGGCCGGCAGGCCGGTCAGAATCGCAAGCGTCGTGTCGAAATCGGGATCGCCCGCCGTGATGAAAGTGACGAACGCCGCACGGGATTCCGCCTTCAGGCGCGCAAAGCGCTTGTCGAGCCGGGTCGTCACAGCGTCACCCCCAAATGGTCGGCAACCGCGAAAACATCCTTGTCGCCACGCCCGCACATGTTCATCACCAGCAGGTGATCCTTCGGCAGCGTCGGCGCAAGCCTCGAAACGAAGGCGAGTGCATGCGACGGCTCAAGCGCTGGAATGATGCCCTCGAGCCGTGAGCAGAGCTGAAAGGCATCGAGCGCTTCCCTGTCGGTTGCCGACACATATTCGGCGCGGCCCGTCTCGTGCAGCCAGGCATGCTCGGGTCCGATGCCGGGATAGTCGAGGCCGGCCGAAATCGAATGCCCGTCCTTGATCTGCCCGTCATCGTCCTGCAGCAGATAGGTGCGGTTGCCATGAAGAACGCCGGCCGAACCGCCTTTGAGCGAGGCACAATGCTCGCCGGTTTCGATGCCCTTGCCGGCCGCCTCGACGCCGTAGATCTTCACCGACGGATCGTCGAGGAAGGGATGGAACAATCCCATCGCATTGGAACCGCCGCCGATACAGGCGACCAGCGAGTCGGGCAGGCGGCCTTCGCGCGCCAGCATCTGTTCCCTGGTCTCGCGCCCGATCACCGACTGGAAGTCGCGCACCATGGCGGGGTAGGGATGGGGACCGGCGACCGTACCGATGAGATAATAGGTATCGTCGACATTGGTCACCCAGTCGCGCAATGCCTCGTTCATCGCATCCTTCAGCGTACCGGTGCCGGAGGTGACGGGAACGACTTCGGCGCCGAGAAGCTTCATGCGGAAGACGTTGGGCTTCTGTCGCTCGATGTCGGTGGTGCCCATGTAGACGACACAAGGTAGACCGAAGCGCGCACAGACGGTTGCCGTCGCAACGCCATGCTGCCCGGCACCGGTTTCGGCGATGATGCGCGTCTTGCCCATGCGCATGGCGAGCAGGATCTGGCCGAGGCAGTTGTTGATCTTGTGGCTGCCGGTATGATTGAGTTCGTCACGCTTCATGTAGATCTTGGCGCCGCCGAACTTCTCGGTCAGGCGTTCGGCGAGATAGAGCGGGCTCGGCCGGCCCACATAGTCGCGTTGCATGAAATCGATCTGGGCCTGGAAGGCCGGATCCTCCTTCGCGGCGCTGTAGGCCTTGTCGAGTTCGAGCACCAGCGGCATCAGCGTTTCGGCGACGAAGCGGCCGCCGAAAATGCCGAAGCGGCCCCGCTCGTCGGGACCGTTGCGGAAGGAATTGGCTTGCGGTGCGCTCACGCTCGAACTCTCTCTTTCAACAATTCTGCAAAGCCGTCAGGCGGCTGCTCTGGCCGCACGAATGAAGGCTTCGATCAGGGCCGGATCCTTTCGACCTGGCGCGCTCTCGACGCCCGACGAAACATCCACTGCCTCGGCACCGGTGATCCGGATGGCCTCGGCGACATTGCCAGCATCGAGTCCGCCCGAAAGCATCCATGGCATTTCAGGCCGGTGGCCCGCAATCAGCGACCAGTCGAAAACAAGGCCGTTCCCGCCAGGCAGCGCGCCTGCCATAGATTTAGGTGGTTTGGCGTCGAACAGCAACAAATCGGCGGAATCGCGGTAAATATCGCCGGCCTCCGGGTCGCCGGGCTCGGCCACGCCGATGGCCTTCATCAGCGGGATGCCGTAGCGCGCCTTGAGTTCCAGAAGCCGCTCCGGCATCTCCGCGCCATGAAGCTGCAGGATGTCCGGCCGGATTGCCTTCACCATGCTGTCGAAGGCCGCATCGTCGGCGTCGACGCTGAGCGCCACTGTGAGTACGGAGGAGGGCACACGGGCGGCAAGGGCGGCAGCCACTTCAAAGGTGACGAAGCGCGGGCTTCTGGGAATGAAGTTGAAGCCGAGGTAATCGGCTCCAGCGGCAACCGCCGCGTCCACCGTCTCCGGCGTCGACAATCCACAGATTTTCACACGCACCGTCATGGGAAACTATGCCGCCAGCGAGCGGGCGATCTCTTCGGCCGCTGCCCGCGGATCGCCCGCGCCGGTGATGGGACGGCCGATCACGAGAACATCCGCGCCCAGCGACAGCGCTTCGGTCGGTGTCATCACGCGTTTCTGGTCGCCGACGACGCTTCCGGCCGGTCGTATGCCCGGCACGATCAGCTTGAAACCCGGCCCGAGGTCACGACGAAGGACTTCGATTTCATGCGCCGAGCAGACCACGCCATCGAGCCCGGCCGCGGCCGCAAGCGCCGCAAGGCGACGCACATGTTCGGAGGTGCTGCCGCCGACGCCGGTTGCGGCGAGGTCGCTCCGGTCAAGGCTGGTGAGCAGCGTGACGCCGATGATGAGGGGACGGCTGTCGCCAGCCTCGCGCGCAGCCTCGGCCGCGGCGCGCATCATGGCACTGCCGCCCGCCGCGTGGACATTGACGATGGACGGATTGAGGGGAAGCACGGCGCGGATGCCACCGGCCACCGTATTCGGAATATCGTGGAGCTTCAGGTCGAGAAAGATCGGCAATCCCGCCGCGGCAACCGCCCGGTAGCCGGCCGGCCCATGTGCATTGAAGAATTCCATGCCGATCTTGGCGCCGCCGACGCTGCCCTTGAGGCCACGCGCCAGCGACACCGCATGGTCGATATCGGTGGTATCAAGGGCGCAGAAGATCGGGTTGTTGCGTGTCATGGGGCCTGCTCTTGTCGATTGCCGCCTTATAGCAGATCGCGGGCGGAGGGGGACCGGATTTAGTCCTGGTCGATCTGCCGCAATGCGGGCAGGCGGCCTTCGGCTGGGCCGCTGGCCTTGTGTCTTGCCGCTTTGCGCCTTGCCTGGGCCCAGGCACCCGCGCCGCCCGCCAGAATGCCGATTAGCATCGAAACGAGCACGATCAGAAACAGGGGAGCGTCGATGGCAAGGGCCGGGGTTTCGACGTCGAAGGGGTCGAAACCGAAGGTGACATAAGACCTGTTGGCGACCGCCAGCGCCATCGCCAGCACGGCGATCAGCGGCAGCAATATCCAGCGCAGGAGTTTCACGCGTTCCGTCCCGAATTCAGGGCGCCAACAGGGGTCGCCGGCGCCGGGATCAATCGTCGTCGCCGTCGTCGGCCGCCATCAGCTTGTCGTCCGAAATATCGGCATTGTTGAGGCGTTCGCGCAACTCCTTGCCCGTCTTGAAGAAGGGCACCGACTTTTCTTCGACATGAACAGGCTCGCCGGTGCGCGGATTGCGGCCGGTCCGTGCGGGCCGACTCTTGACCGAAAAGGCCCCGAAACCGCGCAATTCGACCCGGTCGCCACGGGCCAGCGCAGCACTGATCTCGTCGAAAATCGTGCTGACGATACGCTCGACGTCGCGCTGGTAGAGATGCGGATTGGCCTGAGCCAGACGCGCGACGAGTTCCGATTTGATCATGTGCTTGCGTCCCCCGGCCGTGCCTCGCGCTTCGTCCGTGACCGTCACCGGAGCCGGTCCTGACTCTCCCCTTATTGGCGGTCAGGTTGCCAAACGCTTGTCAGACCGTCAAGTGTAAGTCTTTTTGTTTGCTGTGTTTTTCCGGCCACGACTTGACCGGCTACAATGATCGTCTCGCCCAGCGCCCGGCCAGCAAAACCGGCAAAACCGAGACCGGGATAGGCCGGCTCCCAGTCCCGCACCGGCAGACCCGCATCAATGCCATGCGCTTCGGCGAGCCATGTGCGCGCCTGCGCTTCGCTGCCGATTTCGTCGACGAGCCCGTTCTCGACTGCTTGCCAGCCGGTGAAGACACGGCCATCACCGAGACGCAGGGCCGTCGCCTCGTCCATCCCCCGCCGCTCTGCGACGAGACGTAGGAACCAGCCGTAGGAACTGTCGACCAGATCCTTGGTCACCCGCAGCGCTTCCGGGCTTGGTCTATTGAACGGACCTGGTTCGGCCTTGAGCGGGGCCGATTTGACGTCATGCATCTCGATGCCGATATGCTTCAGAAGTTCATCGAGCTGCGCCCATTGGAAAATGACGCCGATCGAGCCGGTGATGGTATTTCCGCGGGCGATAATGCGGTCGGCGGACATGGCAACGATATAGCCGCCGGAGGCTGCGACCGTTCCAAGCACGGCGACGACCGGCTTCTCTTCAGCGACCTTGCGGATGGCTTCATAAAGCGCCTCGGCGCCCGTTGTTGTGCCGCCCGGACTGTCGATCGCAAGGATCACGCCTTTGACGTTCGGGTCTCGGGCGATTTTTTCCAGCATGTCGCGTTGCAGCCGGTCGTCAACGACAATACCGGCAATCTCGACGCGGGCTATGTGTGAGCGCCCGGGCCAGCCAGTCTCCGCTACCAGGACAATCAGCGCCACGGCGACGGCGAGAACGGCGCCAGCGCGCCAAAAAAACAGGCGGCGCTTCAAGCGCCGCCTGTCCGTGAGTGTATCTGCATCGAGCGACACGAGAATGATCCTCCGGACAGGACGATATCAGGGCCGGAGCTTAGCGCGGCGGGCGGGGCTTGTCGCCCCGCCCGTAGCAACCTTATTTCTCGTCGGTGCTGGCCTTGTTGAGCGCTGCACCCAGGATGTCGCCGAGCGACGCGCCGGAATCCGACGAGCCATACTGCGCCACCGCTTCCTTTTCTTCAGCGATTTCAAGTGCCTTGATCGAAAGCTGGATCTTGCGGGCGGCACGATCGAACTGTGTGACGCGAGCGTCGACCTTGTCGCCGACCGAGAAACGTTCCGGCCGCTGATCCGCACGATCGCGTGCAAGCTCGGCACGGCGAATGAACGCCGACATGTCGTCGTCGCCGACAGAAACCTCAAGTCCATTGTCGGTGACGCCCGTCACCGTGCAGGTCACGACCGCACCCTTGCGGATGTCACCCAGCGATTCCATCGGGTCGCCCGAGAGCTGCTTGATACCGAGCGAGATGCGCTCCTTCTCGGTGTCGACGTCGAGCACCACCGCCTTCACGACCTGGCCCTTCTGGTAGTCCTGCATGGCTTCTTCGCCCGGACGGTTCCAGTCGAGATCGGACATGTGCACCATGCCGTCGACATCGGCATCAAGGCCGATGAAAAGACCGAACTCGGTAATGTTCTTGATCTCGCCTTCGACGATCGTGCCGGCCGGATATTTCTCGGCGAAGGTCGCCCAGGGATTGTCCATGCAGTGCTTGAGGCCAAGCGAGATGCGGCGCTTTACCGGATCGACTTCGAGGACCATCACTTCCACTTCCTGCGAGGTGGAAACGATCTTGCCCGGATGCACGTTCTTCTTGGTCCAGCTCATTTCGGAGACATGGACGAGGCCTTCGACGCCGGGCTCGAGTTCCACAAACGCACCGTAGTCGGTGATGTTGGTGACGCGACCCTTGAAGCGCGCCTCAAGCGGATATTTCGCTTCGACGCCCTCCCACGGGTCGGCTTCAAGCTGCTTCATGCCGAGCGAGATGCGCTGCGTGTCGTGATTGACCTTGATGACCTGGACTTTCAGTGTCTGGCCGATCGACAGAACTTCGGTCGGATGGTTGACGCGCCGCCATGCGATATCGGTCACATGCAACAGACCGTCGACGCCGCCGAGATCGACGAAAGCACCATAGTCGGTGATGTTCTTGACGACGCCTTCGAGTACCTGGCCTTCCTTGAGATTCTCGACCAGTTCCTGGCGCTGTTCGGCGCGGGTCTCTTCGAGCACGGCGCGACGCGAGACGACGATGTTGCCGCGCCGCTTGTCCATCTTCAGGATCTGGAAAGGCTGCGGAATGTTCATCAGCGGCGTTACATCGCGCACCGGACGGATATCGACCTGACTGCCGGGCAGGAAGGCCACGGCGCCGTCGAGATCGACAGTGAAGCCACCCTTGACGCGACCGAAGATCTGACCCTCGACGCGATCCTGCTTCTCGAAGGCCACTTCGAGGCGGATCCAGCTTTCTTCGCGCTTGGCTTTTTCGCGGCTGAGCACCGCTTCGCCCATCGCGTTTTCAATGCGCTCGAGATAGACCTCGACGATGTCGCCGACATTGATGTTGGCGGGTTTGCCGGGCGTTGCGAATTCCTTGAGAGCGACGCGGCCTTCGGTCTTGAGGCCGACATCGACGATGGCGAGGTCGTTTTCGATGGCGACGACCGTCCCCTTGATGACGGAGCCTTCCTGCATGCTGCTTTCGGAAAAGGACTGCTCCAGCAGGGCGGCAAAATCTTCGCGGCTCGGGTTGAGCGCGCTTGTGGTGTTAGCCAATGTGAAAGTCTCCTGACGATGCTTTTGTTCCGGCCGGCGGTTGGGTCCGCGGGTCTTCCCCCGAAGTCTTGGAGCGCTCGGGAGCATGTGGATCTGGGCGGTGTCGGTTAGAGGTTGAAAAACACGACCCTGCCAGCGTGATCAAGCGTCAAATCAATGCGAAGAAAGGGCGCCGCGCCAGAGGCGAAAACGCGCTTAACCCATTGCTTTGTCAATGATCGCGACGGCTGCGTCGAATGTGGCCTCTATACTCAAATCGGAGGTATCGAGCAAGTGCGCGTCGGATGCCGGCCGCATCGGGCTGGCCGCCCGCTCGGCATCGCGGCGGTCTCTTTCCTTAACATCTTCAAGCACTTGTGCCTCGGAAAGGCTGACCCCCGAACTGTTGAGTTCGAGCCAGCGCCGGTGCGCCCGGATTTCGGGGCTGGCAGAGACGAAAAGCTTCACATCGGCCTGTGGACAGACGACCGTGCCGATGTCTCGGCCATCGAGCACGGCGCCCGGCTTCCGGGCTGCAAACCGCCGCTGCAGGTCGAGCATGGCAGCCCGAACCGCTGGCATGGCGGCGACCAGGGAGGCCGCGTGCCCGGCCTCGGCGGTACGGATTACCTTTTCGTCGATCCGGGTGGGATCCAGCGCCTTGGCTGCGGCCAGCGCGGCCCCCTCGTGTGTCGGATCGCCGCCGACCGCGAGCACTGCCTGACCGACTGCACGATAGAGGGAGCCGGTATCAAGATAGGCGAGGCCATAATGGCGCGCCAAGGCACGGGCCAGCGTACCTTTTCCTGACGCGGCGGGGCCGTCGACGGCGATGATCACTGGCCCTCTCCGCTGAAGGTCGCGCCGAGTCCCTGCATCAACGGCAGGAAATCGGGAAAGCTTGTTGCAATCATCGAGGCATCGTCGACGGTAACGGGCTTCTGGGCTGCGAGGCCCATAACCAGGAAAGACATGGCGATGCGGTGATCCATATGGGTCGCGACATGGCCGGCGCCAGCGACCTCGCCACTGCGGCCCTCGACAATCATTCCATCCTCGGTCTCGCGGACCTTGATGCCATTGGCGCGCAGGCCCGAGGCCGTGGCGGCAATGCGGTCGCTTTCCTTGACGCGCAGTTCCTGAATGCCGAGCATTCTTGTTTCACCATCGGCGAATGCGGCCGCAATGGCCAGCACCGGATACTCGTCGATCATCGATGCGGCCCGGTCGGGCGGCACTTCGACGCCTCGCAGGCGGCTTGATCGTACGCGGAGATCAGCGACCGGTTCGCCGCCTTGCTCGCGCTGGTTCATCACCTCGATATCTCCCCCCATTTCCATCAGGGTCGTATAGAGGCCGGACCGATGCGGATTGAGCATGATGCCCCGGACGACAATTTCCGAGCCGGGCGTCAGCAACGCCGCCACGACTGGAAATGCGGCCGATGAGGGGTCGCCGGGTACCGTGATCGGGCAGGGGCGCAGTTCGGGCTCGCCGGTCAGTCGAATGGCGAGAAGACCGCGCGGGCCGGCTTCCACCTGAATCTCGGCACCGAAGGCCCTGAGCATCCGTTCGGTGTGGTCGCGTGTCGGCGTCGCCTCGATGACGGTCGTCTGGCCGGGAGCATTGAGTCCGGCCAGCAGCACGGCGGATTTGACCTGGGCCGAGGCGACAGGCAATGGATAGGCGATGGGCATGGCGCGCCGCGCACCGATCAGCGTCAGCGGCAACCGGCCACCATCGCGCGTATGAAAGGTGGCACCCATGTCGCTCAGAGGTGCAATCACACGGCTCATCGGACGGCGCGACAATGATGCGTCACCGATGAAAGTGGCGGTGATCGGGTGCCCGGCAACCAGGCCCATGACCAGACGAGCGCCCGTACCGGAATTGCCGAAATCGAGCGGCTGATCGGGCTCATTGAGGCCCCCCACCCCGACGCCATGGACTGACCACGTTCCAACCCCGTGGCGTTCGACATCGGCCCCGAGGCGGCGCATGGCTTCGGCGGTCGCAAGAACGTCGGCGCCTTCCAGCAGCCCCGTAATGCGTGTCTCGCCCACGGCCAGGGCGCCGAAAATCAGCGCTCGATGCGAAATCGACTTGTCGCCAGGCACATCGATCGTGCCGGTAAGGCGGGCCGATGGCTCGGCTGTGAGGGGGGTGGCGAGAGAATGGGCCAAGGCGCTTCCGATACTGGTGTTGCCGGGAGGCGCCAAGGGGGGCGCCCCGGCCCGCGTCCGGCAGGGCGGTTGCGAGCGGGCACGGCGCGAATAGGTTTTGACAGGAGCAACTTAACGTGGCAATGGGAAAATCCTTCAAGGCCATATGCCGCGTGCCGCGATGACCGTGGGCGCGCAAAACGCGGATAGACGCGGGGGAGTGCGAGCTTGTCGAAACCGGAGTTGGGAACCAAACGCGAGTGCCCGAGCTGCGGCGCAAAATTCTACGACCTGAACAAGAATCCGGTCGTGTGTCCCAAGTGCAAGCACGAATATGTGCCGGACACCGGCGCCAAGGCCAAACGCGCCAAGCCGGTTGAGAAGCCGAAGGAGAAGCCGTTGAAGCGTGTCGTGGCCGAGGACGACGACACCGTCTCGCTCGATGCGATGCGCGATGATGAGCTGGCCGCAGATGACGATGATATTGACGTCGACGTCGACGTTGAGGTCGATGATGACGACGCCGACGACGCCTTCCTGCCGGACGACGAGGACGAGGATGACGACGTCAGCGGCATCGTTCGTGGCGGCAAGGGCGACGACGACTGAATTGACCGAAAGGCGGAACGAAGACGGGGTTGCACTCATTGCGCCATCAAGTTTTTCTTGATTGCGGGGAGGAGCGGCCCTAAGTTCCGCCACCGCTGGCGCGTGCACCCATACCGCGCCGGACCAGGGCGGGGCCATAGCTCAGTTGGGAGAGCGCTTGCATGGCATGCAAGAGGTCGGCGGTTCGATTCCGCCTGGCTCCACCAATCCTCCCCATACCGGTCTCAGGGCGTCGTTCGGTTATGAACGAGAACTCTTGTTTTCAGGACAGGCCGAACAAACCCCGTTCGCCCGGCAGCACACGAAATGCGTCCGAGATGCCGACAACGGTCTCAGCGCCGCCAAGACAGAGATAGCCCCATGGGCGCATCACCTTCGCGAGGTCTGAAAAGACGCGCCGGCGCGTCGCTTCGTCGAAGTAGATGAGAACATTCCGGCAAAAGATGATGTCGAATGGGCCCAGTCCGTGCGCATGTGCGTCATCTAGCAGATTGTACCGGCGGAAGCTGATCATGCTGCGAAGACGATCCTTGACCCGCCATCCGTCTTTCTCGGGCTCGAAATATTTCTGCAGCATCGGTTCCGGGAGGCCGCGCGAAACCTCGAAAACCGAATAGCGTCCGGCCTGCGCCCGCGCCAGCATCGCGTCGGAGATGTCGGTCGCGACAATCTCGATCTGCCAACCGGTGAGCGCTGGGTCCATCTCGGCCATGGTCATGGCGAGCGAATAGGGCTCCTGCCCGCTGGAGCATGCCGCACTCCAGATACGAATGCGCCGCGATGCCTTTGTCTTCTCCATGATTTCCGGCAGCAGGTTTGACCGGAAGCGCTCGAACGGCCATCCGTCCCGAAAGAACAGCGTTTCGTTGGTCGTCATTGCGTCGACGATCTGCACCAGCGTGTTCTCGTCCCGGGTGCGCCTGAGCTCCTCGATGAGTGTACCAACATTCTCGATGCCGCGCCGCCGCGCGATCGGCATGAGTCGGCTCTCGATGAGGTAGCCTTTCTCCGGCGTGACAACGAGTCCCGAGCGCTCATAGAGCATCTGTTTCAGATATTCGAACTCGGAGCTATTCATTTCCCTACTCCTCCGGCGATACGCACGATGGCAGGACCGATTTCAGTCAGCGGCAGAATTTCGCTGCAAAATCCGGCCTGCGCGACCGCGCCGGGCATTCCCCACACGACGCTGGATTCCTGATCCTGCGCCAGAACATTTCCGCCCTCACTAACCACCTCTTCGCACCCCCTGAGGCCGTCGCAACCCATTCCGGTGAGGATCACGGCAAGAAGCCGGTTCTTGTATATCCGCGCAAGGCTGCGCAGCATTGGATCGACAGCGGGCTTGCAGGAGTTCTCCGGAGGTCCGTCGTCAAGACGAATGATGGCGCCGCCTGCCGCGCGCGACTCGATCAAGAGGTGCTTTCCGCCGGGGGCGATATAGATATGGTCCGGTCTCAACACGTCGCCGTCGCATGCCTCGCTGGCGGGCCGGCCCGAGTAGCGCGACATGTGCTCTGCGAGCAGCGCCGTGAAGCTTGCCGGCATGTGCTGGGTCACAAGAATGGGCTGATGAACAGAGGGGGCAAGGTTCTTGAGAACCTCCGCAAGAGCCTGGGGACCGCCCGTCGAGGAACCGATTGCGATGATGTCCGGCCGCTCGATCTTGCGGCTTCTGCTCCCTGCCGTCCGCTGAGGGGCGATGGGCTTTGCGACCTTGGGTGACGGAAGAACTCTGGTGCCGGACCCTGCCCCTGCCGATGCACGCCGGGCGGCATGAAGTTTGACCTTTGCGACGAGCTCGCTCCTGAAGCTCTCGGCACCGCCGAGACCGGCAGTCGGCTTCTGGACAAAATCGACGGCGCCGATCGCCATGGCCTTCATGGCGATGTCGGCGTCGCGATGGCTGGCAGCCGATGCCATGATGATCTTCACGTCCGGATCGACGGCCAGAAGTTTCGGCAGCGCCGCCATGCCATCAAGCTCGGGCATTTCGATGTCGAGCACCACGACGTCGATCTCATGGTTCATCATCGCTTTCAGCGCCATCACGCCATTTGGCGCCGATGCCACGACCTTGATGCCGGACTCCTGCTCCAGCGTCCGTGTGACGATACCGCGGGCAACGGCGGAATCGTCGACAACCATTACACGGCATGGTCTGCTATCCACCGAAGCATCCGTCAAAGTATCGATGGTCATGTGCCCCCCCAGCTGATTTTTGATTATGATTTTTTTCCGGATGCGAGAAGCGCGTCCACCGAGTCCTGGCCGAGGCCGTTGCCGGGCAATGCCGGGCCGTTGAGCAGAGACGCTTCGTCCGACATTGCCACGCCGGCATCGCCTTCCGACATATGGTCGGTCGCAAGTGCATCGAGGCTCTTGTCAACGACACACAGCGTTTCGATCGTCTGGGAAAGGCGCTGCCCGGTGATATCCTGAAAACTGCAGGCCTCCATGATTTCACCGCAACAGTTCGCCATCTCTGTCGCGGCCGCGTCTGGGTCGGAAAAATCGATTGCCATCATGTTCTCGGCGGCACTCAGGATTCGATCGACCGCAGCCTCCATCTCGTTTCTGGCTGTGCGCTGCTCATCGATCGCGCGTTTCAACGCGCCTGTCCGGAATGACGAATCCAGAAGGGGTTGCAACTGCTGACTTCGACGGAAAACAGCGTTGTACAAGTTGAGACATTCTTCTGTCAGGCGCTCGACGAGACCGTGATTCTTCGCGTCCATCATCAAAAATCTCCGAGGACAGTCTTGAGTTTGGCCTTGAGGACTTCGGCGCTGAAGGGCTTGATGATGTAGTTGTTCACGCCGGCCTGACGTGCTGCAATGACGTTCTCCGCCTTCGACTCTGCGGTCACCATGACGAATGGCAATGAGGAAAGGCTTGCATCGCCACGCACCTCCTTCAGAAGTTCGTATCCGGTCATCGGCTGCATGTTCCAGTCCGAAATGACCAGCCCATAGGTCCGTTTGCGCAGTTTCTCCAGCGCTTCCTTGCCGTCGGTCGCCTCATCAATATCGGAAAACCCGATCTTGTTGAGCAGGTTGCGTACGATCCGCAACATGGTGCGATAGTCATCCACAATCAGGACCGGCATTTTCAGGTCGACCGCCATCGTGTTTCTCCCTTGAACGGATTGTATGTCTCTTCGACTATGCGTCGGCGCGAATGGAGCCCAGCACATCGGCAACGCTCAGTACGATCAGAAGGCGTTCGTCGAGACGATAGATGCCCTGTGCCACTTCACGCCATCGCGCGTCCAGCGTTGCCGGCACCGATTCGCGTCGTGACGCTGGCAGGCTCAGCACCTCGCCGACTTCATCGACAAGCAGGCTGAAGGGTTCGTCGTCGTGCTCGACCACAACAGCCATAGCGTTGGCAACGAAATCGTCGGCGGGCAGCCCGAGACGTTTTCTCATGTTGATCGCCGTTACAATTCGGCCGCGCAGATTGAGTGAACCTGCAACTTCACCCGGCGCAAGCGGCACCCGGGTGATGTTCTGCGGCCCGAGAACGTCGCGAACGCTGAGAACGGGAATGCCGAAGGCCTGCCCACCCACGCTCATGGTTACGTAGTCTTCCCTGGCACCGCCCCCGGCGGCGTCGGATGAGCTGCGGGACGTCTTGTCGTCGACCATGTTTCTCATGCTGCAATATCCTTCCCGGACTCATCGGCTGAGAGAACGCGGGAGAGCGCCCCCAGCAGCGCCTTGGGGTCGAGTTTGGTTACGTAGTCGGTGAAGCCCGCGCTCATGCCGCGCTCGATGTCTTTCGGATTGGCGTGGGATGAAAGCGCAATGATCGGCACTTGCTTCATGTGCGCGTCGTTCTTCAGCAAGCGCGCAAGATCGAAGCCCGACAGACCCGGCATTTCGATATCGGACACGATGATGTCGAAATGCGTGTTGTTCTTGCAGACCTCGAGCGCAGCCTCGCCATGTTCGGCCACTGTCACGTGATAGCCGGCCAGGGTCAGCATCGGCATCAGCAGGTTGCGGAAAAAGGCGCTGTCCTCGACAAGAAGCACATTCCGGTTTTCGTCTTCGCCGAAGGCCTTGTCGGTCTTGACATCGAACCAGTCGGCATCGCTTTGGCGAAGATAGTGAACCGTATCGATGACATCGGTCGTCACATTGGCGATGACGGCGCTGCCGAGAATACCGGCACGACTCCCACCCGTGAGCTGGAGGTCGAGAGGCGCTTCGATGATATCGATGACGCGGTCGACAACCAGGCCGAGCATCCGTGATCCATCGACAAATACCAGTATCGGATGCTTGCCCGCTCGTGCGGCGGGTTGTCCATCGAGCCCGATCAACGGCATCAGTCCGCCGCGATATTGCAATACCGTTCTCGCGCCAGCCTGTTCGGCGGCCGACAAGTCGGCCTCCTCAAGCCGAGCCACGAGCGACAATGGAACGGCCTTGGGGCCGCCGTCGTCGGCCTGGAAGACAAGCATTGAGACAAGATCGCGGCTGTGCGTGCCGTGATCGCCCGTCTTCGACTGCGTGGTTTCGACATGAGGAACGGCGGATACGGCGGAAGCAAGACCGTTCGGATCGAGAATCATGATGACTTGCCCGTCGCCCAGTATCGTGGTGCCGGAGAAGCTGGAAATATGGCGGATGGTGCGCGAGACGGGCTTGACGACGATTTCTTCGGTATCGAAGACCTTGTCCACGATGATACCGAAAACGAATGCACCTACCTGCGAAACAACGACATATGTGCTTTCCGCGGCATCGTCATCGTCTCTGGTGTCCGGCGCCGGTCGCGGCAGATCGAGAATCTCGGCCAGCGAAACGAGCGGCAGAAGCCGGTCGCGCAACCGGTAGACCGGACGACCATTGATCTGCTCGAGGCCTTTCTCCGATGTGTGACTGATGCGCACGAGCTCGACGACGCTGTTTTGCGGCATGGCAAATCGCTCGCCGGCACATTCGACGATGATTGCCGAGACGATTGCCAGCGTCAGCGGAATCTTGATGGTAAAGCGCGAACCGACGCCTTCCGTCGACTGAAACTCGATGATGCCGCCGATCTTCTCGATATTGCTCCGAACCACATCCATGCCGACGCCACGGCCTGAAACGCTGGTAACCGAAGCGGCCGTGGAGAAGCCGGGCCGGAAGATGAACTGCTGGATCTGCTGCTCGGTCATGGACTCGAGCTGCGTCTCCGTCGTCAGACCGTTCGCGATCGCCTTTTCCCGGATGCGTGCCGTCGGCAGGCCTCGTCCATTGTCCGACACCTGGACGATGATATGCCCGCCTTCGTGGCGTGCCGAGAGTTCGATTGTTCCGTGTTCCGGTTTGCCGGCTGCAAGCCGTTCGCCGACGGTTTCGATACCGTGATCGGCGGAGTTCCGGACCATATGGGTCAGCGGATCGCGAATTGATTCGAGAATCTGGCGATCAAGCTCGGTGTCGGCGCCTGTCATCACCAATTCGATCTTCTTGTCGAGCTCCTGCGTCAGATCCCGAACCAGCCGCGGAAGCTTGCCCCAGGCATTTCCGATCGGCTGCATCCGCGTCATCATGACGTTTTCCTGCAGCTCGGTCGTGATCTGGTTCAGCCTCTGCAACGGGGCACCGAAAGGGCTTTCGCTATAGCCGCGCAGAATCTGAAGAAGCTGGTTCCGCGTCAGTACCAGCTCGCTGACCATGGTCATCAGATCTTCGAGCACATTGATGTTGACGCGCAACGTTTCGGCCGGGCCGGCTGCCGCGGCATCGCGACGCTCCGTCGGAACGGGATTCGCTTCGGCCGCCCTGGGCGGATTTGGTTTTTCTGCCGCGGCTGGTTCTGTGACCGCTTGCGGCTCTTCGCGCGTCAAGTGGCGCAGCAGTGCTGCAACATCGTCGGCGTCGACATCAAGAGAAACAAATGCCTTGCCAATTTCGTTGCGCAAGGTGGCAAGATCGGTCTCTGTCCAGCCATTGTCCGCAAGACACGTCAGAACATCGACGATGTCGATTCCAGGCGTCTTCTGCAGGGCGGCCGTCAGGCCGCCTGCGAGTGCGAATTGGAGCTTCAGCATGTCGGGCTCAAGCGCCTCGCGTTCCGCGGATTGCTCGAGAAACGCCATGCAGGCCAGTTCGCAGGCAGTATCGATGCCTGAGGCGCCGCCAGCCCGATCGTAGAGCGTGCCGGGTTTGGCGGATTCAGGGGAACTGTTCGCCTTGGATGTTTCGGTCACGGCTTCGCCCGCCGCAAGCCGCCGCAGCGCGTCGGTCAGTTCATCGTCGCTGCCGGCCGGCTCGCTGCCGCTGGCGCTGAGCGCGGCCACAAGTTCCTTGATCCGGTCGAGGGCGGCGAGAACCAGGGAGACGGCCTCGGGAGACACCTGAAGACCACCGTCTCGCACGCGCCCCAGGACGTCTTCGGCGGCATGGGCAACCGTTTCGAGGCGCGACAGGCCGAGAAAGCCGCACGTCCCCTTGATGGTGTGCATGATGCGGAAAATGCTGCCGAGGAGCGCCGGATCCTCCGGCCGCTGCTCGAGTTCCACCAGTTCGCTATCCAGTATGTCGAGCGACTCGCGTGCCTCGGCGAGAAACTCTTGAAGGAGATCGTCCATGTTGGAATGCCCCGTTTCCTGTCCCATCACGGCGATGGTAAAGAAGGGCAATTAACGAGTAATAAAATCAGAAAATATTCTAATTATAATGTTATAAATAGTAATTAATAGAAACTATACAGAATAGATTGTGATGAGGCCGCAATTTGTTAGTACAATGACGGTCTGTTTTATCCGCCGTTCGCTGCGCGTTGCAGCATTGCGGAGGAACCCGCGCCCGCGCCTGTGCGTGTGGCCGGGAAGCGGATAATGACGCGCGTGCCGCGTCCGGGCTCGCTGTCGATTGCGAGTGTCGCATCGTGCAGGCGGGCAAACTGCTTGACGAGAGCAAGCCCGAGGCCCACGCCGTCGAAGCGCCGTGAAAGACTTCCTTCCACCTGCGCGAACGGCTCCATGACGCGCTCGATATCGGTGGCGGCAATGCCAATACCATTGTCCGCGACCTCCAGGATCATGCAGCCTTCGGCGTCGAGCCTGCCCACGAGCCGAACTGTACCGCCGGCCGGCGTGAACTTGATCGCATTTGACAGCAGATTGAGAAGTATCTGCTTGAGGAGGCGTTCATCGGCAAGGAGTGTCGGAAAGACGGAGGGAATATCCCGTTCGAGCGAAAGTCCCGTCTGCACGGCGCGACCGTCGACCGTACGCAGGCAGGCAGAAGCCACGCTGTCGACATCGAGTACGGATTCGTCGAGTTCAGCCGCGCCGACCTCGATTCGGCTGAGATCCAGAATATCATTGACGACGGCCAGAAGGTGATTGCCGCTGTCGTTGATGTCCTTGGCGTATGAGCGATACTGTGAAACCTTGAGCGGGCCCAGAACGTCACCTGCCATCAGTTCGGAAAAGCCGATGATGGCATTGAGCGGCGTTCGGAGTTCGTGGCTCATATTGGCAAGGAACTGCGACTTTGCCTGATTGGCAAGCTCGGCCCGGTTGAGGGCGTCACGCAGGTTTTCGGTCACGCGGTTGATGATTGTCGTGTCGAGAACGGTTCCACGCATGCGCGCCGGTGTGCCAGCGGCATCGCGCTCGATTTCGGCCTGCTCGCGAACGACTCTGATCGAACCGTCCGGCATGACAATGCGATGCTCGATTCGGTAAGGCTCGCCGCTCTCGAGCGCCTGCGAAACCGCTTGCTCGACGAACGCGCGGTCCTCCGGATGAACGGCGTTGAGGAAGACGGGATAGGTCATTTCAAGCGATTGCGGTTCAAGCCCGAATATCCGATACGCTTCGTCTGACCAGTGAAGTGTGTTGGTCGCGATGTTCCAGATCCAGTTTCCCAGATGAGCAATTCGCTCGGCCTCGGCAAGATTGTAGGCGCTTTCGCGCAGGGCGCTGACGGCACGATGCCGATCTGTTACATCGTAACAGCCGACAAGTGTGACGTCTTCGCCGGCCATGCTCATTGCGACGGCCGACAACATGCACCAGACGGTATCGCCCGAATCGGTTTTGATCCGGGCTTCGATTCCGGTGACCTTGCCGTCGGCGCTTGAACCGCCCGACAGTGCCGCGACCATCTCGTCGTCAAGGAATTCGACAATGTTTCGCCCCGTCATACCCGTCATCGTGGCATCGACAAGTGCCGACAAGGCGCCGTTGGAGAAAAGGATCTCGCCGTCGCTCCGACGTATGATCGCAAGCCCGAATGGCATGGCCTCGACAATCATGCGCAGCTGCATTTCGCGTGCCTGCAATGCCTCCTCGGCCTTCCGCAAAGTGGTCAGATCGCGCACGACGGCAGTGTAGGTCACTTCATTGTCGATCATCATGCGCGAGACGGATGCTTCCGCGGGGAACTCGAAGCCGTCCTTACGGCGTCCGCGCACTTCCGGGCGCGCCGCCATATGCTTCGTCGACTCGCTGCTCTTCCCGAAGCGGGCCATCTGCGCCTTGTGGCGCGTTCGCGCTTCGGGCGGCAGCAGAAGGTCGAGCGACTGACCGATGATCTCGTCGGCCGCGTAGCCAAAGATACGCTCGGCTTGCCGGTTGAAGATTGTGATCCTGTAGGCGCTGTCGGTTGCCACAATGGCGTCGCCGGCCGTCGAAAGAAGTTCATCGAGTTGTCGGCGGGCGCCCTTCGCCTCTTCGCCACTGACGCGGCACTTCAGCGCCATACCGAGGCGCTCGGAGACGCCGTCCAGGACTTCAAGTGTCAGTTGGTCACGGGGATGCGATCTTTCGAAACCGAACACCAGAACGGCGATGGTCTCGTCATTGGCTTTCAGCGGGATGGCAACATGTCCATGGGTTCCTCCCGGACTGTCGCTCTTTGTGCGGTAGATGATTTGCCCCGATCGCCATGCCTCGGCGGCAGTTCCGCTGGTGCCTGATTCGGCGTTGTCTTCTTGTGTACCGGGCCATACCCGCGCGGCCTTGCGTGTCAGGCGTCCGCTCCGCGGCAGCCATGCCTCCGCATAGGGCCAGCCGGAATAGAGAGAAACGATGTGCAGCAGAACATCGAGTGCGCCGCCGAGCGTGGTCGACTTCATCAGGCGGTCGATGATCGCCTGCGCGAACCGGAGCTGCCGATCCTCGCGAACGGACTCGGTGATGTCCGCAGCGATCAGAATCGTGTTCGACCCAGGTCCCCATACACGCGTCAGCGCCAACTCGGTGCCGTCCGGACGGCGGCAGCGCCGGCGAAGCTCGTGGTTGTCGTCGCCGGATTCGGACGCACTAGGCAAGGTTACGGCCTTGCCGCCGGCGATGAGTAACCGCTCCACCATGGAGAGGGTCATGCGCTCGCTCGAGCTGTCGCCGGCATTCGCCAGCCACGCAACAGCGGTGGCATTGCGCGACACCAGTTGCCCCGTATCCGGATCGAAGACGAAGACGGCGGGCAAGTGCGTCTGAACGAGCGCACGATCTATCATACGCAGACCCTCGCTTGGTGGCCCGTCAGGCCGCCCGTGCGCGGGTAAGGAACTTGTCGACCTGCTCGCGGAGCGTCTCCGCCTGGCGGGCGAGGATGTCGGACGATCCGGATATCTGGGCGGCGGCGGATCCGGTTTCCGCTGCGGCTTCGGCGACGGCGACAATGTTCGACGAGACATCCTGGGTGCCGCGTGCGGCTTCCTGGACGTTGCGCGCGATTTCGTTTGTCGCCGCATCCTGCTCATCGACTGCAGCAGCGATGGAGGTTGCGATCTGGTTCATCTCGGTAATCGTCTTCTCGATCGACTTGATCGCTTCGACAGATTCCACTGTTGCGCCCTGCATCGCCTTGATCTGCTCGGCGATCTCTTCCGTTGCCTTCGCCGTCTGATTGGCGAGACTTTTGACTTCGGACGCAACCACCGCAAAGCCCTTGCCGGCTTCGCCGGCGCGCGCGGCCTCGATCGTGGCATTCAGGGCCAGAAGATTGGTCTGGGCGGCGATGTCGTTGATGAGGGTGACCACGTCGCCGATCTTCTGCGCAGCGTCGGCGAGACCCTGCACCTTGCCGTCCGTTCGATGGGCTTCCTGAACGGCCTGCCCCGCGATCTTGGTGGACATCGATGCCTGACGGCCGATTTCGGCGATCGAACTGGAGAGCTGCTCGCTGGCCGAGGCGACGGTCTGAACGTTTGTCGACGCCTCTTCTGAAGCCGCTGCAACTGTTGTGGTCTTGGAACTTGTCTGTTCGGCGGTCACGCTCATGGCCTGGGCGGACGCCTGCAGTTCGGTGGAGGCCGATGCGACGGACTTGATGATTTCGTTGACCGCCACGTCAAAATCGGCGATGGCCGTTTCAAGCGTCCGCTGGCGGCCGGCGCGTTCTTCCACCATGGCGTCCTGATAGGCCGAGATGGCCAGATCCATGTCGAGCAGAACGGCGGTGTTCAGTGCGCCGAGGACTTCGGCAAGACGCTTGGGTGTCCAGCGATATTTCTGCACCGCGACATCGACCAGACGGTTCATCACGAACTTGTATCCGCCGATATACCAGCGCGGCTCAAGACCGATGCGATTGTGGGTCAGGCCGATCGTGTGGACACTCTTCATGTATTCATCGTCGAACTTGCCGGTGAAGAGGCGGCCCCAATGCGTCCCCTGAGCCTGCTTGAGACGCGGCGTCTGCGTGCCGACAAGCTTGGCGAGGTCGGGCACGGCGCCGAGATGAGCATAGAATCCATCAAGTATTTCCGGCAGATGCGGCTCGATAACCTTCCAGAAATCACGCAATGCTTCGCCGGTGACCTCCGATACTTCCATGAAACGCATGCGGCCTTCGCGGTCGACCGTCGACACCTGGTCTTTCGTCATGATTTCCCCCAGCGGAAACGGACCGGCGGCGCCGGTCATCAATCCAGTTGAGCGCCGGCCCGGGACCCTTGAGTCGCAGAAAGTGCGACTATTTGTCCGTCGAATCGGAGCGATTAATGTTGATTCTAGAATTCGACTCAAAATAAATGGTTAACAGTAAAGTATTGGACATCTTATTTATTATAACAATACAGTATATACGTGATTTATATACTATGTTGAAAAATATATATTTTAGTTTGAGGGCTGGAAAAAGTAGTTCGGGCACGATAACTATTTTGCCGGGGTGGAAGTAATCCGGTCGAAATGGCCCGCGTACGGGGGCGCCGCCGGGCGGAAAGTTTTTGTCAGTGAACAACGAGAAAACCATCGGCAAGCGTTCGCCCTCAGCCACGATCGGTATCCGGACGCATGGCGGTATGTCTGGCGATTGTGACGATTGTCCTCTCCGGGACGCCGAATTCTGCGGCGCGGTTCTGCGCAGCAATCCGGACATCGGGGATCGCAAGATCAACGGTACGGTGCGTCCGCGCCAGCATCTCTACAAGCAGGGCGAACCGCGCGGCAGGCTGATGGACCTGAGGGATGGCTGGGCCGTCAGGTTCGCGCTCACGCCCGACGGACGGCGGCAGGTGCTGTCGATCGCCGTACCGGGCGATATTGTCGGCGGCGAGTTCCTGATGCGCGATCAGGCGAGCGTATCGGCCCAGACGGTCACAGCGGTCGACTACTGCGCTTTCGGGCCTGACGATCTGAGGGAGATCGCAGGGAAGGATCCGGATCTGGTCTGGGCCTTTGTCGGCATCTGCTTCTCCGGCCGCGAGGCCAGCGAGGCGCGGCTGGTCGATCTGGGCCGGCGCAACGCCGAGCAGCGCATTGCTCGCCTTGTTCTCGACATTTATGAGCGGCTTGCAAGGCGGGGCCTTGCCGAGGCGAACACCATGCCCTTTCCGCTGCGTCAGCAGATCATCGCAGATGCGCTCGGACTGACCCAGGTCCATGTCAGTCGCGTGATGACAGCCATGCGCGAACACGGGATTATCGAACTGTCCGGGGGACGTCTCACCATCCACGACATGCAGGCCCTACGCGACATCGCCTAACCCGTACACCTCTCTTGTGCCCACCCCGCCGGGGGCTACAATCGGGCAACAACAAAATCGGGAGGTTCTCGTGGCTCAGGATACAAAAGCGGCGTCGACGCCGCCGGACGCGACCGAGTTCGATGCCGTCATTGTCGGCGCGGGCTTTGCCGGCATGTACATGTTGCATCGGTTGCGTGGTCTCGGACTGACGGCGCGCGTCTACGAGGCCGGCGACGGCGTCGGCGGCACCTGGTACTGGAACCGCTATCCGGGCGCCCGTTGCGATGTCGAGAGCCTCGAATATCAATATGGTTTTTCCGACGAGATTCAGCGCGGCTGGACCTGGACCGAACGCTATGCGGCGCAGCCCGAAATCCTGCGCTATCAGAACTATGTTGCCGACAAGCTCGACCTGCGCCGCGACATGCGGTTCTCGACGCGCGTGACATCGACCGCCTATGACGAACGCGCGGGGCTCTGGACGGTCGAAACCGATCGCGGCGATCGCGTGCAGGCCAGATTCTGCATCATGGCGACGGGTTGCCTGTCGGCCGCGCGCGTTCCCGACTTCGAAGGTCTCAACGACTTCGAGGGCGATTGGTACCACACCGGCGACTGGCCGAAAGAAGGTGTCGACTTCACCGGCAAGCGCGTCATCGTCATCGGTACCGGATCATCCGGCGTGCAGAGCATCCCGCTGATCGCCGAGCAGGCGTCGCATGTGACCGTCTTTCAGCGCACGGCGAACTTCACGTTGCCGGCCGGCAACCGGCCGCTGCCAAAGGAAGAAATCGAAAAGTCGAAAAGGACTCTGCTGCAGGATCGCCAGCATGCGCGCACCACGGCAGGCGGCATCATCTGTTTCGAATACAATGAAACCCCGGCCGCCGAGATGACGCCGGAGGAACGCCGGCGCGAACTCGAAAGCCGCTGGAACATGGGCGGTTTCGCCTTTCTCGGGGCCTTCGGCGATCTGATGGCGACCCAGGAGGCCAATGACTACGCGGCCGAATTCGCCCGCGCCCGGATGCGCGAGGTGATCACCAATCCCGACGTCGTCGACCTTCTGCTGCCCAACGATCACCCGGTCGGCGTCAAGCGACTTTGTCTCGATACGCATTATCTCGAGACATTCAACCTGCCGCATGTCGAACTGATCGATGTCCGCAAGGCGCCGATCGAGAGGATCACGAAAAAGGGCGTCGTCAGCGGCGGCAAGGAATACGAAGCCGACGGCATCGTTTTCGCGACGGGCTTCGACGCGATGACGGGCGCGCTGACCAGCATCGACATCGTCGGACGCAAGGGCACGAAGCTCAGCGACAAATGGGCAGCCGGCCCGCGCACCTATCTGGGGCTCGGTTCGGCCGGCTTTCCCAATCTGTTTTTCATCACCGGTCCCGGCAGTCCGTCGGTGCTCTCGAACATGATCGTTTCGATCGAACAGCATGTCGACTGGATCGCGGAATGCATCGGACGTTTGACGGAAGGCAATATTCGTTCGATCGAACCGACGAAGGATGCCGAGGATACATGGGTCGATCACGTCAACGAGGTCGCGGCGACGACGCTCTACCCGCAGGCGAACTCCTGGTACATGGGTGCGAATATCCCCGGAAAGCCGCGGATCTTCATGCCTTATGCGGGCGGTGTCGGCGTCTATGGCGAGAAGCTGGCCGAGGTCGCGGCGAAGGATTACGAGGGCTTCGCGCTGGGTGCGTGACAGCGAAAAACCGCAGCGGACCCCCCCCTCTGTCACGCAACTGTCACAAAACTGTCACAAACGCTGCCGACCGGGTCTGGGGAAAGAACTTATCCCCGCTTTCGAGCAGGCCGGACGCGGGGACAAGAAAATTTGTCCCCGGGGGTGGGGACCCCCGAAGCCGAATCGCGCGGGCGCCGCGAACCGAAGGGAAGGACGGATGGCATGACCAGGGAACGAAATCTCCGCATCGCGATCATCGGCGCCGGCGCCTCCGGCCTGATGGCGCTGATCAGATTGCGCGAGGCCGGCATCGAGGATGTGACGATCTACGAGAAGGCCGACGCGCTGGGCGGCACCTGGCGCGACAACCGCTATCCGGGCGTCACCTGCGACGTGCCGTCCCATGGCTATCGCTATTCCTTCGAACCCAATCCCGAATGGAGCCGCGTCTGCGCGCCGGGCGCGGAAATTCTCGACTATCTGAAAAAGGTCGCACGCAAGCACGATGCCGAGGCCTTCATCCGCTACGGCGAGGAGGTCACGCGCGCCGACTGGCGCGACGGCCACTGGCATCTCGAGACATCGAAGGGCGGTCGGGACGCCTTCGACGCGGTGATCACGGCGACCGGCATCCTGCATCACCCGGT
Organism: uncultured Parvibaculum sp.; assembly: GCF_963975745.1. Taxonomy (NCBI): domain Bacteria; kingdom Pseudomonadati; phylum Pseudomonadota; class Alphaproteobacteria; order Hyphomicrobiales; family Parvibaculaceae; genus Parvibaculum; species uncultured Parvibaculum sp. The sequence goes on along the minus strand of NZ_CAXBIB010000008.1, from coordinate 107,238 downwards.
CATGCCCGATATTCCGGGTCTGGACGATTTCGCCGGCGAAGCCTTTCATACCGCGCGCTGGAAGGACGAGGTCTCGCTCAAGGGCAAGCGCGTCGGCGTCGTCGGCACCGGCTCGACCGCGACGCAGATCGTCGGCGCGGTGGTCGACGAGGTCGCAAAGCTCAGCCTCTTCCAGCGCACGGCGCAATGGATCCTGCCGCTGCCGCAGGCGCCGATCCCGGAGGAACAGAAGGCGCTCTACCGCGCCGACCCGGCGCTGCTCGAACGGGAATATCAGCGCATCTCCTTCGAGAACAATTCGAAATTCGCCGCCGCGATCGTCGGCGCCAACCCCCATGCCTACAAGGCGATGGTGACGGCGTGTGAGGAAAACCTCGCCCGCGTCGCCGACCCGGAGCTGCGCGCGAAGCTGACGCCGAACTACGCGGTCGGCTGCAAGCGGATGATCCTGTCGGACAATTTCTACGAGGCGATCCAGAAGCCCAATGCCGAACTGGTGACGGACGGCATCGAACGCTTCGAGCGCGACGGCATCCGCACGAAGGACGGGCGGCTTCACCCGCTCGACGTGATCGTGCTGGCGACCGGTTTCGACACGCACCGGCTGTTCCGGCCGATGCAGGTGACCGGCCGGGCGGGCAGGACGCTGGACGAGGCCTGGGCGCAGGGAAACGAAGGTTACAAGGCCGTCACCGTGCCGGATTTTCCCAACTGGTTCATGATCGGCGGACCGAACAGCCCGATCGGAAACTTCTCCTGGCTGCTGACGGCGGAGAACCAGTTCAACTTCGCGCTGCAGCTGATCCTGAAGCTCAGGGACGGCAATCTGTCGGAGATCGCGCCGAAACGCGAAGCCGCACAGGCCTTCAACGAAGCGGTGCGGGCAAAGCTGCCGGACACGATCTGGGCGAGCGGCTGCCAGAGCTGGTACATCGACCCCTTCGGCAACATCGCTTCATGGCCCTGGACCTATGAGAAGTTCGAGGCCGATATGCGCGCGCCTGTCTGGGAGGATTTCGAGGTCGCCTGACGGCTTATTCCTCGATGTCCTTGTAGAAGAAGGACGCGGTCACCACGCCGATGACCAGCGCGATGCCGAGAAAGTCGATCCAGGCCCATTCGGGATCGAAGGGCAGCGGCAATCCGGCAAGCCTGAGCAGCGCCTCGATGCCGACGACAACGCCGGCGCCCGCCGCGCATGAAACGACATGCGCGGCGATGCGGCCATGGGTGACGCGCCAGGCCATGACGCGGTCAGGCGACCAGCTTGTCGAGCCGCTGGCGGATGATCTGCTCGGCTTCCGACATGATGCGGTCGATCAGCTCCTTGCAGGTCGGAATGTCGTGGATCAGACCGGCCACCATGCCGCAGCTCCAGGCGCCCGCATCCATCTCGCCGCCCTGCATGACGCGCGGATAGACGCCGCCGACCAGTTCGCGAATGTCCTCGATGCCGAGGCTGGCGCCCTTTTCGCGCTCGATCTCGACGATCTTGTCGACCGCGGCATTGGCCAGCACGCGCTCGGTATTGCGCAAGGGGCGCATGATCAGGCGGGTGTCGAGTTCGCTGGCCGCAATCAGGGCCTGTTTGACGTTCTCATGCACCGGCGCCTCCTTTGTCGCGATGAAGCGCGTGCCCATGTTGATGCCGTCGGCACCGAGGGCCAGCGCAGCGACGAGCTGCGAGGCGGTACCCATGCCGCCCGAGGCGACGAAGGGGATCTTCAGTTCCTCGGCCGCGCGCGGCAGCAGGATCATGTTGGGAATATCGTCCTCGCCCGGATGACCGCCGCATTCGAACCCGTCGACGCTGACCGCGTCGCAGCCGATGCGCTCGGCCTTCAGCGAATGGCGCACCGAGGTGCATTTGTGGATCACCTTGATGCCCGCGTCCTTCATGGCCGGCATATAGGCTTCGGGGCTGCGGCCGGCCGTCTCGACGATGCGGACGCCGCCATCGATGATCGCCTGGATATATTCAGGGTAAGGAGGATTGGCGAAGCCCGGCAGGAAGGTCAGGTTCACGCCGATCGGCTTGTCGGTCATCTTCTTGCACTTCGCGATCTCGTTGGCGAGATCCTTCGGCGTCGGCTGGGTCAGTGCGGTGATGATGCCGAGGCCGCCGGCATTGGAAACGGCGGCCGCCATTTCGGCGAGGCCGACGAAATGCATGCCGCCCTGGACGATCGGATGCTGGATGCCGAAAAGTTCGGTGATGCGCGTCTTCATGTTTCTGCCTTCGGTTTCGATTGAATGGAATGCGGGGCGCCGGATCAGCCGGCGAAATTGGGGCGGCGCTTTTCGAGATTGGCCATGATGGCCTCCTTCTGGTGCGCCCCGCCGATCAGCTTGTCCTGCTCGACGGATTCGGCGAGCAGGATTGCGGCGGCGTCATTGTCCGGTGCGTCGTTGAGGATGCGCTTGGCGGCGCGGATCGCCGACGGGCTCTTGTCGGCGATCTCGCGCGCTACCGTCAGCGCCTCGGCGTAAGGATCGTTGCAGATGCGGGTGGCAAAGCCGTAGGCGAGCGCCTCCTCGGTCTCGAAGATGCGGCCGGTATAGGTGAGGTCGCGGATGACGTCCTCGCGGGCGAGCCCGCGCATCAGATACATGCCGGCCATGTCGGGCACGAGGCCCCATTTGATTTCCATCACCGAGAATCGGGTGCCGGACGCCACGAAGCGCATATCGGCGCCGAGCGCCACCTGGAAGCCGCCGCCAAAGGCGACGCCGTGAACCGCCGCGATGACCGGCACCGGAATGTCGCGCCAGACAAGCGCGGCATACTGGGCCCGGTTGGCGATGCCATGCGTGCGCTGTTCGAGCCGGCCGGTGATCTCCGACTTGTTGTCGGCCTTGCGCTCGCCGCTGGCCATGCGGCCGAAATTGCTCATGTCGAGTCCGGCGCAGAAGGCGCGGCCCTCGCCGGAGACGACGACGGCGCGGACCGACTTGTCGGATTTGAGCTTCTCGCCGGTTTCGAGCAGCGCCGCGAACATCGCGTCGTCGAGTGCGTTCATCTTGTCGCTGCGCACGAGGCGCACATCGGCGACCCCTTCGGTGATTGTCGTCCTGACGCGCTCTTCCATGAGCCGGGCCTCCCCTTTTTCTGCCGATACCGGTTGCATGAGTCATAGCGGGCCGGCGGGCGAATACAAGGCCGGGTGCGGTCGGCCGGGTCTGCAGAAATGAACCGCTGCCCGCTGCCGCAGCGTTCCGCGTCGCTCCGGCGCGTCGCGACGGCGCCGGCGCCCGGACATCCTGCGCCGATGAAATCGTCATTCCCGGCCGGCGGGCACTCAAATGGGTTTTGGGCGGCACTCGAACGGGTTCTTGCCGCTGCGCAAAGCCTGCCGCATGAAACCGGCGATGACAAGGAATGGCGCCGATCATGCCGGTTCCGATTGCGACATTGTGAGTCCTCTGTAGACTGTGCGGCTGGATTTCATATCCACCGGGACGGGAGACCCGGCGCAGAGGGACAGGGAACGGGGAGACGAGCGGGGGGATGGACAGGATTCTCGGGCGGATATGGTGGCTGCTTGCGGCAAGCGCCGTCATTGCATTCCTGTCGCCGCCTTTTCTCTGGCTGTTCGGCTTCATGGACGGGCCGCAACTGACGCTCTATCTGCAGCAGGTTGTCAGCGGCACGGCCAATGGCTGCGTCTATGCGCTGGTCGCGCTCGGCATCGTGCTGATCTACAAGGCCACTGAAACCATCAATTTCGCGCAAGGCGAGCTGATGATGGTCGGCGCCTTTCTGGCCTTCACCTTCATCACCATGTACGGCCTCAATTTCTGGCTCGGCGCGGCGCTGGCGGTGGCCGGCGGCGTGCTGTTCGGCATGGCGACCGACCGCGCCATCATCCGCCCCGTGGTCGGTCAGCCGGTCTTCGCCATCGTGATGGTGACGCTGGGTTTCGGCTTCGTGGTGCGCGCCGTCGTCGGCATGGTGCCCGGCTGGGGCACCGATACCTATGCGCTGGCAACGCCCTTTTCGGGCGCCGATCTGCGCCTCGGGGCGCTGGTGGTCAGCCAGGATTATGCGGCGATCATCGTCAGCACGCTGGTGCTGGTCGCCTTCCTCTTCGTCTTCTTCCGCTACACGCGGCTCGGCGTCGCGATGGAAGCCTCGTCGGAAAACCAGCTGGCGGCCTATTACATGGGCATCCCCGTCAAGCGCGTCTACACGCTGATCTGGGGCCTTTCGGCTGGCGTCGCGGCGTTCGCGGGCCTGTTGCTGGCGCCGATCACCTTCATCCATACCCAGATGGGCTTCGGCGTCATCTTCAAGGCCTTTCCGGCCGCGATCCTGGGCGGCTTCGGCTCGATCCCCGGCGCGATCGTCGGCGGGCTGATCATCGGCATCGTCGAGGCGCTGGCCGGTTTCTATCTGCCGGAAGGTTTCAAGGATGTGGCGCCTTATGTGGTGCTGCTGATCGTCCTGCTGCTGAAGCCCGAGGGCATTTTCGGCCGCGTCGTCGTCAAGAAGGTGTGAGAGCGACATGCGCTTCCTGTTCAAGACCGATTATGCCCAGGACACCCGCCTCTTTCCCTTCGGCGGGACGAAACGTTTCTGGACCGGACTGGCACTTTACGCGGCGATCCTGGTTGCGCTGGCGCATTACGCGCCGCTGGCCCTGACCTCGACGCACTGGCTCGGCGTTGCCGTCGCCTATGCCATCGTTTTCGGCGCCGTGCTGCTGCGCCAGAACGCCGATGGCGAGGGCGGACACGCGGCCTTCTGGTACGGGTTGCTGGGCGTGGCGGCGCTGTCGGCGCCTTTCGTGCTCGATCTCTATTTCCTGAGCCAGGTGACCTTCGTCTATGTCTATGCGATTGCCGGCGTCGGTCTGATTCTGCTGCTCGGCATGTGTGGCCAGATTTCGCTCGGTCATGCGGCCTTCATGGCCTGCGGCGCCTATACGGCCGGCATCCTGCAGGCGCAGGGCTTCGACCTGCTGGTGACGCTGCCGGCCGCAATCCTGCTGTCGGCCGCGCTCGGCGTCGTGATCGGTCTGCCGGCGCTCCGCATGACCGGCATCTATCTCGCCTTTGCCACCTATGCCTTCGCCTTCATCGTCGAGGAAGTGCTGGCGCGCTGGGACGGGCTGACCGGCGGCAATATGGGCTTCGTGCTCTCCGATCCCTCGATCCTCGGTTACAGCTTCGACAGCGAACAGAAGATGTATTACCTGGCGCTGGCGCTGTTCGCGCTGACCCTGCTGGCGGGGCTCAATATCCGCCGCTCCTCCACGGGCCGTGCCTTCATGGCGATCCGCGATTCCGAAACGGCGGCCGAAGCCATGGGCGTCAATCTCGCCGTCTACAAGACGACCGCCTTTGCCATTTCGGCCGGCATGGCGGGACTGGCCGGCGCCGTCTATGCGCATCTCCTCTTCTTCATCAGCCCCGAGGGCTTCACCATCCTGCTCTCGATCAACCTGCTGGTGATGGCGGTGATCGGCGGATTGGCCTCGATGCATGGCGCGATCTTCGGCGCCGCCTTCATCGTCGTGCTGCCGCAGCTGATCTCGCTGACCAAGGACAGCCTGCCGCAGGCGGTCGGCCAGTTGCCCGGTCTCGAATCCGGGATTTTCGGTCTCGTCATCATCCTCTTCGTGATCCTGGAGCCGATGGGCCTTCATGGCCGCTGGATGAAGATCAAGACCTATTTCCAGCTTTTCCCGCTCTACAAGAAAGGCACCTTCCGGCGCCAGAAGAGCTACATGGTCAGCGAGAAGAACCGATGACATTGCTCGAGGTCGAAAATCTGGCCGTGCATTTCGGCGGCATCAAGGCGGTCGACGGCGTCAGCTTCGGCGTCGACAAGGGCGAGATCTTCACGATCATCGGTCCGAACGGCGCCGGCAAGTCGACGATCTTCAATCTCGTCAGCCGCATCTACCAGCCGACATCCGGCCGCATCCGCTTCGAGGGGCACGACATCACGGCGCTGCCGGCGCATCGCATCGCCGGTCTCGGCATCGCGCGCACCTTCCAGAACATCGAACTCTTCGATATGGCGACCGTGCTCGACAACATGATGCTGGGCCGCCATGCGCATCGCCGCACCGGGCCGCTCGCGCATCTCTTCTTCGGGCCTGCCACGCGGGCCGAGGAACTGGCGCATCGGCGCAAGATCGAGGAAGTGATCGATTTTCTCGACCTGCAGCACTACCGCGACCAGATGATCGCCAATCTGCCCTATGGCGTGCGCAAGGTCGTCGAACTCGGCCGTGCGCTCTGCACCGAGCCGAAAATCCTGCTGCTCGACGAACCGTCCTCCGGCCTCAATGTCGAGGAGACCGAGGACATGTCGTTCTGGATTTCGGACATCAAGAACATTCTCGGCATCACCGTGATCATGGTCGAGCACGACATGAATCTCGTCAACGATGTCTCGGACCGCGTGCTGGCGCTCAATTACGGCCGCGTCATCGCGACCGGCACGCCGGCCGAAGTGCAGGCGCATCCCGAAGTCATCCGCGCCTATCTCGGCGGCGACGACAACGAGACGGAGGCCGCATGAACAGGCCCGACGCACCCGTCATTCTCTCGCTGCGCAATGTCGAGACCTTCTACGGCCCGATCATGGCGATCCGCGGCGTCTCGCTCGATGTGCGCGAAGGCCAGATCGTGACCGTGCTGGGCGCCAACGGCGCCGGCAAGACGACGATCCTGAAAACCGTGTCGGGCATCATGGACCCGCAAAAGGGTACCATCGCCTATCGCGACAAGCGCATCGACGGGTTCGACCCGGCGCGCATTGTCGGGCTTGGTATCAGCCATGTGCCGGAAGGCCGCGAAGTCTTCCCGACGCTGTCGGTCGCCGACAATCTGCGCATGGGCGCCTATCTGAGGAACGACCGCAAGGGCGTCGCCGAGGATCTCGACGTGGTCTATGGCTATTTCCCGGTGCTGAAGACGCGCATGCATCAGCAGGCCGGCCAGCTGTCGGGCGGCGAGCAGCAGATGCTGGCGATCTCGCGCGCGCTGATGGCGCGCCCGCGCGTGCTGCTGCTCGACGAACCCTCGCTCGGCCTGTCGCCGCGCCTGGTCAAGGAAATCTTCGCCATCATCCGCCGCATCAATGCCGAACGCGGCGTGACGATATTGCTGGTCGAGCAGAACGCCAACATGGCGCTGCAGCTTTCCGACTACGGCTATGTGCTCGAAGTCGGCCGCATCGTGATGGAAGGCGACAGCGCCCGGCTCCTCGAAAACGAGGACATCAAGGAGTTCTATCTGGGCCAGAAGGAAGAAGGCGCGCGCGGCAAGCGGCGCTGGAAGAAACGAAAAGTATGGCGATAGGGAAGAGACTCGCATGAAGCTCGCGCCGCTGGTTATTTCTCCCGATTGCGACACCGTTCCGAAGCTCTTCGTCAAACGGGCGAAGGAGCTCGGGGCCCGCGTCGCGATGCGCGACAAGCAGTTCGGCCTGTGGGAGCCGATCAGCTGGAACGATTACTACGAAAAGGCCCGCGCCTCGGGCCTGGCGCTGAAGGCGCTGGGGCTGTCCGATGGCGGCCGCATCGCGATCGTTTCGGAAGTCTGTCCCGAATGGCTTTTCGTCGATCTCGGCTGCATGGGCGTCGGCGGCGTCTCGATGGGGATCTATTCGACCGACACCGCGCCGCAGGTCGAATACATCATGAACGACTGCACGGCCGAATTCTATTTCGCCGAGAACGAGGAGCAGCTCGACAAGATTCTCGAGGTGCGCGACCGCATTCCCTCGCTGAAGCGCATCATCGTCTTCGACATGGAAGGGCTGCACGATTTCCGCGATCCGATGGTCATGGGCTTCGACGCCTTCATCGATCTCGGCCGCAAGGAGGCGCGCGACGCGCCGTCGCGTTTCGACGATCTGGTGCGCGACACGCGGCCCGACGACATCGCGATCCTGGTCTATACCAGCGGTACCACCGGCCCGCCCAAGGGCGCGATGATCAGCCATGCCAACATCATGTTCCAGCTCGCCAACAACCAGAACCTGCTGCCGCATACGCCGGAGGATCGCTCGCTGGCCTTCCTGCCGCTCTGCCACATCGCCGAGCGCACCTTCACGACCTTCAACCAGCTGATGACGGGACAGACGGTCAATTTCGCCGAGAACCTCGAAACGGTGCCGGAGAATCTGCGCGAGGTGCAGCCCACCGCCTTCTTCGCCGTGCCGCGCATCTGGGAGAAGTTCTATTCGACCGTCTCGATCGCGCTGAAGGATGCGACGCTGGCCGAGAAGCTTGCCTATCGCTGGGCGATTTCGGTGGGCGAGAAGGTCGCCGACCGGCGCATCGCGGGCGACAGCGTGCCGGCGCTGCTGCGCTGGCATTTCGCGCTGGCCGATTTCCTGGTGCTGAAGAACATCCGCAAGATGATCGGCATCGACAGTTGCCGTTACATTCTCTCGGGCGCCGCGCCGATCTCGCCGGAGCTGATCCGCTGGTATTTCGCGCTCGGCCTCTACATGGCCGAAGGCTACGGCCAGACCGAGAATGCCGGCATCGCGACGATCCCGCAGCCCTTCGGCACCTACAAGTTCGGTCTTGTCGGCAAGCCCGTGCCCAATACCGAGGTCCGGCTGGCGGAAGACGGCGAGATCCTGATGCGCGGCCCGCATGTCTTCATGGGCTACTGGAACAAGCCCGAAAAGACCGCCGAAACGGTGATCGACGGCTGGCTGCATACCGGCGATATCGGCGAGATCGACAATGAGGGCTGGATCCGCATCACCGACCGCAAGAAGGACATCATCATCACGGCCGGCGGCAAGAACATCACGCCGTCGGAAATCGAGAACGAACTGAAATTCTCGCCCTATATCCAGGATGCGGTGGTGATCGGCGACCGGCGGAAATTCCTCTCGGCGCTGATCATGATCGACCGCGACAATGTCGAGAAATTCGCGCAGGACGCCAATGTGCCTTTCTCCGATTTCCGCAGCCTCTGCCGCGCGGCGGAGGTGCTGGAACTGCTGCAGGGCGAGATCGACCGCGCCAACAAGAAGTTCGCCCGCGTCGAGACGATCAAGAAATTCCGCGTCATCGAGCACCAGATCATGGCCGAGGACGACGAGATCACCGCGACCGGCAAGCTGAAGCGGTCGCTGGTCAACGAGAAATATGCGACGCTGATCGAGGGCATGTACAAGGGAGAAGCCGCATGACAGGCAACAGCTTACGGATCGCGCTGGCGGCATCGGGTTTTCTGCTGGCTGCCGGCCAGATTGTGCCGGCCGCGGCCGAGACGCAGGGCGTCAGCCCGAGCGAGATCGTTCTCGGCACACATCAGGACCTGTCGGGCCCGCTGACATCGTGGGGTGTGCCGGTGCGCAACGGCCTGCAGATGGCCTTTGACGACATCAATGCGTCAGGCGGCGTCAACGGCCGCCAGATCCGCCTCGTGGTCGAGGATACCGGCTACGATCCGCGCCGCGCGGTGCTGGCGACGCAGAAGCTGATCAACCGCGACAAGGTATTCGCGATCATCGCCGCGCTGGGCTCGCCCACCGTCATCGCCTCGATGCCGCTGGCGCTCAGGCGCGGCGTGCCGGTGCTGTTTCCCTTCACCGCCGCCGACCAGACCTACGATCCCTATCATCCGCTGAAATTCGCCTCGAACATCCCTTACGTGCATGCGATGCGGATCGGCACGCGGCATTTCATCGAAACCGAAGGCGTGACGAAGATCGGGTTGCTCTACCAGGACGACGAGTTCGGCCTCAACGTCAAGCGCGGCGCCGAGCAGGAAGCCGAGGCGCATGGCCTGACGATCGTCGAGAGCACCACCTACAAGCGTGGCGCGACCGATTTTTCGAGCCAGATCGCGCGGCTGCGCGCGGCCGATGTCGAGATGGTGGTGCTGGGCACGGTGGTGCGCGAAACCATCGGCGCGATGCAGGCCGCCCGTTCGCTGGGCTGGGACCCGATCATGCTGTGTTCGCAGGCCTGCTACACGCCGGAAGTGCACGATCTCGGCGGCGACACGGTGAACGGGCTCTATGCGATCTCGCAGACGCCGATCCCCTATCCCGACGATCCCAATCCGAAACTGCGCGCATGGACGGCCGAGTACGAGAAGCGCTTCAATCTGGTCGCCAATGTGCAGGCGGTCGGCGCCTATACGCTGGCGCGTCTTTTCGCCGAGGCGCTGGAGCGCGCCGGCCCCGAGCCGACGGCCGAAAGCTTCACCCAGGCGCTGGTCGACATGGAGCCCTGGGTCGATCCCGATTTCGGCGGCGTGCCGATCGACTTCAGCGAGGGCGATCATCTCGGCACCAAGTCGGGCTTTCTCGCGCAGATCAAGGAAGGCCGCTGGGTGACGCTGAGCGAGCCGATGTCGGTCGAGGCGGATTGACGCGCGCCTGGAAACGCTCTAGTCGGCCGCGCTGCTGGCGATCAGCTCGCGGCCGTCGATGCGGGCCCGCGTCAGATGGGCGACCGCATTGACCCAGGCCGACTCGATCTGCAGGCGGACCGGCAGCAGGAAGCTCGGCGTCTCGCCGGCGCCGTTTTCGGCGCCTTCGAAGCGCGCCAGCCAGACGGTGGCCGGGCGCAGCGGGTCCCTGGCCCGGCGGATATGCCATTCGCGTGTGAAGCCCGATACCGGCCGGTAGGCGACTTCGCAGCGCCAGGCCTCGCCGGCAAATTCCCCGGCGGCGCGCGGCTCCAGCCGGTCGGTCGCCAGCATCGAGAAATCGAGATCATAGACGCGCCGGCCGTCGAAGACCGGGACGCGGGCCTTGCAGGGGCTGTCGGCCCCGGCCAGCGCCGCATGGATCGAGGCGGTCAGCGGATCGACCGTGCCGACCACCTTGCGGGGGTCGACCGGCGCCTGGCCGGGCACGGCCTCGTCGGGTTCGGCCGCGACGTCGTAGCTGCCGTCATCGGCAAGGCGCATGTCGATCGAGCGGTCGCCGAAGCGGCCCTTGTAGGCCTGGCGGTAGCGTTCGAGCCGCGGCCCCTGATCGGTCAGGCGGCCCTGGGCGCTGCTGGTCAGGCGGCCATGGAAGAGGCGGTCGACCAGCCCCTCGGTGGCGAGCTGCGAGGCGATTTCATAGCGTGACGGGCCCAGCGCGGCGCTGGTGTCGAGCGAGAGGATCAGCAGCCCGCCGCCATAGACCCGATAGGTGAGGTCGACACGGGTGTCGGCCGGCGCCTCGGCCGCGGCCGGCGCCGCCGCGACCAGCAGCGCGCCCAGCGCGAGCCCTGCCAGCCGTCGAGACCCTGTCGTGCCGATCCGCGTCATTTCCCGATCCTCGCCTGACCGGGAAAGAAGGTAGCGCAGCCGCAAGCCGGATCAAGCGGCGGATACACCCGCCTCATGGGCGCGGATCGTGGTCAGGAAAATCCCGGCGAAATCCCGCAATTTGGCCGCGCCGACGCCGTTGACCTCGGCGAACTCGGCCTCGCTTTGCGGCTGCCGCTCGGCCATGTCGGCCAGCGTCCGGTCGGAAAAGATCACATAGGCCGGCACCTGGCGCTCGCGGGCGAGCCGCAGGCGCAGCTCCTTGAGCGCTTCGAGCAGCGCCGACGCCTCGCCGGCCGGCGCGGCATCGGCGCCCCGGCGCCGGTCGCGCCGCTGCACCACATGGTCGGCGCGATAGAGGAAGCGCGCCTCGCCGCGCGCCAGCGCCGCGCCCTTGCCGGCGATCGTCAAGCCGCCATAGCCGCCGATATCGACGGCGAGAAACCCCGCGCCGGTCAATTGCCGGATCAGCGCCTGCCATTCGGGCTTGCGCCGCGCCGCGCCGCGGCCGAAGACGGGCAGGCGGTCATGGCCGGCGGCCAGGACCTTCTCGGTTTCGCTGCCGCGCAGAATGTCGATCACATGCGCCGCGCCGTAACGCGCGCCGCTCTCGGAGATCGCGGCCAGGACCAGTTGCGCCTCTTGCGTGCCGTCGCTGAGTTCGGCCGGGTCGAGACAGGTGTCGCAATTGCCGCAGGGTTCGGACGCCTCGCCGAAATAGGACAGCAGGATCTGACGGCGGCAGGCCGGCGCCTCGCAAAAGGCCAGCAGCGCATCGAGGCGGCGATGCTCGCGGCGGCGGCGCTCCTCGCCGGCTTCCTCGGCCTCGATGAAGCTGCGCCGCATGCGGATATCGGCAAGGCCGAACAGCATATGCGCCTCGGCCGCTTCGCCGTCGCGCCCGGCACGGCCGATCTCCTGGTAATAGGCCTCGAGACTGCCGGGCAGGTCGGCATGAACGACATAGCGCACATCCGACTTGTCGATGCCCATGCCGAAGGCGATGGTCGCGACCATGACGATGCCGCGCTCGGTCATGAAGCGGTTCTGGTTGGCCTCGCGCGCTTCCTTGCTCATGCCGGCATGATAGGGCAGCGCCTCGATGCCTTCGCCGGCCAGAAATGCGGCCGTCTCCTCGGTCTTGCGCCGCGACAGGCAATAGACGATGCCGCTGGCGCCGGCATGGCGCGAAACCGTGTCGAGAAGCTGGCGCTTCCATTCCTTCTTCGGCGAGACGGTGAGACGGATATTGGGCCGGTCGAAACCGAGCACCAGCGTCTCGACATCGCCGCCGAAAAGCCGCGCGGCGATATCGGCCCGCGTCGCCTCGTCGGCGGTCGCAGTCAGCGCCGCGATCGGCACGCCGGGGAAGAGGTCGCGCAGCCGCGCCAGATCCTCATATTCGCGCCGGAAGGCCGGTCCCCATTGCGAAATGCAATGCGCCTCGTCGACCGCGATGAGCTTGACGTCGAGACGCTGCAGCGCGGCCAGCATGCGCGCGGTCATCAGCCGTTCGGGCGCGAGATAGAGGAGCCGCGTCTCGCCGGCAGCCGCGCGGCGCCAGGCAGCGACATTGTCCTCGCGCGACTGCGCCGAATTGATGCTGTCGGCGGCGACGCCGGCCAGCCGGAGCGCCGCGACCTGGTCCTGCATCAGCGCCACCAGCGGCGAGACGACGAGCGTGAGGCCGCCCGTCACCAGCGCCGGCACCTGGAAGCAGAGCGATTTGCCCGAGCCGGTCGGCATGACGGTGAGGAGATGGCGGCCCGACAGCAGCACGCGCATGGCCTCCTCCTGGCCGGGGCGGAACGCATCGAAGCCGAAAACGTCTTTCAGGACCTGCCGCGCGGGTGCGGGAACATTCATCGGGGGGCTGTCCGGGAAGAGGAAGCGAATCGGGATCCCAGCCTCGCATGCATGGCGCCGCAGGAAAAGTTGCGATCTGGCGCCGCCGCCCGGCCCGTGAGATAAAGCGGCAGCAGCAGGGGAGAAGGCGATGCGGTTCGTGACATTCGAAGCGGCCGGGCAGGCGCGGCTGGGTCTGGTCGAGGGCAGCGAGGTCGCCGATCTCGGGGCCCGGACGCTGCGCGACACGCTGCGCGCCGGCCCGGCGGCGCTGGCCGCGGCGGCCGAGGCGGCCGTTTCGGCGCCGCGCCTGATGCTGGACGGGCTGACGCTGCTGCCGGTGATCCCGCGGCCGGGCAAGATCATCTGTCTCGGCCTCAACTATGCCGAACACGCGGCGGAAGGCGGGCGCGAGAAGCCCGACTATCCCAATTTCTTCATGCGCGGCGCAACCTCGCTGGTCGGCCATGGCCGGCCCGTCATCCGCCCGCGCGTTTCCGAGCAGTTCGACTTCGAGGCCGAACTCGCCGCCGTGATCGGCCGCACCGTGCCGCGCCATGTCGCTCGCGGCGACGCGCTCGGCTACGTCGCCGGCTACAGCTGCTTCAACGATGTCTCGGTGCGCGATTATCAGCGCCGCACGCCGCAATGGACCATCGGCAAGAATTTCGATGCCACCGGGCCCTTCGGTCCGGCCTTCGTGACGGCGGACGAACTGCCGCCAGGCGCGGCCGGGCTCGCCATCGCCTCGCGCCTCAACGGCCAGACGATGCAGAGCGCCAATACGCGCGACATGATCTTCCCGGTCGACGAGACGATCGCGCTGCTGAGCGAATGTCTGACGCTCGAGGCCGGCGACGTGCTGGTGATGGGCACGCCGGCCGGCGTCGGCTTCGCCCGCACCCCGCCGGTCTGGATGAAGCCCGGCGACACGATCGAGATCGAGATCGAGGGCGTCGGCCGCCTGGTCAATCCGGTCGCCGCCGAATAGGCGCCGTCAGTCGGCGCGCCTGCCCCAGCGCAGCATCGCCGGCAGCGCCGGCCGCGCACCGCCCGGCCGCGTGCCGCTGAGCCGGCTTTCGCGCGCCACCGACGGCGCGGCCAGCAGCACCGGCACCAGCACCAGCGTCAGCAGCGTCGAGAAGCCGAGGCCGAAAATGATCGCGGTCGACAGCTGCACCCACCAGGCCGCGACCGGCCCGCCGAAAACGATCTCCCGTGCCGCGAAATCGAGATTGATCTGCAGCGCCATCGGCAGCAGCCCGAACATGGTGGTGATCGTGGTCAGCATGATCGGACGCAGCCGCTGGCCGGCCGTTCGCAGCACGGCTTCGACCGCGCTCATGCCTTCGCCGAGCAGGCGCTGATAGGTATCGATCAGCACGATCGAATTGTTCACCACGATGCCCGCCAGTGCGACGATGCCCGTGCCCGTCATGATGACCGAGAACGGCTGCCCCGTGACCATCATGCCGATCAGCACGCCGACCGTCGACAGCACGACCGTCGAAAGCGTCAGCACCGAATGATAGAAGCTGTTGAACTGCGTCAGCAGGATCACGAACATCAGGAACAGCGCCCCGACCAGCGCGCCGCCGAGGAAGCTCGATGCCTTGGCCTGTTCCTCATTGGCGCCGCGGAAGCGCACGCGCACGCCGGCGCCGAAATCCTGCGCCTCGACCCATTCCTGGATCTCGCGCGTCTTCTCGTCGATATTGATCTTGCTCTGCGTTTCCCGGTCGAAGGCGGTATTGGCCTTGACCATGATCTGCCGGTAGCCGTCGATCCGCTCGATCGTGCCGACCTGCGGTTGGGCGCTGCGCGTGACGAAATTCGAGATCGGCACAAGGCCGTGCGGCGTCTGGACACGCAGCTGGTCGAGCTGGTCGAGAACGCGATAATCGCCCGGAAACCGCGCCCGGATGTCGATTTCGTCCTGCGCATCGTCGGGCCGGTACTTGCCGATCAGGATGCCGTTGGTGACGAGCTGGATCGTCGC
The DNA here is from genome assembly GCF_963975745.1 of uncultured Parvibaculum sp. NCBI lineage: Bacteria > Pseudomonadati > Pseudomonadota > Alphaproteobacteria > Hyphomicrobiales > Parvibaculaceae > Parvibaculum > uncultured Parvibaculum sp. The sequence continues at coordinate 92,144 of NZ_CAXBIB010000008.1, read as the reverse complement.
CCCGACAGAGGTCACGTCGGCGCCGAAGCGGCCGGCGAGTTCCCGGTCGACATTCATCACCCATTCGATGCCTGGCAGCGGCCGTCCGTCCTCGACATCGATCAGCCCGTCGACATTCCGGTCGAGATGATCGCGAATGGTGGCCGCTGCCTGCAGCAACTGGCCGTAGTCGTTGGAGGTCAGTTCGATCTGGATGTCCTTGCCGGTCGGCGGACCGTCCTCGACCTTGCGCAGTTCGACCTTGATTCCGGGCACCTTGTCGGTCCGCTGGCGAATCTGGTCGAGAATGACGTCGCCCTTGGGGCGCTCCTCATAGGGCTTCAGCTCGATCATCAGCTGCGCGATGAGGTCCTTCGGCACGTCGCCGCGCCCGACCGGGCCCGAGCCGAGGCCGGGGCCGGAGCGTGTGAAGACGGTCCGCACGCCCTCGGTCGAGAGCACGATCTCCTCGACGTCGCGTGCCAGTGCCAGCGTATCCTGTGCCGAGAGATTGCCGCGTGCGCTGACCAGCACGATGGCCTGCTCCGGCTCGGTGTCGACGAAGAATTCGACGCCATTGTTGAAGTTGGAGAAGAGCGCGATCGTGCCGACGAGAATGACCGCCGTTCCCGCGAGAATGCGCCCTGGATAGTGGATCAGCTTGTCGAGCATCCGGACATAGGCGCCGGTGAAGCCGGGCAGCGCCCGAATGTCGCCCGTCTCGGCACCGGCCAGAAGTCGCAACACGTCGCTGTCGGTATTCTCGGCCTTGCCGACAAGAGAACCGAGCACCGGGAGGAACACGAGGGCGGTCAGGAACGAGGCCGAAAGCACGACGATCAGCGTGATCGGCAGATAGCTCATGAACTTGCCGCTGACGCCGGGCCACAGCAGCATCGGCAGGAAGGCGGCGAGCGTCGTCGCCGTCGAGGCGGCGATCGGCCAGAACATGCGCTTGGCCGCAAGGCCGTAGGCTGCGCGGCGTTCGAGTCCTTCCGACATCTTGCGGTCGGCATACTCGACCAGCACGATGGCGCCGTCGACCAGCATGCCCACCGACAGCAGCATGCCGAACATGACCATCATGTTGACCGTGTAACCCGTCACCGAAAGGAACAGGAAGCCGATCATGAAGGAGGTCGGAATGGCGATGCCGACCAGCAGCGCCGAGCGCAGGCCGAGCGCGGCCACGACGACGATCATCACCAGCACGATGGCGGTCGTGATCGAGGACTGGAGCGAACCGAGCGAACGATGAATCCAGCTTGAGGCATCGAGCGTGAAATCGATATGGATCGCCTCCGGCCAGTCGGCCGTGAATTCGTCGACGACCGCGCGTACCTGTCGGTTGTTGTCGACGATGTTGGTGCCGATCCGCTTGGTGACTTCGATGGCGATGGCCGGATGGCCGTTGAAACGTGCATAGCCGTCCGGGTCCTTGAAGGTCCGGCGAATCTCGGCGACGTCCGAAAGCGTCACGATGCCGTCGCCCGAGACCTTGACCGGCAGGGTCAGGACGTCTTCACGGGATTCGAACAGGCCCGGAACCTTGACCGAGAAGCGCCCCTGGCCGGTGTCGATGCTGCCCGCTGCGACCAGGCGGTTGTTCATTGTCACGATATTGATGAGTTCGGCCTGCGAGATCCCGTAGGATTCGAGCTTGGCCGGATCGATCGAAACCTCGAGAAGCTCCTCGCGATGGCCGATCAGCTCGGCCTGCAGCACGGTCGGAACGGCTTCGATCTCGTCCTTCAGCCGCCGGGCGGCCTCATAAAGCGTCCGCTCCGGCACCTCGCCCGAAAGCGTGGCGATCAGCACAGGGAACAGCGCCGCGTTGAACTCGCGCACGGTCGGTTCGTCGGTGTCGGCTGGAAGCTTGGCGCGGGCAAGATCGACCTTCTCCCGCACATCCTGCAGCGCCTTGTCCTTGTCGAAGCTGACGTCGAATTCGAGCACGATGCCGGCATGGCCCTGCGAGGCCGTGGCACGAATTTCCTCGAGCCCTTCGAGCGAACGCAGTTCGGTTTCCATCGGACGGATCAGCAGCCGCTCGGCATCTTCGGGCGAAATGCCCTGATGCGTGATCGAGACATAGAAGATCGGAATCGGAATGTCGGGATCGGCTTCCTTCGGGATCGTCACATAGGAGATGATGCCGGCAACGACCATCAGCACCATCGTCGTCATGACGGTGCGGGTACGTCCCTGGATGGCGTCGATAAATGCGTTCACAACCCGGCTCCCAGCAGTGGCACGGGCATCGCCTCGACCTTCTGGCCTTCGATCACGTAGTCCTGGCCGACGGTGATCAGCTTGATCGTTGGCGGCAGGCCGGCAACCCAAAGGCCATCCGGCGTGTCGTCCACGAGCTGGACCGCATTGAACCGGACGCGGCTCTCTTCGTCGACGGTGCGGACGCCGACGACGCCCTGATCGTCGAGCGCGATCACCGAACTGGGAATGCGATGGGCCTGGATTTCGTCGCCCGGCACCATGATTTCGGCCGTGATGCCGGCGCGCATCCTGTAGTCGGGATTGGGGACTTCGAGCTCGACGCGGAAGGTGCGGGTCGCCGGGTCGGCGGTCTTGGCCACGAAGCTGACCGTGCCCTCGACGGTTTCGCCGGTGATCAGCCGCGCCCGGCCCGGCAGGCCGATTCTCAGCACGCTCACCCGGTCTTCGGCGACCTGGCCCACGACCAGCAGCGGATCGAGTTCCACGACAAGGCCGCAGACATCGCCGATGCGCAGATAGTCGCCGATTTCGACGCGGCGGTCGTCAAATATGCCGTCAAAAGGGGCGACCAGCCGTGTCTGGCTGACCGCGATCTCCATCTGCTTCAGTCTTGCCTGTGCGGCGTCATGCGCGGCCCGCGACGCTGCCGCCGCGGTCGGCGCGCGATAGCCCTTCGCGGCCAGCTGGCGCGAGGCGTCATATTCGAGCTGCCGCTGCCGCGCCAACGCCTTCGCCTCGGCGAGCTGGGCGTCGCGCGCATCGAGATTGATCCCGCACAGCACATCGCCGGCCTTGACCGGCGCGCCCTTCTCGACCGGCAGTTCCGACACCGTACCTTGCGTTTCCGCCCGCACTTCGACGGCACGCTTTGCCGCTGTGCGACCGCGGATGGTCACCATGCCCTGCCGGGTCGCGGCGGTCGAAGTGACGACCCGCACCTGCGGAACGGTTGCATTCGCCGCATCGCGTTCGGCCGCTGTCATCTCGTCGGTGGCGCCATTCGAGCCGCCGAAGAGTCCGCTGACGAACCAGACGGCAATCACCACCGCAATGCCGATTGCGATCAGCTGGGATCGGTTGAGTTTGCCGGCCGCTTGTTCGATGGAATGACGCTGACGCTCAAACATGAGTTTGTACCGATTTGGGGGCTTCCTGCGGCGTGTCGTTCACCGCGATCTCTTCGATCAGATGCCGGTTGTTTTCGAGAAAGGACACCGAGGCCGAATAGACGGCGTGGCCATAGAGGCGGGCGAAATCCATGCCCGGCGTGTCGTCGGGATCGCGCTGCCCAAGTTCTTCCGTTTTGGCCTTCATCTCGGCCAGCCGCTGGTCGACCAGTTCCGCCACACGCGAGCGCGGCAGCAAATGGGCAAACAGCACGGCGAAAAGGAACTCCGAGCGGAACTTGTCGGCGGCCAGCGGCATATGCAGAGCGTCGCGCAGGCTCTGGCGGCCCTTTTCGGTCAGGGCATAGATCTTCTTGTCCGGACGCCGCTCCTGCTGCTCTTCCTTGCAGGTGACAAGGCCCTCCTCCGTCAGCCGCGTCAGCGCCGGATAGATCGAGCCATAGCTGGCATCGAGGAAGTGGCTGAAGGGGCCATCCTCGAACATCTTGTTGATCTCGTAGCCTGTGGCTTCGCCAAAAACCAACGCGCCGAGACAGAGCGTTGTGACTTGCATCGGGGTATCCTTGCCGCGGCCGCTTATATGTCAGGCCGATATATCGAGCCTATATATGCCCGATATATTGGATTCCAAGAGCCCAGCGTCAGTTTCTGGCCAAGGCCGATTTATTTTTTTGCACTGCGGCATAGGCGCCACACTGCATCGCAAAGCGATTTCAGGCGTCGGGGGCCGGTCGTGCGCGCTGGTTGTAGAGCATCCTGCGGACCGCTTCCTGCTCCGCAGCTGTCATCTGGGAAAGGTCCATCGAAAGGTCGCTGCCGACTGCCATGCCGCGCTGCACGGCCGGCCGCGCGCCGATCTCCTCGAGCCAGCGCTTGAAGTGCTTGAATTCCTCGATGTCCTGACCTTGCGCCTTCCAGTTGACCGCCCATGGGTAACAGATCATGTCGGCGATCGTGTATGTATCCCCCGCCATATAGGGCCGGTCATAGAGGCGGTTGTTCATGACGCCATAGAGACGGTTGGCCTCGTCGGTGAAGCGCCGCACGGCGTAGGACTGGTCGCCCTCGCGGTCGCGCAACCGGCGGAAATGACCGCATTCGCCGAGCTTGGGTCCCTGGTTGGCCATCTGCCACATCACCCACTGGGTGACTTCATATTTGCCGCGCGGGTCCTGCGGGAAGAACTTCCCGGCCTTCTCGGCGATATACATCATCATCGCGCCCGACTCGAAAATCCCGATCGGCGCACCGCCGCCCATCGGCGCATGATCGATCATGGCCGGCATGCGGTGATTGGGATTGAGCTTCAGGAATTCGGGGCTGAACTGGTCGCCGCGCCCGATATGCAGCGGGATCAGCTTGTAGTCGAGACCGCATTCCTCGAGCAGGATCGTGACCTTCTTGCCGTTGGGCGTTGGCCAGTAATAGAGATCGATCATGGCGGGTCCCTCCCGGCGTGCGTGGCGACAATGGTCTAGCTGGGGTCGGCAAGCGCGGCCAGCAAGAGGCGCCGATAAAGCCTTTCGCTGAACGACGAAGGCTTTGCGAGCCCCATCCGCTCGAGACCGGCATTAGCCGCCGCATTCAAGGGACCGCCCTTCAGGGCGAGGCGTGCCAGCTCCCGCTTCGAGGCGCGCGACAGCCGGCCGAGCGCCGGCATCAACGTCTGCTCGACCTCGGTAAAGTCGCTGCCGAAGGGAAACAGCGGCAGCAGTCCGTCGGCCTTGGCGGCTTCCAGCGCCTTGCCGATGCGCTCGGGATGGTTGTTCTGATGCGCCGTTGGAATCTTGTGGTCGGCTGCGATCTTTCCGGCCTTCTTCGCCCGCGCGAGCAATTCCTGCTGAAAGCGGGAATCGGTGACGTTGAGCATCGCGGCAACGACCTCGGCGTCGGTTCTGCCGCGCAGATCGGCCACGCCATATTCGGTCACCACGATGTCGCGCAGATGGCGCGGGATGGTCTGGTGGCCATAGGAAAAGACGATGTTCGACATCGTCTTGCCGTCCTTCTCGCGCGTGGCGCGCAGCGCGATCACCGAGCGCGCATCGGGAAGCGCAAAGGCCTGTGAAACGAAATTGTACTGGCCGCCGACGCCGCTGACGACACGCCCGTCATCCAGTCCGTCCGACACGACAGCGCCGAAAAGCGTTGCCATCATCGCCGTGTTGATGAAACGGCCGCCCCTTCGTGCCGCGCGTCGTCCCGCTTCGTCGCCATAGAGATCGTTGACGAAGGAAACCGGCACCATCGCAATCCGGCGTCGTGCCTCCGGGCTCATGGCACGAAGCCGCTCATAGAGATTGCGCGACCCGAGAAAGAACCCGGCATGGATAAAGGCGTCCTCGACTTCGCGCTTGACGATGCCGGCTTCCATCAGGTCGAGAAAACATTCGACCAGCATTTCGCTGGCGCCGTAGATGCCTTCTCCGAAAGGGCTGGCTTCGTGCGGCTTGCTGCCGAGGCGTTCCAGTGCCCCGCGCCAGACTGAATTGTGCCGGTGCCGCAGCACCAGCGCCTGGCCGACCGCATCGCCGATCGAGCCGATACCGATCTGCAGCGTTCCGCCGTCGGGGATGAGGCCGGCGATGTTGAGCCCGATCGCATAGTCGGTCTGCGTGACGGGCTCGCGCGGCGGCGCAAACAACGGAAACTGGAAATCGTCGCCTTCGAGCATGAAATCGAACTCGCTCGCGGGAATTTCGGCCTGCCCGTCCATGAAGGGAAGGGCTTCGTTGACCTGCCCGGCGAAAACGAAATCGGCACGGCCGGCGCGGCGTGCATCGAGAAAGTCCGGCGTGACATCGGGATTGCAGCTCAGACTGAAGCCGTCGCCGGTGCGATCCGGAGGCGCGACCAGCTGCGCCAGCACATTGACGCCGCGGTCGAGAATGTAGCGCGCCACATGCGTGTAGTTGGCCGAGATGTAGTTCTGCTGCTGGCGTGGCGAACCCAGCCACCGTCCGGCAAGAAGAAAGAACTCATGGATCTCGATGTTGGCAGGCAGATTTCCCTGGCGCAGCGCAGAGGCATACTCGATTTCGGGATAGTCGGCGAAGAGCCGCCCGCTGACCGGTTCGAGAAAGCGCCGTTCGAGTTCGCTCGATGCGCGCGGCCGTTCGAGCGTCAGGGCGGTCAGAATGCGCAGCGAGATCGAGGGATCGGCGATCGCGCGCGCGGTCAGCGCGTTGACGATGTGATTGGGTTTTCCAAGCCCCAGCGGCAGTGCCAGCACGATCTTTCGCCCGACCCGCGCAAGGATGGCGTCGGCGAGTTCCTGGGCATTGCCGAAACGGACGGGGCTTTGGCGCATCAGTCTCTATTCCGCTCCTTCCATCGGTCGCGGTCGCTGCATGGCACCCTCAAGCCGCTCGATCTCGGCGTCGAGCCGGCGCCGCGTGTCGCTCGGCGATCCGGTGCCGCGGGCCAGTGCCTGATAGGCGACCGGCACCACGAACAGGGTGAATATGGTCGTGGCGATGACACCGGAAAAGATGACGACGCCGATCGCGGTCCGGGTCTCGGCGCCGGCGCCGAAGGAGAGGATCAGGGCTACCGACCCCGCAATGGTGGTGATCGCCGTCATCAGGATCGGGCGCAGGCGAATGGCAGAAGCCTCGATCAGCGCCTCGCCGAAGGCCCGCCCTTCGTCGCGCAGCTGGTTGGCGAATTCGACGATCAGGATGCCGTTCTTGGCGGCAAGGCCGACCAGCATGATCAGTCCGATCTGCGTGTAGAGATTGATCGTGCCGCCGGAGATCCAGATGCCGAACAACCCGCCGGTAATGGCCAGCGGCACCGTCAGGATGATGACGACCGGGTGCACGAAGCTTTCGAACTGCGCGGCCAGGACCAGAAAGACGACGACCAGACCGAGCACGAAGATGAAGCCGAGCGCGCCGCCCGCGCGCATGAAGTCGAGCGACTGGCCGCGATAGTCGATGGCGACATTCGGCGGCAGATGCGTGCGGGCAAGGTCGCGCATATGTGCCAGCGCCGCGCCGAGCGTATAGCCGTCGGCCAGATTGGCGTCGATGGTAATGGCGCGCATGCGGTTGTAGCGGTTGAGGCTTGCCGGACCGGCCGCCTCCGTCACCGTGACGAGGTTGGCCAGCGGGATCAACTCGCCCGTCCGCTCCGAGCGAACGAAGATGTTGCTCATGTCGCTCGGCGTGCGCTGGGCGGAGCGCTCGCCCTCCAGAATGACGTCATATTCCTCACCGCCAGCCGCGAAGGTCGTTACCCGGCGCGAGCCGAACATCGTCTCGAGCGTCCGGCCGATATTCCCGACCGTAACGCCCAGATCGCCGGCATTGTTGCGGTCGATCTCGATGCGAAGCTGGGGCTTCGTTTCCTGGTAGTCGTGGTCGATATTGATCAGGCCGGGATTATCGGCCTCGATTGCGGCGATCAGCGTGTCGCGCCATTCGCGAAGCTCCTCGTAGGAGCCGCCGCCGATCACGAACTGGACCGGCTTGACGGCGCCGCGACCGAAGCCCTGCCGCATCATCGGCGAGGCGGTCACGCCGGGCAGGTCGGCAAGGCGGGCGCGCACATCCGCCATGATGTCCCAGGCCGAACGCCTTTCGCTCCAGTCGGCAAGCACGACGACGGCAATGCCCGTGTTGAAACTCGACAGATTGCCGAAGCTGCGCGGGGCGCGGACCAGCAGGCGGTTGATCTCGCCGCTCTCGACCAGCGGCATCAGCCGGTCCTCGATCTCGTCCATGTACTCCTCGATATAGTTGAACGAGGCGCCTTCCGGTCCGTTGACGAGGACGAAGAAGATGCCGCGATCCTCGCGCGGCGCATATTCGGATGGAATGACGATGAAGAGACCGAGCGCGGTGATCACGAGACCCCCAAAGACCGCCACCGTGATTGACGGCCGACCCAATGCGCGCGCCAGGGCCTCGCGATAGCGCGTCTTCAGCCGTTCGAAGGCTGCGTCGACCGCAATGTTGAAGCGGGAGTGATTGGACGTTGGGCGGAGAATTTTAGACGACAGCATTGGCGACAGGCTGAGTGCGACCAGGCTGGAAAAGGCAACAGCCGCTGCCATGGTGATGGCGAACTCCGAGAACAGCCGCCCGATCGCCCCTTCAATAAAGGCCAGCGGCACAAAGACCGAAATCAGCACCACCGTGGTCGCAATGACGGCGAAACCCACCTGCCGCGCGCCGCGATAGGCGGCAACGAGCGGGGTCTCGCCCTCCTCCATGCGGCGATAGATGTTTTCGAGCACCACGATCGTGTCGTCGACGACCAGTCCGATGGCCAGCACCAGCGCCAGCAGCGTCAGCAGATTGACCGAGAAGCCGAGCGCGAACAGAACCAGAAAGGGTGCAATCAGCGAGACCGGCACGGTGACGGCCGGCACCAGCGTCGCCCGCGCGCTGCCCAGGAAAACGTAGATCGTGAGGATGACGAGGCCGATTGCGATGAAGAGCGTCTTGTAGACTTCGCTGACCGCGCCTTCGATGAAGACGCTGGTGTCGTAGCTGCGGCGGATCTCCATCCCCTCGGGCAGACCCGGTGCAAGGCGGTCGGCCTCGGCCTTGGCCGCGCGTGCCACCGTCAGCGTATTGGCCTGGGATTGCTTGATGATGCCGATGCCGACCATCGGTATCCGGTTGCCGCGAAAGAAGGTCCGTTCTTCGGCCGCCGCGCGCTCGACCCGGGCGACATCGCCGAGCCGCACCAGATACCCGTCGCTACCCTGGCCGAGAACGAGCTGACGGAAATCATCCTCGCTGCGAAACCCGCGCTCGACACGTGCGGTGAACTGACGCTGCACCGATTCGATGCTGCCGGCCGGCAACTCGACATTCTCCGAGATCAATGCCTGTTCGACATCGCCGGCGGTCAGGCCGCGCGCCGCCAGCGCCGTCCGGTCGAGCCAGATTCGCATCGAATAGCTGCGCGCACCGCTCAGGCGCACGCGGGCGACACCGTCCTGCGTCGAGAAGCGGTCGACGAGGTGGCGTTCGACATAGTCGGTCAGTTCCAGCATCGACATGCGGTCGCTGACGACATTGAGCCACATGATGACGTCATCGCTCGAATCGGCCTTCTGGATGTCCGGCGGATCGGCCTCGACCGGCAGCATGTCGAGTATGCCCGACACGCGATCGCGGATGTCGTTGGCCGCCGCATCGATATCGCGTTCCGGATTGAACTCGATGGTGATGCGCGAACGCCCGTCCGTGCTTGAGGACTGCACGAAGGAAATGCCTTCGATGCCCGCGATGCGCTCCTCGATGACCTCGGTGATGCGCGTCTCGACCACGGCCGCGGCGGCACCGCGATAATCGGTGGTGATCGAGACGATCGGCGGATCGATGTCGGGGTATTCGCGCAAGGGCAGGCGGTCGAAGGCGACGAGACCGAACGCCACAAGCAGCATGCTGATGACGGCGGCAAAGACGGGCCGAGTAACCGAAACGTCGGAGAGTTTCATGGCTTCCGTCCCTCACATCCTACTGGACGACCGTCGTGCCGAGCCGCCCGAGCGTCTGTTCCGGTGTTTCTTCCTTGACGATATTGACTGTCATGCCGTCGCGCACCTGCATCGTGCCATGCGTGACGACGAGTTCGCCGCGTTCGAGCCCGCTCACCACCTCGACGGCGCCGGGTCGTCGCCCGCCGGTTTCGATTTCGCGCCGTTCGGCGATGCCGGTATCGCGGTCGATGACGAATACAAAATTCCGTATGCCCGATGGCACCAGCGCCTCCTCCGGGATCACGATCGAGTCGCGTGGATTCTTCAGCAGCCGGACGGTCATCAGCAGACCCGGCTTCAGCGCATGGTCCTCGTTGGCAATGAAGGCGCGCGCGGTGATAGACCGCGTCACGCGGTCGACCTGCGTGGCGACGCTGCGTACCGTGCCGCGAAACTCCTTCTCCGGCAACGCGGTCGTCGTCGCGCGGATTTCGAGTCCTGGCCGTATATTGGCCAGATAGGCGGCGGGCACCGTGAAGTCGAGCTTGATCGGATCGAGATCGTCGAGCGTCGTAATCACGCTGCCGGGCGTTACCAGCGTACCGGGGCTGATATTGCGCAGACCTATCACGCCGTCGAAGGGCGCGCGGATCTCGCGGTCGTCGAGCCGCGCTCTGGCACCGTCGCGATTGGCTTCGGCCTCACGCAACGCCGCGCGCCGTTCATCGAGTTGCGCGGTGGTCGTGTACTGGCGGCTTTCGAGCTCGCGCGCGCGGTTGTAGGCGGTCTGCCGCTCGCTCAGAATGGCTTCCGCAGCCTCCAGCGCCGCGCGTTGCTCTTCACGCCGCAAAAGGACCAGGACCTGATCCTTCTCGACCTGCTGTCCGTCCTCGAAAAGAATCTCGACCACCTTGTCCGAGACATTGGCGGTGATGGTGACGCTTTCATTGGCGAAGGTGGTCCCGAGCGCTTCGACCTGGTCGACAAAACGGTCGATGATGGCCGGCGCCACGATCACGTTCTGCAACCTTTCCTGCGCCGCCGCGGCCGAAAGACCTGCGGTTGCAAACGCAGCGGAGAGAAGCATGGCGGCAGGCATCGACAGACGCATGGAAGCTCCGGTTCGCGGGCGAGAAGGAAACGAATGATCGCGTCATCATCCGGTTGAATTGTGACAGCAGGTCAAGTTTGGCCGACGGGGCGGCGATTTCAAGCAAGACCGGCGGTTTTCGGACCGTTCAGGCGGCCGAAGGCGTCACATTTGCGTGTGCGGTTTCAGTCATGACGGGCGGCGCGGGCGGCCGGATGCCCGATCGCGCGATCGAAAGGCTGAGCAGGATCGTTGGAATGAGCCCGAGCGCGACAATGGTCAGGGCCGCTGTCGACGCCTCGGCCAGCCGCTCGTCGGAGGCGAGTCGATAGGTTCGCGTCGCCAGCGTTTCGAAATTGAAGGGGCGCAGCAGCAGCGTGGCGGGCAGTTCCTTCATCACGTCGATGAACACCAGCAGGGCAGCGCTGGCGAGTGCGCCGCGCAGCAACGGAATGTGAATGGCGCCGAGGACGCGCCCGGGCGACGCGCCGAGACTGCGGCCGGCGGCATCGAGCGCGGGATGAATCTTCTCCAGTCCGCTGTGACAGGCATTGAAGGCGGCGGTCAGAAAACGGGCGACATAGGCAAAAACCAGTCCCGCCGCCGAGCCGGTAATCAGCAGGCCCGGCGAAAAGCCGAGATGCGTTTCGGCAAGACCGGAGAGCGCCCGGTCGATATCGGTGGTCAGTGTCAGGATGCCGATGGCGATCATCGCGCCCGGCAGCGCGTAGCCAAGCGTCGCCAGCCGGATCGAAATCCGGTTGAAGGGCGTCGGGTGCAGCCTTTCGCCATAAGCCAGCAGCAGCGCCAGCGCGGTTGCGATCGCAGCGGCGATGCCCGCGACGAAGAGACTGTTCGAGGCAAAATCGAGAAAACTGCGTCCGAGCAGCGGATCGCCCGCGCTCAATGCATAGCGCAGAAGAACGATGGCGGGCAGGACGAAACCGAGAATGACCGGCAGCGCGCAAGCGGCGCTGGCCGCCCATGCCCGGCCGCCTCTGAGTGATGCCGGTCGTGCCGCCATGTCGCGCGCCAGCGGATTGGCGATACGGCCGCGCCGGCTCACCATCTCGATCATGACAAGCGCCAGTGCGAAGAGAAACAGCCAGGCGGCGATCTGGGCCGCTGCCAGGCCGTCGCCGAGACTGAACCAGGTGCGGAAAATGCCGGTGGTCAGTGTCGGCACGGCGAAATAGTCGACGACGCCGAAATCGGAAATCGTTTCCATCAGCGCCAGCGCCAGGCCGCCGGCGATCGCCGGTCGCGCGCAGGGCAGCGCGACGCGGAAGAAGGCGCGCCAAGGCCGCGCGCCGAGCATGCGCGCCGCTTCGAACAGCGCCGCCGACTGGCGCTGAAAGGCGGTGCGGGCGAGCAGATAGACATAGGGATAGAGGACGAGGCTCAGCATGATCGCCGCACCCGGCAGCGACCGGATATTGGGAAAACTGTAGTCGCCGCCGCTCCAGCCGGTCAGCGCGCGCAGGCCCGTCTGCACCGGGCCGGCAAAGGCCAGCAGGTCGGTATAGACATAGGCGATGATATAGGCCGGCGTTGCCAGCGGCAGCACCAGCGCCCAGTTGAACAGGCGCTGCCCCGGAAAACGCGTTGAAACGACGAGCCATGCCGTGCCGACGCCGATCGTGCCGGCCATCAGCGCGACCAGCAGCATCAGCCACAGCGTGTTGGTCACATAGCCCGGCAGCACCGTGGCGCGCAGATGCGCCCAGTTTTCGCTGGCCGGCAAGGCGAGGCTGGCCAGCACCGTCAGCGACGGCGCCAGCAGCACCAGTGCAATCGCAAGTGCCCCCAGCGTCCAGCCCGAAGCGACACGACGTCTCATCCCGGCGGAAATCCGATCTTTTTCCGTGACTGCCATGCGGCCTTTGTGACAAATACCGCTCTCTGCGGCAAAGTAATTTTGCTACGCATTTGCAAGAGTTTCGCGGCAAAGGGCATGGTAAGGCAGGCATGACGCTGGCGTTCCGCAATGTCGGACACAGATATGGTGCGCTTCAGGTGCTGTCCGGCGTCTCGCTGGAGGCGCGCGCGGGCGAGATTCTCTGCCTTCTGGGGCCTTCGGGCAGCGGCAAGACGACGCTGTTGCGGCTGGCCGCGGGGCTTGAGCTGCTGCAGGAAGGAACGATCGAACTGGATGGCGCCGTGCTGGCGATGCCGCATCGTGCGCTGCCGCCCGAGAAACGGCCCTTCGGTATGGTTTTCCAGGACAATGCGCTTTTTCCGCATCTGACGGTGGCCGAGAATATCGCCTTCGGCATCAACCGCCGCCCGAAGGAGGAACAGGCCCGCATCATTGCGCAAAGGCTTGCCGCCGTTGGCCTTTCCGGCTTCGAACCGCGCTACCCGCATACCCTGTCGGGCGGCCAGCAGCAGCGCGTCGCGCTGGCCCGCGCGCTGGCGCCGGAACCGGCCGCGATGCTGCTCGACGAACCCTTTGCCAGCGTCGATGTCACGCGCCGCCGCAGCCTGCGCGAGGAAGCGCGCCGTGCGCTGAAAGATGCTGGCGTTATTACACTTGTCGTCACCCACGACCCGATGGAGGCGATGGAAATCGCCGACCGGATCGCGGTGATGGAGAGCGGCCGCATTGCCCAATGCGCGACCCCGGCCGAACTCTATGCCCATCCCGCAAGTGCCCTTGTGGCCTCGCTTTTCGGCGAGGCGCAGCGCTTTCCGGCCACCGTGCTGGGCGGCGAGGCGGTGACCGCCTATGGCGCGGTGCCGGCGCCCGATTTCCGCGACGGCGCCGCCGCGGAGGTCATCGTGCGCCCCGAAGCGGTCCGGCTGGAACCGGCAGAAGGCGCCGAAAACACTTTCAGGATCAGTGACTTGCGCTTTCTGGGCCGGGACTGGCTGGTGCTGCTTTCGGCCGCCGCCGCGCCATCCCTGGAGCCGCTGCGGGCCCGCGTGCCCGAACTGGGCGGACTGAAGATCGGCGCCAGCGCGGCCGTCCGATTCGAGCCGCAAGGCAGCTTCATCTTCGCCGCCAGGTCCTGACTGTCATCAAACTGTCAAAAATCTGTCACATGACGTGATAGGTCCGCGAATGATAGTCGTTATCAACAGGGTCCGAACTCCGGACCGCCCCCTGGTCACTCTGGAGTGCACATGTCTCGTCTCCTTGCCGGTCTCCTTTGTCTCGGTCTTGTCCTGTCGGCCATGGTCGGGGCCCGCGCCGACACCCCTGGCGCGCCCGAAGCAGGCGAACTCAACATCTATTCGGCGCGGCACTACGACACCGACCTGGCGCTTTATGACCGCTTCACCGAAGAGACCGGCATCAGGATCAATCTGATCGAAGGCGACAGCGACGAGCTGATCGCGCGCATCGAACGCGAGGGCACGCACAGCCCGGCCGACCTGCTGATCACGGTCGATGCCGGCCGTCTCTGGCGTGCCGAGGAGAAGGGACTGTTCCAGACGGTCGAATCCGGAATTCTCGAGACGCGCATCCCCGAACATCTGCGCCATCCGGACGGATTGTGGTTCGGCCTCTCCAAGCGCGCCCGCATCATCATCTACAACAAGGCGCAGAGCCACCCCGAAAAGCTCGACACCTACGCCGATCTCGCCGACCCCGCCAATCGCGGCGCGGTCTGCATGCGCTCCTCCTCGAATATCTACAACCTGTCGCTGCTGGCCGCCCTGATCGAACATCAGGGTACGGAGGAAGCCGAGAATTGGGCCAAGGGCGTCGTCGCCAATTTCGCGCGCCCGCCCCAGGGAAACGACACCGCCAATATCCGCGCAGTGGCGGCCGGCGAATGCCGCATCTCGCTGGTCAATACCTATTATGTCGGCCGGCTGCTCGGCTCGGACAATCCCGAAGACCGCGCGGTGGCCGAAGCGATCGGTCTGGTCTTCCCCGATCAGCAAGGCCGCGGCACCCATGTCAATATCGGCGGCGCCGGCGTGCTGATCAATGCGCCCAACCGCGCCAATGCGGTGCGCTTCATCGAGTTCCTGACCGGCGACTGGGCGCAGCGCGCCTTCAGCGAACAGAACCACGAATATGCCGCCGTGCCGGGCATCGAGATCGACACGCCGCTCAACGCCTTCGGCCCGTTCCGGGAAGACACGCTGAACGCCGCCGCGCTGGGCCGCAACCAGCCCGAAGCGGTGCGCATCTTCGACCGGGCGGGGTGGAAGTAACGCTCAGCCCAGTAGCGGGAAGGCCAGGCCCAGCAACGCATAGGCCATCAGCGTCACCGTGACGATGGCGAAGATGTTGAGCCAGATGCCGGCCTTGGCCATTTGCGGGATCGTGACATGGCCGGCGCCGAAGACGACCGCATTGGGCGGCGTGGCAACCGGCAGCATGAAGGCGCAACTGGCGGCCAGCGCGGCCGGCGCGCAGAGCAGCAGCGGGTGGATGCCGGCGCCGACCGCGACGCCGGCGAGCAGCGGCACCATGGCGGCCGTCGTCGCGATATTGCTGGTCAGTTCGGTCAGGAAGACGATGGTCGCGACGATCAGCAGGATGACGAGGATCGCCGGCAGGCCCGCCGCCGCGCCGAGCCCGCCGGCAAGCCAGAGCGCCAGGCCGGTGGAACCGAAAGCGGCGGCAAGACTGAGACCGCCGCCGAACAGCAGCAACAGCCCGTAGGGCACGCGGCTCGCATGCTCCCAGTTGAGGGCGGGCTTGCCGCCGCCGGCCGGGATGATGAAAAGCACCAGCGCCGCGAGGATCGCGATGACGGTGTCCGACAGATTCGGAACGAGTGTCGCGATCAGCGGCTGCGCGATCCAGGCGGCGGCCGCGCAGAAGAAGACGGCGGCGACGGTCTTTTCAGGGCGCCGGATCGGACCGAGATCGTCCAGCGCCCGGCCGAGCGTCGCGGCGACGCCTTCGATCGGCTTCGGGTCGAGCGGGAAGGCCAGCCGCGTCAGCGTGAGCCAGCAGCAGGCGAGCATCACCAGCGACAGCGGCAGCGCGAAGACCATCCATTGCGCAAAGCCGATCTCGAGCCCGTGCTCCTGCGCCATGTAGCCGGCAAGGAAGGCATTGGGCGGCGTGCCGATCAGGGTCGCGATGCCGCCGATGCTGGCGCCATAGGCGACCGCCAGCAGCAGCGCCACATCGAGCCCGCCGCGCGGCGCATGGCGGCCGTCATCGGCCACCGTGATCGCGATCACCGACATCGCAATCGGCACCATCATCACCGCGGTGGCGGTGTTCGAGACCCACATCGAGAGGAAGGCGGCCGTCAGCATGAAGCCGCCGACAAGCTGGCGGGCGCCGGTGCCGGTACGCGCCAGCACATGCAGCGCGATGCGCTGATGCAGCCCCGTCGCCTGCATCGCGGCCGCGATCAGGAAGCCGCCGAGAAACAGGAAGATGATCGGATTGGCATAAGGCGCGGCCGCCGCGCCGATGCCGGCAATGTCGAGCAGCGGAAAGCCGACCAGCGGCATCAGACCGGTGGCATAGACGGGGATCGCCTCGGTGACCCACCAGATCGCCATCAGCGCGACCAGCGCCGCCAGCCGCCAGCCCTCGGGCGACAGCCCGTCGGGCGCCGGCAGCGCCAGCATCAGACCGGCAATGGCGAGCCCCGCGACAATGGCTTTGGGATTATAGGAGACGCGCTCCGCCTCGATCGTCTCCGTCTCCACGCACCATCCCCCGTTCGCCGCCTTCAGCCGGCGCACAGTCTGTCAAATGCGGCGGCGCCGACCAAGCGGCTATTTGACCAGAAATTTTCCCGCCGGGACATCGCTGCCGGGATCGAGCGAAGCGATCGAGGCCAGATTGGCCGCCGCGAAATCCCAGTCGACCAGATGATCGAAGAAGGTGTCGATATGGGCGCCGCGCGCGTTGCGGTGGTCGAGATAATAGGCATGCTCCCAGAGGTCGACGGTCAGCAGCGGCACTTCCTCATTGTCGGCGACCGGCGTTTCGGCATTGGGTGTCGCATAGACGCCGAGCCGGCCGCCCGCGCCGGCAACGAGCCAGCAATAGCCCGAGCCGAACTGGCCAAGCGATGCGTCCAGGAAGGTCTGCCGGAATTTCGCGTAATCGCCGAAATCGCTCTCGATCTGCGCCGCCAATGCGCCATTGGGCCGGCCGCCACCCATGGGCGACATCGAGCGCCAGTAGAAGTCGTGATTCCAGACCTGCGCTGCATTGTTGAAAAGGGTTCTTTGCGCGCGGTCGCCCGCTAGCTGGCGGATGAGCGGCACGAGAGAGAGATCGGCGAGCGCGGTTCCGTCGACCAGCCGGTTGACCGTGTCGACATAGCCCCTGTGATGCTTGCCATAGTGAAAGGCCAGCGTCTCGGCGGACATATGGGGCGCGAGCGCGTCCTCGGCATAGGGAAGGGGAGAGAGTTCGAGCATGGCCTGCGTGACTTTCGTTTTGTGGCGTTTTCCGGCGCCCCCGCCTGCGACCGTCCCTTGTCGCGCGCAGGTGCGGCGATTTGATGACGCCGGGCCGTCGCCGCTGCGGCTGTACCGGAAAATCGGCGGAATCCGGCAGGTTTTGCCGCCTGCTTGCAACGCAAAAGGCGAATCCCCACATAATAACCAACGGCGCCACAAGGGCCGGACGACAAAGTCGCTTTGCAGACAGGGCTTTGGAGACGATACGCATGATTCAGTTCAACAGCCCGTTCCTGCTGGGCTTCGAGCAGATGGAGCGATTGCTGGAGCGGGCCGCCAAGGGCTCGGACGGCTATCCGCCCTACAATGTCGAGCAGTTGAGCGCGACGGCGGGCGAGGCGTTGCGGATCACGCTGGCGGTTGCCGGATTTTCGCGCGACGAACTGAGCGTCACGGTCGAGAACAGCGAACTGGTCATTCGCGGCCGGCAGCGCGAAGAGGACGATCGTACCTATCTGCATCGCGGCATCGCAGCGCGCCAGTTCCAGCGCGCTTTCGTGCTGGCCGACGGCATGCAGGTAATGGGCGCCCGGCTTGAAAACGGATTGCTGAAGATCGATCTCGAACGACCCGAGCCGCGGAAAAGCGTCATCAAGGTCGAGATCGCCGAGGAAAGGCCGGCGGCGGGCCGCCGGCAGGCGCCGGAGGCGCATCGCGCCGCTGCGACGGAGTAACCCCCTCGCTTCGTTGAAGGAGGTGGAAAGGAGTGAAGAAAATGCGCAATGAAACCGACAATGAGTTTGCCACCGACGGCGACCCGAACACCGGCTGGGGCACGGAGGATCTCCGCGCCCTGACACCCGAGATGTTCGCCAATGTCGGCGTGCCCAACATCGTCTATGTGCGCGAGGTGCTGGCCGGCGAGATCGAAAGCGAGATCGGCGACGAGTTGAATCTGCCGGCCGACACGCGACTTTACGCGGTGCATGCGGCCAATGGCGTGCGCATGGCCGTGCTCGACGATCGCGACGCAGCCTTTGCCGGCGCGCGCCAGTACGACCTGGAACCGCTCAGCGTGCATTGAGGGAACAGCCACCGCAGGTGATGTCCCGCTCTTTCTACCCGACAAAAAGCCCCGCTCGCGAGAGCGGGGCTTTTGATTTTCATGCGGATGGAATCAGGCGGCGCTGGTGGCGGCCGGTTCGGTCAGGATGGCGAAAAGCGCGGCGGCATCGTCGGAGGCACGCAGCTTTTCGACCACGGCCGGATTGCGCAGCAGGCGCGAAATCCGCGCCAGCGCCTTGAGATGGTCGGCGCCCGCCGATTCCGGCGCCAGCAGCAGGAACATCAGATCGACCGGCTGATCGTCGACCGATTCGAAATCGATCGGTGTGTCGAGCCGCGCGAAGAGCCCGTGCAACCGGTCGAGCTCGCCGAGCTTGCCATGCGGAATGGCGATGCCCTGTCCGACGCCGGTCGAGCCGAGACGCTCGCGTTCCAGCAAGGTTTCGAAAATGGCGCGCTCCGAAAGGCCTGTCAGTTTCGCCGCGCGTTCGGCGAGTTCCTGCAGTGCCTGCTTTTTGCTGGTGACCTTGAGGTGGGCGATGACCCCCTCCGGCTGCACCAGATCTTCAAGCTCCATGATCCGGATCCTGTTTTGCGGGGCGGCGGCAACGGCGCGCGGCGTCATGCGGCGTGCATGAGGCGCGGTCGTCATCCGGGAAGCCCCGGCTATGGTCGGGTTCGCTTTCAGTTCGTCAAGCCTTTGCCGTATCGCGGCCGGTGTCGATCCAGCCGATATTGCCGTCGCCGCGGCGATAGACCAGGTTGAGGCCGCCATCGGCCCTGGTGCGGAAAATGACCACCGGCACGTCGCCGAGATCCATCTGCATCACCGCATCGCCGACCGAGAAGACGGGAACGGCGGTCGTGCCCTCGGCGATGATGACGGGCTGCGCGTCTTCCGGCACTTCCTCGTGCTCGTCGCCCGCCTCGATGACGAAGGAGGGGAAGCTCTCGGCCGGGAGCGTCGCCTTGTTGTTGTGATTGTGGTTCTTCAGCCGGCGCTTGTAGCGGCGCAGCCGCTTTTCGAGGCGCTCCAGCGCCGCGTCGAAGGAAGCATAGACCTCGTTGGCCGCGCCCTGGGCGTTGACGCGCATGCCCGACGCCAGATGCGCCGAGGCATCGGCGCGGAATTCGTGGCCCTGCTTGCTGAAGGTGACCTGACCGTCCACCGGGCGGTCGAAATATTTTGCCACCGCCGCCTGAAGGCGCTCGGTCGCATGGGCGCGGAGCGCATCTCCGACATCGAGATGATGGCCGCTGACCTGAACCTGCATGAAAGACCTTTCCGGGTCGCTACGCTACAAACGACGGCTGCTGCCTGATGGGGTTGCCCGGACCCGGCGCGTTCCGGAAACCCTGTGCCCCGTGTCCACCGCCTCGCCCCGGAAATGCTCCGGGGGTCTTTTGAGCGAGGGGAAACTAGTGGCCTGCATCGTGGGTGTCAACCGGATGCCGGAACGGGACGGAAACCCCTTCTCTTTCAACAATATACAGGCTGTTTGCGGCGTTCCCGAAGGGCTTTTTCCCGACTCAGGCATAGGCCTTTTTTTCGCGCCGGCGCTGCACCGAGGAAGGAATGTTGAGCGCTTCCCGGTACTTGGCGACCGTGCGCCGGGCGATATCGACGCCCTGGCCCTTCAGGATGTCGACGATATTGTCGTCGGACAGCACCGCATCGGCGCGTTCGCGATCGATCAGCTCCTTGATGCGGTGACGCACGGCCTCGGCCGAATGCGCCGCGCCGCCTTCCGACGATGCGATCGAGGAGGTGAAGAAATACTTCAGCTCGAAAATGCCGCGCGGCGTGGCGATGTACTTGTTGGCGGTGACACGGCTGACCGTCGATTCATGCATCGAGATCGCCTCGGCGATGGTCTTGAGGTTCAAGGGCTTGAGATGCTGCACGCCATGCACCAGAAAACCGTCCTGCTGGCGCACGATCTCGGAGGCGACCTTGAGGATGGTGCGCGCCCGCTGGTCGAGGCTCTTGACCAGCCAGTTGGCATTGTTGAGGCATTCCGACAGATAGGCCTTTGCCTTGGGGTCGTTCGAGAACTGGCTGACCTCGGCGTAATATTGCTGGTTGATCAGCACGCGCGGCAGCGTTTCGGTGTTGAGTTCGACTGCCCAGCCGCCATCGGAGCGCGCGCGCACGAAGACGTCGGGAATGACCGGCACCACCGGCTCGCCGCCAAACGCGAGGCCCGGTTTCGGGTTGCAGCTGCGGATATCCTCGATCATCGAGGCGATGTCGTCGCGGTCGGCGCCGGTCAGCTTCATCAGCATGTCGAAATCGCGCCGCGCGAAAAGTTCGAGATTGTCGAGAAAGGCCTGCATGGCCGGGTCGAGCCGGTTGTGTTCGGCCAGCTGCAGCGCCAGGCATTCCTTGAGATTGCGGGCGCAGATGCCGGTCGGCTCGAAGGTCTGCAGCACGCCGAGCACCGCCTCGATATCCTCGACATCGACGCCGAGCCGTTCGGCCGCCTCGGCAATGTCCGCGGTCATGTAGCCGGCCTCGTTGACCTGGTCGATCAGGAAGGCCGCGATCATGCGGTCGCCCGGCGTCTTCAGCGCCATGTTCATCTGGTCGGTCAGATGTTCGGCCAGCGTCGCCTCGCGGGTCAGCGTCGCCGCGAAATCGTAATCGCCATCCCCGCCGCCGCCGCCGCCGCTGGTGCGCATGTTCTGCCAGTCGGAACCCTGCGCGCCCGGCGTCTCTGCCGCGGCCGCATTGTTCTGCGCGTCGGCACGCGCCTCGTCGGCATAGACATTGTCGTAATCGGTATCGAGATCGCCGCCGCGGTCGGGAAGCGGCCCGTCATCGGCGAGCGTCAACGAGGTCTCGGCGGTCGTCACCTGTTCGTGAGTTTCGGCCGGCGTCTCGCGCTCGCTCGCGCGGTCGGCTTCGGCAACGCCGTTTTCCAGCAGCGGATTGCGCTCGAGTTCCTGGTCGACATATTCGGCGAGTTCGAGATTGGAGAGCTGCAGCAGCTTGATCGCCTGCTGGAGCTGCGGCGTCATGACCAGGGATTGTCCCTGGCGCATCTCGAGTCGCGGTGCCAGCGCCATGATCCGTGCCGCCTCCCCGCCTACAGACTGAACCGCTCGCCGAGATAGAGCCGGCGCACATCCTCGTTGCCCACGATGGCGGAAGGTTCGCCCTCCATGAGCACCGCGCCGTCATGAATGATGACGGCATGGTCGATGAGTTCCAGCGTCTCGCGAACATTGTGGTCGGTGATCAGCACGCCGATGCCGCGATCCTTGAGATGCGCGACGAGATCGCGAATATCGCCGATGGCGATCGGATCAATGCCGGCAAAGGGCTCGTCGAGCAGCATGAAGGAGGGCTGCGTGGCCAGCGCCCGGGCGATCTCGACGCGCCGCCGCTCGCCGCCCGAAAGCGCAATGGACGGCGTGCGACGGAGATGCGTGATCGAGAATTCGGCCAGCAGGTCGTCGAGTTCGGCCTCGCGCCGGTCGCGGTCGGGTTCGACCACCTCAAGCACCGCGCGGATGTTCTGCTCGACGGTCATGCCGCGAAAGATCGAGGCTTCCTGCGGCAGATAGCCGACCCCGCGCCGCGCGCGGCGATACATCGGCAGATTGGTCACGTCCTGCCCGTCGAGCAGGATCGTGCCATAATCCGGCTGAATAAGACCGGTGATCATGTAGAAGACGGTCGTCTTGCCGGCGCCGTTGGGGCCCAGAAGGCCGACGGCCTCGCCGCGCTGGACATGGAAGCTGACGCTGCGCACGACCGGCCGCCCCTTGAAGCTCTTGCCGATCTTCTCGACAGAAAGCCCCGGATTGTCGGCGACCAGAAGCGGACGCGCGTCTGCGCCCCCCGCCTCTTTGCCCAGCCCCGTTTCACCCGTCATAGGGTCCCCACTTCATTAATCGATGCCATCAAACGGTACTTGGCATTAAAATTGTATGAAGTGAAGCGATTAACCAAGCCCTTTCGGCCCGGTATCAGTCTCCGCCGGGGTGAAACAGCCCGCGAACCCGGCCCGTTCCGCCAGTTTCGGACGGGGTGCCACCGGCCACGCGGGCCTTGCCGCTGTCGAGATCGACATGGAGTCGCGCGCCGCGGATAACGTTTTCGCCCTGGCGCAGCAGGACGTTGTCCCCCATCTCGATCTGCCGGCTTTCGACCTTGTAATCGGCCCAATCGCCGCTGGCCGACTGGTCGTCGGGCGCTGTCATATGGACCTTGCCGGTCGCGCGGATACGTTCGATGCCCGAACCGCCGCCGGCCCGGCTCGAGGCGTAGAAGACCACCAGCCGGTCGGCCCGCATCCGGACCTCGCCCTGTGTCACCAGCACATTGCCGGTGAAAGTGGCGCTTTGTCTGGCATCCTCGACTTCGAGCGCATCGGCCTCGATTTCGATCGGCTGTTTGGGATCATTGGCGAACCCGCCGCCGACCAGACCCGACGATTGCGCCGCTGCCGGCGCGCTGCCGAGCCCCATGGCGACCAGCAGCGCAAGCCCGGCAAGCGCCGCCCGCCGCCCTGCGGCAGCCTTCATCCCCCCAGTCCTCGCCCTCATGTCAGTCCCCCTCGCTCGGCCGATCGGGATGGATCAGCAATTTCACCCGGCCCTCGAAGCGCATGACACGCCCCGTATGATCGGCCGTCATGCGGTCGGCACGCAAGGTGCCAAGCGGGCCTTCGCCCGTGACTTCGTGGTCGCTGGTCACGGTGCCCGCCTCGAAATCGACGGTGGCCCGGCTGCCATGAAAGGCGTAGCCCTGCGCCGTGGCGATGTCGATCGTTTCTGTCAGTTCGAGCGTCTGGCTTTCGGAGTCGAGAAGTCCGCCCGCTGCCGTCAGCGTGATCCATTCGCTTTCCATGCCAGCGGCCTCGTCGCGCTTCATTTCGGCGCTGATATTCTCCAGCACCACGAAATTGGGCCGGTTGGCGTCCTGCGTCGCATTGTCGGCGCTGATGACATAGGGACGACCCTCGCGCGTCACGCCGGCAATGCGCGGACTGACCATCCGAAGGTCGTCCGGCCGCGTCTCGATTTCGCGAAAGGCGACATCGAGCCGGTCGTCGCTCTCGAAGACACCCGAATAGGAGAGGATGACCGCCAGCAGCGCGATCGCGCCGAGCGGCAGGGCCACCTTCATCAGCGTCACGAAATAGCTGTAGCGGCTTTGCGGCCGCGCCGGACCGCGCGGCCGCGGATAGGCGCCCGCGGCGCGCGCCGGCCGCAACCGGGTCGCTCCTTCGCCGGTCTCGGTCTCGCCGGACCCCTGGCTCATACGTATCTGCTCCACATCGCCCGAGCCCGAAGCCCCGCCGGGTTGCAAGTATGCGCGTCAGCGCCGCACAGCGTCAACGAAGGGTGCGGACGTGCCGTTCCTGCGGGCCGTTGCCGGATCAATGCGCGAAAATATCCTCTTCGGGCCAGCCCGCGAGATCGAGCGCGGCACGGACCGGAAGGAAGGCAAAGCAGGCCTTGGCGAGCTCCGTGCGGCCTTCGCGGGCCAGCATGTCGTCGAGGATGGTCTTGATTTCGTGCAGGTGGAGAACATCGGAGGCGGCATAGGCCAGTTGCGCCTCGCTGAGCGTTTCGGCGCCCCAGTCGGAGCTTTGCTGCTGCTTCGACATGTCGACATTGACCAGTTCGCGCGCCAGATCCTTCAGCCCGTGCCGGTCGGTATAGGTGCGCACCAGCTTCGAGGCGATTTTGGTGCAATAGACCGGCGCGGTGACGACGCCGAGATGGCGCTGGATCGTCGCAACGTCGAAGCGGGCAAAATGGAAAATCTTCAGGACCGACGCATCGCCCATCAGCGCCCGCAGATTGGGTGCGCGATAGGTGCCGCGATCGAGCTGGACGATATGGGCGTTGCCGTCACCCGCCGACAGCTGCACGACGCAGAGCGGGTCGCGCGCGGGATTGAGGCCCATCGTCTCGGTGTCGACGGCGACGCTGCTGCCGAAGGCCAGGCCGTCCGGCAGATCGCCCTTGTGCAGCGTGACCGCCATGTACTGGCTCCGCTTGGCCCCGAAGGGCGGGCAGCGGGCGATCCGGTCAGGAAACCGGTTGCCGCCGCCTGAAAGGAATGGTGCCCAGGAGAAGACTCGAACTTCCACGCCCTTGCGAGCGCCAGCACCTGAAGCTGGTGCGTCTACCAATTCCGCCACCTGGGCACTTGCTGCGTTGCTTAAATAGGGGCTCTGACAATGTCAATGGAGGAGACCCGTTGCGGCGTGGCGATCTTGCATCTTTCGCCGCCCGTCCCGCTCTTTGCCGCGCGCCGCCGATGGGTTATCTAGGGAGCGGCCGGCGCGGTGACCGGCCGGCAAGAGGCTTGCCGGGCTGCCGGCAGACGATGTGAGAGGCAAGAATGAGCGCAGACGGGACGGGCGAGACGACCAGCAGGGCGAATCCGGGGCCGGGCGCCACCATCACGGTATTCGGCGGTTCGGGCTTTGTCGGCCGTCATACGGTGCAGGCGCTGGCCCGGCGCGGCTATCGCCTGCGCGTGGCGGTACGCCAGCCCAACAATGCCCAGTTCCTGCGCCCGATGGGCGTGGTCGGTCAGGTCGAGCCGGTGCAGGCCAATATCCGCGACGATGCCTCGGTGGCCGCCGCGGTCGAAGGCGCCGATGCGGTCGTCAATCTGGTCGGCATTCTGCATGAAAGCGGCAAGCAGAAATTCGCCGCCGTGCAGGCCGAAGGCGCCGATCGCGTCGCCCGCGCCGCGGCGGCGGCCGGCATTGCCAGCTTCGTCCAGATGTCGGCCATCGGTGCCGATCCCGACAGCCCCTCCACCTATGCCCGTTCGAAGGCCGAAGGCGAGGCCGCCGTGCGCGCGGTGATTGCGGGTGCCGTCGTGCTGCGGCCCTCGATCGTGTTCGGTCCGGAAGACGACTTCTTCAATCGCTTCGCCGGCATGGCGCGGCTCTCGCCGATCCTGCCGCTGATCGGCGGCGGCGCGACGCGCTTCCAGCCGGTCTATGTCAAGGATGTCGCCGAGGCGGTTGTGCGCGTGCTCGAGCGCGGCGACGCGGCCGGTCGCACCTATGAGCTTGGCGGACCGGAGGTGCTGACCTTCCGTGAACTGATGGAAATCGTGCTGCATGAAACCGGCCGGTCGCGGCTGCTGGTGCCGGTGCCGTTCGCGCTGGCGCGTGTTCAGGCGGCCGTCCTGCAATTGCTGCCCCATCCGCTGCTGACCCTCGACCAGCTGCGCCTTCTCGCGCTCGACAATGTGGCGAGCGATGCGGCGAAGGCCGAGGGCTGCACGCTCGAAGGTCTCGGCATCGCGCCGACGGCACTTGCCGCCGTGCTGCCGACCTATCTCTATCGCTTCCGCCGCACCGGGCAGTTCGAGCGCGCCAACGCAAGCTGAGCCCAGGCTCTCCGCGCAACGCCGAGTGAAGAATAAAAGGACCGATGCGCCAGCTTTATCATCTTCCGATTTCGCCCGCCTGCCGCAAGGTGCGTCTGGTGCTGGCCGAAAAGGGCCTGCCTTTCGAGCTGGTCGAGGAGCGCGACTGGGAGCGGCGGCACGAATTCCTGGCCCTCAATCCGGCCGGCGAAGTGCCGGTGATGGTCGAAGACGAGGGCGAGCCGATCTGCGGCGCGACCGCGATTGCCGAATATCTCGAAGAGACCGCTTCCGACGTCGCGTTGTTGCCGGGAAACCCGCGCGAGCGCGCCGAGACGCGCCGCCTGGTCGACTGGTTCGACCGGAAATTTGCCATGGAGGTCAGCGACGGATTGCTGTTCGAAAAGGTGACGCGGCGGTTTCTGAGCGCAGCGGAAGGCGGCGGGGCGCCGGAGATGCCGGTGGTGCGCGCCGCACTTCACAATCTGCGCTATCACCTCGACTATATCTGCTACCTGATGGAAACGCGCAGCTGGCTGGCCGGCGAGGCGATGACGCTGGCCGATCTGACGGCGGCGGCACATCTGTCCTGTCTTGATTATGTCGGCGACGTGCCCTGGAGCCAGTACCAGGGCGCCAAGGACTGGTATGTCCGCATCAAGTCGCGCCCCGGCTTCCGCCAGATTCTGGCCGACCACATTCCCGGCATGCCGCCGCCCAAGCTCTATGCCAATCTCGACTTCTGACGCCGCGACCGAGCTCGACGGATTGCGTGCCGAACTTTTCCGGCGCGCGAAGGAAGCGGGTTTCGACGATGCCGGGATCGCGCGGGCCGATGCGCGTCCCGATCTGCCGGCGCGCCTGTCGGCCTGGCTCGCGCAAGGGCGCCAGGGCGACATGGGCTGGATGGCGGCGACCGCCGCGCGCCGCGCCGATCCGCTGACACTCTGGCCGGCGGCGAAATCGGTCATCATGCTGGCCATGACCTACGGGCCGGACAGCGACCCGCTCGAACTGCTCGCGCGGCGCGACCGCGCGGCGATCTCGGTCTATGCGCGCAATCGCGACTATCACGACCTCGTCAAGAAACGTCTGAAGATGGTGGCGCGCTGGCTGGCCGAAACCAGCGGCGCGGAGGTGAAGGTCTTTGTCGATACCGCGCCAGTGATGGAAAAGCCGCTGGCTGAGGCCGCCGGTCTCGGCTGGCAGGGCAAGCACACCAATCTGGTCTCGCGCCGGCTCGGTTCGTGGTTCTTTCTCGGGGCGATCTTGACCACGCTCGAATTCGCGCCCGATGCGCGCCACGACGACCGTTGCGGCGACTGCCGCCGCTGTCTCGACATCTGTCCGACAAAGGCGTTTCCGGCGCCCTACCAGCTCGATGCGCGGCGCTGCATTTCCTATCTGACCATCGAGCACAAGGGCCCGATCGCACTCGAATTCCGCAAACCCATGGGCAATCGCATCTATGGCTGCGACGATTGTCTGGCCGTCTGCCCCTGGAACAAGTTCGCGCAATCGGCACGCGAGGCCGCCTTCGTCGCCCGCGACGATCTGCGGGCGCCGCTGCTGGCGGAACTGGCGCGGCTCGACGATGCCGGCTTTCGCGCCCGCTTTTCCGGCTCGCCGGTCAAGCGTATCGGCCGCGACCGCTTCATCCGCAATGTGCTGATCGCCATCGGCAATACAGGCGATGCCGCGCTTGCCGCTATCGTCCGGCCGCTGCTGGCCGACGCCTCGCCGCTGGTGCGCGGCATGGCGGTCTGGGCACTGGCCGAACTGGGCGCAGACGAGGAATTGCGCCAGGGCGCTGCCGCTGCGCTCGAGAGGGAGTCGGATGAAGATGTGCGTGCCGAATGGCGGCGCGTCAGCGGCTGAGATATTGCCGCGCGGCCGCGGCGGCGGGGTGATCCGTGCGTCCGGTGGCGGCCGCATAGTCGAGCGCGCTTTGCCAGTCGGCCCAGGCCGATCGGCGGTCGCCCAGCGCCAGATGCACGCGGCCGCGTTCGACCAGCGCCTCGAGATCATGCGGCCGCGCCTCGACCGCCTTGTTGGCATCGACCAGGGCGGCCTGCGGAAAGCCCAGGACGCGGTTGGCGGCCGCCCGCAGCAGCATCGCCTCGATCAGCCAGGGATCGAGCGCCAGCGCCTCGGCGGCGTCGTCGCGCGTGCCCTCCCAGTCTTCCTCCAGCGCCTGCATCCGCGCCCGCCCGAGCCGGTAGGGCGCCGCGTCGGGCATGCGGGCGATCGCCTGGTCATAGGCGCGCCGCGCCTGTGCCGGCTGGCCGGCCAGCGCCCAGGCATCGCCGGCCTGCGCATAGACCGGCGCGCGGAGTTCGTCGGCCGCCTGCACCATCCGCTCGGCAAGCTCATAGAACACCGGCGCCGCATCGGCCGGCCGTCCCGCCGCGACAAGCGCCAGCGCCTCGCAATGCATCCCGGCGGCTTCGTCCTCGCCGCGGCGAAGCTTGAGCGTTTGCGCCATGTTGAGCGCCGCCTCGGGGTCGCGCTCGGCCAGCGCGGCGCAGCTCTCGTAGGTGGCCTCGGCCCGGGCGGGCGGGGCGGCGAGCAGGGCGGCCAGAAGGAAAATCGGCAGGACAAACGCTTTCATGCGCGCCAGCCTCGTTCAGGCTGTACAATCTGGCAAGTGAAACCATGGACAGGATGGCGATGAACCTGCACCCGCGCCTTTTCAGCTTTGGCTACGGCTTCAGCGCTGCCGCGCTCGGCCGCCGTCTCGCCGCGCGCGGTTTCGCCATTGCGGGGACCTGCCGGCACGAGGAAAAGGCAGCGCGTCTGCGCGCCGAGGGAATCGATTGCTTCATTTTCGGCGACCATCCGTTGGCCGATCCGGCCTCGGCACTTGCCGGCACGACGCATCTGCTGCTGTCGGTGCCGCCGGGCGCGGACGGCGATCCGGTTCTGGCGATGCATGCGGCCGACATCGCCCGCATTGCCCCGCAGCTCGAATGGATGGGCTATCTCTCGACCACCGGCGTCTATGGCGACCGGAGCGGCGGCTGGGTCGACGAAAGCACGCCGCTCGCGCCCGGTACGCGGCGCGGCCGCCGGCGCCTCGAAGCCGAAGCGGCATGGCGCGCCTTCGCCACCCGCACCGGCGCGCCGCTGCACATCTTCCGTCTTGCCGGCATTTACGGACCGGGCCGCAACCCGTTGCGCGGCATCCTCGACGGCACGGCCCGGCGCATCGTCAAGCCGGGACAGGTCTTCTCCCGTATTCATGTCGACGACATCGCGGCCGTGCTCGAGGCCTCGATCGACAGGCCCCGTCCGGGGGCCGCCTATAATGTCTGCGACGACGCACCTGCCCCGCCGCAGGATGTCGTCGCCTATGCGGCCGAACTTCTCGGACGCCCGCCGCCGCCCGAAATTCCCTTCGACAAGGCCGAACTGACGCCGATGGCGCGCAGCTTCTATGCGGATTCGAAGCGGGTCTCGAACCGTCTGATCCGTGACGAACTGGGCGTGACGCTCAAATATCCGACCTATCGCGAAGGGCTGAAGGCGCTTCTGGCATATCCCTGAGCGGAGCCATTGTGCCGCAGGGCGACGGCGCGCGGTCCTGCTATATAGTCAGCCGAACAAGAACGGGAGGCCTTATGCCGCATCATTTCCACGCCGTCGTCTGGATCGACCATCACGAAGCCCGCATCCTCGATTTCAACGCGGATGACGCCCATGCGACGGCGATATCGCCGAAACACTCGACCAGCCGTGGCCACAGCAAGCTCGGCGGACGCGCAAGCTGGCGCGAGTCGGAAGACATGACCTATTTCGACGAAGTGGCGGCGAAGCTCGATGGAATCGGCGAAGTCCTGATCGTCGGCCCGGCCAATGCGAAGCTCGGTTTCCTGAAGCGCCTGCAGGCGAAGCATGCGCCGCTGGCCGAAAAGGTTGTCGGTGTCGAAACGGTCGATCATCCCAGCGATGGTCAGTTGCTGAAATTTGCCCGTGCCTATTTCGAGAAGGCCGACCGCATGCTGCCGCAGATCGACTAGGCTTCGATTTCGGCAAGCAGGGATTCGATCGTCTGTTGCAGCCGCGCGATGTCGGCCGGTGTCGACAGGCGGTGATCGCCTTCCTTGCTCAACCCGATCGTCACATCGGCGCTCGTCAGCGCTTCGACGAGACGCATCGCATGCTGCCATGGCACGTCCGGATCCTTCATGCCCTGCAGGATCCGAACCGGCATGTCGAGAACGATCGGCTTGCCGAGGATCAGATGATTTCGTCCCTCTTCGATCAGACGCATGGTGATTTCGTAGGGTTCCGTGTCGTATTCGGACGGTGCGCGGTAAATGCCGTCGCGTGCGAGCGTCGATTTGATGTCGTCGGAAAAGCCCTCCCACATCAATTCCTGCGTGAAGTCGGGCGCGGGCGCGATCAGGACCAGCCCCTTGACCCGCGCCGGACGTGCCAGCGCCGCGAGCAGCGCCACCCAGCCGCCCATGCTGGAACCGACCAGAATCTGCGGGCCTTGCGCCAGCGTATCGATGGCGGCCAGCGCATCGTCGAGCCAGCGTCCGACGGTTGCCTTGCGAAAGTCGCCGGAGGAGGCGCCATGGGCATAGTAGTCGAAGCGCAGCAGGTGCCGTCCGGCCGCCTGCGCCCAATCGCTGAGGGCGCTCGCCTTGGTGCCGGTCATCTCGGACTTGAAGCCGCCGAGCCAGGTGAGGCCGGTCGGTCCGGCCGGTGTCGCGGGCGCGTCGATCAGGCAGGCCAGCGTTTCGCCCGCGCTGCCGTCATGACCGGGCCGGTCGAGCTTGCGGGCAAGGGAAGCGTCGGTCATTGTCTGTTGTGCCGGCTGTCGTTTCTGCTGCCGTCATACATCCAACAGAGATGTCCGCGTGTCCAACGCTTTTGAAAATATCTGCAATGCCGCGATCCTGCAGCTTGTGCCGGCGCTCGAAACCGGCGGTGCGGAGCGCACGACGGTCGATGTCGCGCGCGCCATTGTCGCGGCGGGTGGTCACGCGCTTGTCGCGAGCCGGGGCGGGCGCATGGTCGCCGAGCTTGAAGCGGCCGGTGCGCGGCATGTCGAAATGGCCGTTCATTCGAAGAACCCGGTTGTGATGGCGCTCAATGTCGAACGGCTGACACGGCTGATCGCGCGCGAAAAGATCGGTCTCGTTCACGCGCGCAGCCGCGCGCCGGCCTGGAGTGCACTGGCCGCAGCGCACCGCGCCGGAATTCCCTTCGTGACAACCTATCACTCGCGTGTGCATGAAAGGCCGCGCCTGAAAGTCTTCTATAATTCGGTGATGACGCGCGGCGATGCGGTGATCGCCAATTCCGAATTCACCGCCGGGCGCATACGTGCCGTTCACGCACCCGATGAGGCGCGCATCTTCACCGTGCCGCGCGGTATCGATATCGAAGGATTGGCGCCGGCCGCCATCGCACTGGGTCGCATCGAGACGCTGCGCAGTCACTGGAATCTCGATGGCGCCGCCGGTGTCATTTTCATTCACCCGGCGCGCCTGACGCGCTGGAAGGGGCAGGCCGTCTCCGTCGAGGCGGCACGTCTGTTGCGGGCCCGCGGCATCGAGGGCTTCACATTGCTGCTGGTCGGCGATGCGCAGGGCCGCGACGAGTATCGGGCGGAACTGGCCCGGGCGATCGCGCGTGACGGCCTGCAGCGACATGTTCGACTTGTCGGCCATTGCGACGACATGGGCGCGGCCTATGCGCTGAGCGACATCGTGCTTTCGCCCTCGATCGAGGCCGAACCCTTCGGACGGACAGCGGTCGAAGCCCAGGCGGCGGCACGTCCGGTGATCGTCAGCGATGCCGGCGGCCAGCGCGAAACCGTGTTGACGGCGGAAGGGGCTGCAACGGGTCTTTGCGTACCGCCGGGCGATGCGGGCGCATTGGCCGATGCCATGGAACAGATGATTGCGTGGGGGCGTGAGGCCCGTGCGGCGATGGGCGCGCGCGGGCAGGCTCATGTGGCGGCGCATTATTCGGTCGCGTCCATGTGCAAGACGACCCTTGGTATCTATGACCGCCTGCTTGGCCGCTGAGCCCATCATTGTCATCTGGTTTGGAGCCGGTGGGTCGGAACGCGCGGCAGCTGTTTTTGCAGCCCTGCGCAAACGTCATGCCGGATCGCGGCTGATCCTGCTGACGACGCGCATGGCCGCAGGTCAGGCCGGCAGGCTTGCCGACGAGGTCTGGACCGACGGCGCTGCGCGGGGCGCCGCCGCTTTTCTGGCGCGCGTCCGCCGTCTTTCATGGGCAAGTCCGGGTGCGGTCTACGATCTGGAGGGCAGTCCGGCGACGCGCGGACTGCGCTTTTGTGTGTGGCCGAGGCCACAATGGCGCCTCGTCGCGCCCGGTCACGAAATCCCGCCACTTTCTTGACTTGCGGGCAGCGGCCGAGAAATCTATAGCTGTCACCTTGGAATGCCCGTCAGTGAACCCGAAGTCGGGTTTCGTCGGGCGGGAGCCCGCAATCCCGCGCAATCTTGCATGGGACCCGGCACCGCTCGAAACGCCATATCCGGCGGCCGGGCCAGATTGAAGGAGAAGAGTTCATAGCTCGCAGACCGATGCAGGCGCCGCCCACACGAGAGGGCCCGCGCATAAACGAAATGATCGATGAACCGACCGTGTTGCTGATCGACGCCGAGGGCGAGAAGCGCGGCGTCATCCCCACCGATGAAGCGATCAGAATGGCCGAAGAGGCCGGACTGGATCTGGTCGAGGTATCGCCGAACGCGAAACCTCCCGTATGCAAGCTTCTCGACTACGGCAAATTCAAGTATCAGGCCCAGAAGAAGGCCAACGAGGCGCGCAAGAAGCAGAAGACCGTCGAGGTCAAGGAAATCAAGATGCGCCCGAACATCGACACGCATGACTATGACGTGAAGATGCGTGCGATCCATCGCTTCTTCGAGGAGGGCGACAAGGTGAAGGTGACCTTGCGCTTCCGCGGCCGCGAAATGGCCCATCAGGAGCTCGGCATGCAGCTCCTGAACAAGGTCAAGGAAGAGCTGGAGGAGATTGCCAAGGTCGAAACCTGGCCCCGTCTCGAAGGCCGTCAGATGATCATGGTGCTGGCGCCGAAATAACGGCTGCCGCCATGCGACGAATGAAGGCCCGGCGGGTGATCCGCCGGGCCTTTTTCATCCGAGCAACGCCTTCAGGCGGTCCGGCCGATCGGTGAGGATCGCTTCGACGCCGAGCGCGGCAAGCCGCTTCATTTCCGCTTCTTCGTCGACGGTCCAGCAGGAAACGGCAAGGCCGAGTTCGGCCGCGAGCGCCGCCGTTTCGACCGTGACGTCGCCATGCCAGGCAAACCAGCCATCGGCGGGGCCCGATGCGATGGCGCGCAGCATGCGTTCCGGGAAATGCGTCCCTTGTTGTCTGTGCCAGTCGAAACCGGCCGTCCATGGCGCCCCGGCAGCTGATGCCCGGCGAATGGCCTCATCCTCCGATCCAGGTTTGTCCCGCGCCGCCGAGGGGTCGGCCGGATCGAGCTGAAAGAAGGGCAGGGTCGTGAAGGCGTTGCAGATGTCGGGCGCGGTTTCCCTGGCCCGCTTGAGCGCCCGCCAGTCGAAGGAGACGAAGGTGACGGTTTCGGACAGACCCTGCGCGCGCGTCAGCGCCACGGCCGCGTCGGCCAGGGCGGCCGGGTCGGCCGATTGCGTGAGGTCGAGCAGGGCCGTCTTGAGTTCGACATAGAGGCGGAAGCCGGGTTTCGCTGTGCGCCGGACAAGCGCATAGACATCGGCAAGAAGCGGAATGCGCGCCCCGTCGAAGGATGTCTGTTCGGGATAGCGTGACGAATAGCCCGCACCGGGCCGCAGCCGCCCGACATCATAGATGCGAAGTTGCGCGAGGGTCAGATCCTTGAGCAACGGCGTCGGACGCTGCAGCCATTGCTTATCGGCGCCGCGCGCAATGGCAGGTTTCAGGCTTTCGTCGTGATGCACAACCAGCTGGCCGTCGCGACTGAGATGGACGTCGAGCTCGATGCCGTCGGCGCCCATCGCAATGGCCCGTTCGAAGGCTTCCATCGTATTTTCGGGCCAGAGGCCCGCGCCGCCGCGATGGGCGATCTGTAGCGGTGTCGTCATACCGGTTCCCTCACGAACGCCGGATCATGGCCAGGCCGGCCTGTAGTCTCCGGGCGCCAATATGACGGTTTCCGGCCGGCCGCGTCAAAATGGGCCATGGTGTCGGGCCGGAAAGCCACCCGCTGTATTATTGATGTTATCCAATTGAGTTAAGCACTGACGTTGCGGTCCTGAGTGGCTGTATTATCTGGCGTGTCACCAGGAAGAGTGATCGCGCGGGTCGGACGTTGCGCCGGCCGCGCGGCAGAACGCGACAATGCCGAAGGCGGGCGCCTGGCGGTGTTTGTGCGGCGGCGACAGCCAGGCGGGTGATGACATGCCGATTGCCTCGATATGGCGCCGCATTCGACGGCGGCGCGTGCGGCGTTCCTTCTACGAGACGCAGGACGTGATGCGCCGCGCAGTGGAGATGGCGGCGCTGGAGGAGGAATTGCGCATGCTCGACGATGAGCGGCTGCGCCAGCGCCTCGATGACGAAGCCGATGCCGCGCGCCGCCGCGCGGTGCAGCGGGAATGCATGCGCCGGCGGACCTCTGGCCATTCCCCTGCGTCAGGTGCGCCATAGGGGCCGATCGGTGCCAGCTCCCTTTGCATTCCGGCCGTCCCATCGCCGATACTCTCTCCAACAAGAAACCGGAACAGGGGAGGGACGTGATGAAGTTCGGCGTGTTTTATGAATTGCAGTTGCCGAAGCCATGGAACGAGGGCGACGAGGCGCGGCTCTTCCACGAGGCACTGGAGCAGATCGTGCTGGCCGACCGGCTGGGCTTCGATCACGCATGGGAAGTCGAACATCACTTTCTTGACGAATATTCGCATTCCTCGGCGCCGGAAGTCTTTCTCGCCGCTGCCGCGTCGGTCACGAAGAATATCCGACTCGGGCACGGCAT
Organism: uncultured Parvibaculum sp.; assembly: GCF_963975745.1. Taxonomy (NCBI): domain Bacteria; kingdom Pseudomonadati; phylum Pseudomonadota; class Alphaproteobacteria; order Hyphomicrobiales; family Parvibaculaceae; genus Parvibaculum; species uncultured Parvibaculum sp. The sequence goes on along the minus strand of NZ_CAXBIB010000008.1, from coordinate 57,527 downwards.
CCGGCAGGTGATCCCCAACTACAATCATCCCGCCCGCACGGCCGAAGGTCTCTCCACGCTCGACATCATGTCGAATGGCCGGGTCGAGTTCGGAATCGGCGAGGGCGCAACGCGGCTCGAGCTCGGCGGCTTCAATATTCCGGCCAAGGAAAAGCGCGCCATGGCCATTGAGGCCGGCGAGCAGATCGCCAACATGATGGTTCTCGATCCCTATCCGGGCTTCGAGGGCAAGTACTTCTCGATGCCCTGCCGCAACGTGTTGCCGAAACCGGTGCAGCGCCCGCATCCGCCGATGTGGATGGCCTGCACCAATCGCGACACGATCAGGGTCGCGGCTTCGCTGGGCGTCGGCGCGCTGGCCTTTTCCTTCCTCGATCCGGAGGAAGCGCATCACTGGTCGGAAATCTATTACGGCATCATCAAGTCGGAGGAATGCCGGCCGATCGGTCACAGCGTCAACGCCAACATCGCCATGGTCTCGAACTTCTCGCTGCATCAGGACCGCGCCGAGGCGATCCGCCGCGGCCATGAAGGCTTCGAATTCTTCGGCTATGCGCTGAATGCGCTGGTCGCACACGACACGGTGCCGGGCCGCACCGATATGTGGGGCGACTACATCAAGGCACGCGGCAACCGCACGCAGGAGATCATCGATGCCGGCAAGCGCGCCGATGCGATCGCCACCGGCATCGGCACGCCGGACGACATGCGGGCGCATCTCAGAGCCTTCCAGAATGCCGGCGTCGACCAGGTGATCTTCATGCAACAGGCCGGCCGCAACAAGCATGCGCATATCTGCGAGTCGCTGGAGCTCTTCGCCGCCGAGGTGATGCCCGAGTTCAAGGCGGAGCTTGCCGAACGCGAGGCTAAGAAGCGGCAGGACCTGGCGCCCTATATCGAGGCGGCGCTGATGCGGAAGAACTGGATGAAGCCGCTCGAAGACCACGAAATCCCGGTCGTTGAGGCATCGGTGAAGAAGGCGCAGGTCAATCAGTAGAAGCCTCTGATCGGTATCGATGGCCCACCGCGCCCGCAATTGCGCGTTGGGCCATGATTTGGTATTGTGTATATACATTTTTGGGTTTCGACATGACTGCAGCAACAGAAGCGGATGTTCGTGAGAACTGCGCGGCCCTGCGCGTGCGCATGGCGGCACGCAAGCTGACGCGCCTCTACGACAAGGCGCTGCGTCCGGTCGGTCTCAAGATCACGCAATTCACCTTGCTGATCGCCGTCGAAGAGGGTCGGATGACATCGCTCTCGGCGCTGGCCGATCTGCTTGCGCTGGAGCGATCGAGCCTGGTGCGCAACGTCAGGCTGCTTGAGGAGGCCGGTCTGATCGAGTCCGTGCCGACCGGTGAGGGGCGCTCGCTTGGCCTGAAGCTGACGCGTGCCGGCCGCCGCAAGCTCACCGAAGCGCTGCCGCTCTGGAACAAGGCGCAGACAAGTATCGAAAAAAGTCTCGGCAGCAACTGGCCGGACGTCAGGAAGTCGCTGCATCTCCTGATTGCACGGACGTGAGTCTCGCGGCCGCCCGATAGATCGGGAAACAGTTGCGGATCGCCTGCGCCGTCGCGATGTCGCCCGTCAGCGTCGCGCCGTGCGTCGCCATGGCGTCGGCAACCGAAACACCATCCCTGAAAATCGTCTGCAGCGTCTGCCAGTCGAGCATCAACGATGCGTCGGAAACCTCGGGCGCCTTGAAGTCGATCTCGATGCGCGAAGCATGAACGCGCAGGGTTGCGGTCAGCGGTCCGCGGTCGGAGATGATCAGCGCCAGGATCGCGTCGAGCCCGCGTGCCTTGCGGCGCTGGAAGGTGAGTGTCAGGCCGAACAGGAAGCTGAAGGGATCATCCGAGGAAATGCTGTAATCAACGACTTTGATCTGCTTGGTCTTGAGGCGCCTCGGAATGCTTTCTTCGGCGTCCGATCCCTTCAGCACATAGACCGTTTCGGGCTTTGCCAGGAGGGGGTCGAGAGTGCGCTTGCGATAGTCGATACGATCCTCGATGAAGGGGCCGAGCACGTCGGAGCCGGCCGGACAGACGCTTAGACAATAGGCGGCCTTGTATCCGGGCTTGAAGGAAAGGCTCTGCCACATCGAGACGCTTTCGCCCGGCGTCACGCGCTTGTCGTAGTCGTCGGCGTCCTCGGCGTCGACGACCTGATGCACCCAGTCGACAAAGCCGCCCATGAATTCGCGGTAGTTGTGCGTGTAGCAGGCCGAGAAATTGAACGTGCCGTCCATCCCGATCGCCTCGACCGGGCAGGCAGCAACGCAGAGCTTGCAGTCGAGGCAGGGTGCATAGTCGAGCGGTTTGGACGGCATGTCGATCGCGCGGTCGATGACGATGGTGCCGAGCAGGACGAAGCTGCCGAAACGCGGATGGATCACGTTTCGGTGCAGGCCCATCTTGCCGAGGCCGGCGGCTTCGGCGATCGGCTTGTGCGAAATGACACGCATGCCGGCGGGATAAGCCTGCGCCTCCATCGGAAAGGCGGCGGCGGGATTGACGGCGCCGATACCCATTTCTTCGAGCCGGCGCACGGCCCGGCGTGCGACCTGGTTCACATCGTCATAGGTCTGATGAAATTCCTCGTTTGCGACCGAGCGGACGGATGTGCGCACCGTGTCGCGGTTCATGCGGCAGACAAACGCGACCAGCGATCTGGCGCCGGGCAACAATGCTTCGATCCATGCCGATTGCGGGCCGATCGACGGATCGTCCGCCGCCACGAAGCCGCAATCGTCGGCGCCGCATTCCATCATCAGATCGCGCAGGAAGTGCGCCGATAGCGTCTCGGACTCCGCTGCCGCGCTGGGGGCTGCACGATAACGTGCTACGTCGGGATGCTCGGCTTGGTCGGTCGTGAGATCATGTGCCATGGGGTTCGTCCATTTAGTGTAGATACATAGTGTAAATACACTAAAGAAATTGGTCAAGAAGGGAGAAGATCGCTGAAAAGACCGTTGCGGTGGCAGCCCTGCTCCGGCCATGCTGGCGGTCCCGGGGATGGGGCGAAGGGAGATCATTCACATGAGACATATGTCGGCTGCGCTGGCGTTGTCCTGCCTGCTTCTGGTCGCGGCTTGCGACCAGAAGGAAGAGGAAACGGCAGCGGGAGAGGACGCGACTGCGGGTATCGTGACTTCGGATGTGATCGATGACGGGAATCCGGCAGGCGACGAGATGCAGACCGAGTTCCAGAGGGCCGAGGCCGGTTGCCGCGCCGCAGCCGAGGCGCTTGCTATCTGGGTTGCGCGGCCCTGGGCCGATGCGAAGGAGACGGTGACCGGCGGCAATGTGGCGACGATCCGCATCATCCGTCCTGGCGACATGGTGACCAAGGACTACCGCACTGACCGTCTGAACGTCGAACTCGACGACAACGATGTCGTGACACGCGTCTATTGCGGCTGAGCGGTCACTTGACGGGGCGGATCGGGTCCGTCCCGTCCCAGTTCTCGGCGGCACGGCGAATATGAGCGAAGAACCTGCCCTTCGCCCCGCTGATATCCGACATCTCGATCACCGTGCCGGGATGCGTCTCGGTGTCGAAATAGACGAAACGCCCCTGCTCGCCGCCGATCTGTCCTTCGTGGCCGACCTTGTGGCCGGCGGCCAACGCCCGGTCGTAATCTGCCTGATAGTTGGTCGTCCAGTAGGACATGTGTTGCAGGCCTTCATGGCCCGCGTTCAGGAAATCGAGATACATCGACGGCGCGTCGTTGCGTTGCTGGATCAGCTCGATCTGCAGATCGCCTGTATTGGCCAGCGCAATGCTCATCTCGACCGGCGAAGGCTTGCCCCGATAGGTGAACCAGTCGCATTGGACACGGTCGATATAGAAAAACGGGCCGATGCCGAGAACTTCGGTCCAGTGTTTCAGCGCGGCCTCGATGTCGCGCACCACATAACCGTTCTGGCAGACTTTTCCGAAAAAGCGGCTCATTGAAAATCCTCTAGATGCCGGTTACGAGAAAATCGACCGCGGCGATGATCTCGTAGCGCTGTGCTTCCGCATTTTCGACGGGCGATCCTGCGAGCAAATGTTTCGGTAGCGCCGCCATTTGCTGGACGAGCAATACATGCGGCTCGCCGGCAATGTCGACGACCGGATTGAGGCGTGGCACGGCGCCCCGATAGTGCTGCGCAGGGACGAAGGGCGCGACCAGCCGGGTATTGAGGTCGCTCAGCAGATCGGTCTGCAACTCGATGACATAGGGCAGGACGCTGCGCGTTCGCGGCTCGGGATTGGCGTGAATGTCGAAAGCCGCCATCAGAAGGACCGGAAGTCTTCGCCGAAGATTCCGTTTTCCTCGGTGAAGCGGTTATAGGCTTCGATGGCGGACTTGTTTTCCTCCCGCCAGCGCCGCTCCTCTCTTTCCCGGACGCTTCGGGAAAGAGCTTCTTCGAGAACTGACGAGAGGTTGACCTTCGCAGCCTTCGCCTTGGCGAGGAGCTCCGCGTCGACCGAGAGATTGACCGCTTTCTTTGGCATGCGCATAGTCTATGCGCATAAGTAATGCGCATCAAGCCTGAGCATGATCGCGGAGGGCCGCATCCGCTTGACCTGCCGCCTTTTTCCCTTATAAATCCGCGCCTTCGGGGCGGTCCGGCCTGTAGGGCATGCCGTGGCCGTCCGAAATGCCATGACCCGAACCCGCCAAAATCCGGAATTCCTCAAAGAATTCAAGGTCTTCAAGGTGGGTTCCTTTGACGATACGGAGAGCGAAATGCCCAAATTGAAGACCAAGAGCGGGACCAAGAAGCGCTTCAAGCTCACCGCTTCAGGCAAGGTCAAGCGCGGTCAGACCGGCAAGCGTCACGGAATGATCAAGCGGACCAACAAGCAGATCCGGAACAAGCGCGGGACGACCATCATGGCGGATGCCGATGCCGCCCGCGTCATCAAGAGTTTCATGCCTTACGCGTGAACCCGGAATTGTCCCTGAAAAGGAGCTGAACACATGTCGCGCGTCAAACGGGGCGTTACCGCACACGCCCGCCACCGCAAGATCATCAAGAAGGCGAAGGGCTATTACGGCCGCCGCAAGAACACCTTCCGTACCGCCAACCAGGCGGTCGAGAAGGCCGGTCAATATGCCTATCGCGACCGCCGCACCAGGAAGCGCAACTTCCGCGCCCTCTGGATCCAGCGCATCAATGCTGGCGTTCGCGAGCACGGCCTGACCTATTCGCGATTTATCGACGGCCTCGCCAAGGCTGGCATCGAGGTGGACCGCAAGGTTCTCTCCGATCTCGCCATCCATGAGCCCGAGGCCTTCAAGGCTCTGGTCACGCAGGCTCAGGCCGCGCTCAACTGACGAGCGCGGGCTGACGCCGGAGACAGGAGCCGGTCACCCGTCCGGGGTATGCGTCTGGCGCATGCCGCTTTCCGGGGGGTGAGGCGGACCGCCGGTCGAACTTTCGCTCGCACGCCGTTTCCCTCATGTCGCCCGGAGCCGCCCGCAAAGTCAGCGCGGCGCCGGGACGATTGAGCGATATGATGTGAGCGGATGAAGCCATGACCGACAAAGCCGAACTCGAAAAGCTCGAAGCGGAATTCGCGACCGCCATCGCCGATGCGATGGATGCCGACACGCTCGACGCGGTGCGCGTCGCGGCGCTTGGCAAGAAGGGGCGGGTCTCGGAGTTGATGAAGGGCCTCGGCGCGATGTCGCCGGATGAGCGCAAGGAAATGGGGCCGGCCCTGAACGGTCTCAAGGACCGGCTGACCGAGGCGCTCGCTGTCCGCAAGCAGGCGCTGCACGAGGCGGGACTCGAAGCGCGGCTTGCCGGCGAACGCATCGACGTGACGCTGCCCGCCCGCGAAAGCCCGCTCGAGGCTGGCCGTATTCATCCCCTGAGCCAGGTCTGGGACGAAGTCATCGCGATCTTCGCCGATATGGGCTTTGCGGTCGAGCAGGGTCCCGATATCGAAACCGATCACTATAATTTCGGCGCACTGAACTTCCCCGACGGTCATCCGGCGCGCGAAATGCACGATACTTTCTATTTCGAGCCCAGGGCTGACGGCTCGCGCATGCTGCTGCGCACGCATACGAGTCCGGTTCAGGTGCGCACCATGGAAGCCGGCAAGCCGCCCTTCCGCTTCATCTGCCCCGGTCGCACCTATCGCTGCGACAGCGACCAGACGCACACGCCTCAATTCCACCAGATCGAAGGCCTCGTCGTCGACGAGGCGACGCATATGGGGCACCTCAAATGGACGCTCGAGGAATTCCTGCGCGCCTTCTTCGAAGTTGAAGGTGTGGAGTTGCGCATGCGTCCCTCCTTCTTCCCCTTCACCGAGCCGTCGATGGAAGTCGATGTGCGCTGCGCACGCCTCGGCAATGAAATCCGCATCGGCGAGGGCGACGACTGGCTCGAAATTCTCGGCTGCGGCATGGTGCATCCGAATGTGCTGCGCTCGTCCGGCATCGATCCGGAGAAATATCAGGGCTTCGCCTTCGGCATGGGGCTCGACCGGATCGCGATGCTGAAATACGGCATCCCGGATCTGCGCGCCTTTTTCGAAGCTGACCTGCGCTGGCTCCGGCATTATGGCTTTGCCGCGCTAGACGTGCCGACGCTGGCGGGAGGGCTCTCGTCGTGAAATTCACCCTCTCCTGGCTGAAACAGCCGCTCGAAACCGATGCAACGCTCGATGAGATCACCGAGCGCCTGACCATGCTCGGCCTTGAGGTCGAGGGTGTGGAAGACCCGGCGAAGAAACTCGCCGTGTTCTCGGTCGCGAAGGTGCTGGAGGCAAAACCGCATCCCGATGCCGACAAACTGCAGGTGCTGAAAGTCGAGGCGCTGGTCGAGGGCGAGGTGAAGCAGTTGCAGGTCGTCTGCGGCGCGCCGAATGCCCGTGCCGGCCTCACCGGCGTCTTCGCGCCGCCCGGTGCGACGATCCCGGCAAGCGGCATGGTGTTGAAGCCGACCAAAATCCGCGGCGTCGAATCGAACGGCATGATGTGTTCGGAGCGCGAGCTTGAACTTTCCGACGATCACGTTGGTATCATCGATCTCGAAGGCGACTGGAAGGTCGGCACGCCGGCGGCCGAAGTGCTCGGCCGCAGCGATCCGGTCATCGAAATCGCCATCACGCCGAACCGCCCCGACTGCCTCGGTGTCTATGGCATCGCGCGCGATCTCGCCGCCGCCGGTCTTGGTCGCTTGCGCGAAGGGTCGTTTCCGCCGGTCGAAGGAAAGTTCGAAAGCCCTGTCGGCATCAAACTCGAATTCCCCGCAGGCGCCGAAAACGCTTGTCCCGTCTTCGCCGGACGCCTGATCCGTGGTGTCAGGAACGGCCCGTCGCCCGACTGGCTGCAGAACTGGCTGAAGGCGGTGGGTCTGCGCCCCATCAACGCGCTGGTCGATATCACCAACTTCATTTCGCTCGATCGCGGCCGCCCGCTGCATGTCTATGACGCGGCGAAGCTGAAGGGCGATATCCGCGCCCGTCTCGGCCGGAATGGTGAGAAACTTCTGGCGCTGGACGGCAAGGAATACGATGTCGGACCGGATATGTGCGTCATCGCCGACGACGAGAGCGTGCTCGGTTTCGGCGGCGTGATGGGCGGCGAAACATCCGGCTCTACGACAGCGACGACGGATGTCTTCGTCGAAAGCGCCTACTTCGACCCTTACCGCACCGCGCGCACCGGCCGCGATACCGGCATCGTCTCGGATGCGCGCTACCGCTTCGAGCGCGGCGTCGATCCCGAATTCGTCCTGCCCGGTCTCGAACTCGCGACGAAGATGATCCTCGAAATCTGTGGCGGCGAACCGTCGAAGCTGGTGGTGGCAGGCAAGGTGCCGGACACGTCGAAGACCATCGCCTTCGATTCCGCGCGCATCGAAAAGCTGACCGGACTTTCGCTACCCGTCTCGGAAGTGACGCGCATCCTGACAGCGCTCGGCTTCGATGTGAAGGAAGAGGCGGGGAACCTGTCAGTCTCCGTGCCTTCGTGGCGTCCCGACATCGACGGGCAAGCAGATCTCGTCGAGGAGATCGTTCGCGTACATGGATTGAACAATGTGAAGTCGGTTGCGTTGCCGCGCCTTCATGCGGTCGCAAAGCCGGTGCTTTCGGTGCGGCAGAAACGTGAGGGTCTGGCGCGGCGCGCGCTGGCGGCACGCGGACTTGTCGAGGCCGTCACCTGGTCCTTCGTTCCCGAGGCGCATGCCGAACTTTTCGGCGGCGGCAATGCCGTGCCGGGCCTGAAGCTTGTCAATCCGATTTCGGCCGACATGAGCCATATGCGCCCGAGCCTGCTTGCCGGACTGATCGCGGCAGCGGGCCGCAACATGGCGCGTGGGCACGCGGACGTGGCGCTGTTCGAAGTCGGCCAGCAATTCGAGAGCGACGAGCCCTCCGGTCAGTTGCTGGCGGCAAGCGGTATCCGCCGCGGCACGGCGCGGCCACTCGGAAGCGGCCGCCACTGGCTGGGCAAGAGCGGTCCGGTCGAGGCGATGGACGCCAAGGCCGATGCGGCGGCATTGTTGTTGCTGCTCGGTGCGCCGCTCGCCAATCTGCAGGTCAGCGCCGACGCGCCATCCTGGTATCATCCCGGCCGCTCCGGCGTTTTCAGGCTCGGGCCGAAGAATGTACTGGGCTATTTTGGCGAACTGCATCCGCGCATTCTCGACGCGATGGATGTGGCGGGGCCGATGGTCGCCTTCGAGGTGTTCCCGCATGCGATACCCGACCCGAAGCGCAAACCGACGCGCGCCAGGCCACCGCTCGAACTTTCCGACCTGCAGCCGCTCCGCCGCGACTTCGCCTTTGTTGTCGATGACGGCGTCCCGGCCGAGCAGTTGATCCGCGCCGCGCGCGGTGTCGACAAGAAGCTGATCGTCGATGTCTCGCTGTTCGACGTCTTCGAGGGTGGCGCGCTCGGCGAGGGCAAAAAGTCGCTCGCAATCGAAGTGACGCTTCAGCCGGTCGAGAAGACGCTGACGGATGAGGAAATCGACGCGGTGTCGAAGCGCATCGTGACGGCGGTCGAAAAGGCGACGGGCGGCACGCTGCGAAGCTGATCCATCTGAGGAAACGGTTCGGGGAGGAGCGGGTGAAGTTCGAGCCATACGAAATCGGCAGACTCGACAAGGACGGCGCGAATATCCGCCTGTGCGGCCGCATCGGCGGTCCGGCATCGGGTCCGCACATCGTCATGCTCGCATCGCTCGGCCGCCCCGGTTCGGATTTTGACGAAATAGCACGCGCGCTGGCGGAGGCGGGCAGTTGCGTCACCCTGCCGGAGCCGCGCGGGATCGGCGGCAGCAGCGGACCGATGGACGGGCTGACGCTGCACGATCTCGCCGAGGATGTCGCCGCCGTCATCGAAACGCAGGCCCATGCGCCTGTCACGCTTGTCGGGCATGCGTTTGGTAATCGGTTGGCGCGAACGACGGCGGCGGATCACGCACCGCTCGTTTCCCGGCTTGTGCTGCTCGCCTGCGGCGGACTGATCGAAATTCCCGAAGCGGCGTTGAAGGCGCTTGTCGGCTGTTTCGATGAAGATCTGTCGCCGGAGGAGCATATCGAATGCGTGCGCTACGGCTTCTTCGCGAAGGGCAACGATCCGGAAGTCTGGCGCGACGGCTGGCATCGCGATGTGATGCTGATGCAATCCTCGGCTGTGCGCCGCACGCCGGTCGAGGACTGGTGGGAAGCCGGCGGCCAGCCGATGCTTGTCGTGCAGGCGCTCGAAGACGCGATTGCACTGCCCGCCAACGCGCATGATCTGAAGGCGCGGCTCGGCGCACGTGTGACGCTGGTCGAGCTGCCCGATGCCGGTCATGCGATGCTACCGGAACAACCGGAGAAAATCGTCTTGGCGGTCCGGATGTTTGTCGAGGGCGGGGAGCAGGACTGATGGAACTGAAGACGATCCGCTACGAAATCGCCGATGGCATCGCAACCGTCACACTGTCGCGCCCGAAACGCCGCAATGCCTGGACGGGCCGCATGCACACCGAATATCGCTGGGTGCTGGCCGAGGCCGACCGCGACCCGAAGGTGCGTGTGATCGTGGTCACCGGCGATCCCGAAGGAAAGGCCTTCTGCGCCGGCGCCGACATGGCCGCCCTCGAAGGTCATTCGGAAAAGGGCCGCTACGACAGCGGCACCACGGACGACATCGCAAGGCCGGGCTTCGGTGTCGCGCCGGAGTTTGACGCAACTTTCGCCTATCATTTCGGCCTGACGAAGCCGGTGATCGCCGCCATCAACGGTGCGGCGGCAGGCGTCGGCCTGGTGCTGGCGGCTTTCGCCGATCTGCGCTTCTGCGTGCCCGGCGCGAAATTCACGGCTGCCCATGGGCGGTTCAACTTCCCGGCGGAATTCGGCCTTTCATGGGTGCTGCCCCGGATCGTGGGGCTGACCCATGCCAACGACATTCTGCTGTCGAGCCGTGTCTTCACCGCGGAAGAGGCGATGGAAATGGGGTTCCTGAACAAGCTGCTGCCGCCCGCCGAGCTGATGCCGCAGGTGATGGCCTATGCCCGCGCCATGGCAGACGGCGTGTCGCCGGGCTCGTTGCGGGAGACCAAGCGCCAGATCTATATGGACCTCCACCGGGACGCGGCCGGCGCTGTCGTGGCCGCCGAGCGGCTGCTGGAAGAGATGATCCGGCACCCCGACTACAAGGAAGGGGTCAAGGCTTGGATGGAGAAGCGCCGGGCTGAGTGGCAGGGCTAATTGGCTTAATCGCTCGCCAATGCTATATGGCGGACGCCCAAGCGCGCCCCTAGCCCCTTTCAGGCCAAATGACCGACCTTTCCCATATCCGCAATTTCTCGATCATCGCCCATATCGACCACGGCAAATCGACCCTTGCCGACCGGTTGATCCAGCTCTGTGGCGGGCTGCAAGCGCGCGAAATGAAGGAGCAGGTGCTCGATTCGATGGATATCGAGCGCGAGCGCGGCATCACCATCAAGGCCCAGACGGTTCGCCTCGAATACAAGGCCGCCAATGGCGAAGTCTACGAGCTGAATCTGATCGACACGCCCGGCCATGTCGACTTTGCCTATGAGGTCAACCGCTCGCTGGCGGCCTGTGAAGGTTCGCTACTTGTGGTCGATGCGAGCCAGGGCGTCGAGGCGCAGACGCTGGCCAACGTCTATCACGCACTCGACGTCAATCACGAGATCGTGCCGGTGCTCAACAAGATCGACCTGCCGGCGGCGGAGCCTGCAAAGACGCGCCAGCAGATAGAGGACGTGATCGGCCTCGATGCATCGGAAGCGGTGGAGATTTCCGCAAAAAGCGGCATCGGCATCCCGGACGTGCTCGAAGCGATCGTCAACCGTTTGCCGCCCCCGAAGGGCGACCTTTCCGCGCCGTTGAAGGCGATGCTGGTCGACAGCTGGTATGATGCCTATCTCGGCGTCGTCGTGCTGGTGCGCATCATCGACGGTGAGATGAAGAAGGGGCAGCGCATCAAGATGATGGGCACGGGCGGGGCCTACACGATCGACAATGTTGGCATCTTCCGCCCGAAGAAGGAAGCCGTCGCGCGGCTGACACCCGGCGAGATCGGCTTTTTCACGGCCTCGATCAAGGAGGTGGCCGACACCCGCGTCGGTGACACGGTGACGGATGAAAAGCGCCCATGTGCCAAGGCGCTGGCCGGCTTCAAGCCGGCGCAGCCGGTCGTTTTCTGCGGTCTCTTTCCGGTCGATGCCGCCGAGTTCGAGGATCTGCGCGAGGCGATGGGCAAGCTCCGCCTCAACGATGCGAGCTTCGAGTTCGAGATGGAAACCTCAGCCGCGCTGGGTTTCGGCTTTCGCTGCGGCTTTCTGGGCCTTCTGCATCTCGAAATCATTCGCGAGCGTCTCGAACGCGAATTCAACATCGACCTCATCACCACCGCGCCGTCGGTCATCTATCAGCTTCATATGACCGATGGGTCGATTGCCGAGATGCACAACCCGGCCGACATGCCGGATGTGATGAAGATCGACCATATCGAGGAGCCCTGGATTCGCGCGACGATTCTGGTGCCCGACGAGTTCCTGGGCGCGGTGCTCAAGCTCTGCGAAGACAGGCGCGGACACCAGATCGATCTGACCTATGCCGGCTCGCGCGCCATGCTGGTCTACCGCCTGCCCCTGAACGAAGTCGTGCTCGATTTCTACGACCGGTTGAAATCGGTCAGCCGCGGCTATGCGAGTTTCGACTACCAGATCGAAGGCTACGAGCCCGGCGAACTGGTCAAGATGTCGATCCTGGTCAATGACGAGCCGGTCGACGCGCTGGCGACTATCGTGCACAGGAGCCGCGCCGAACAGCGCGGCCGCGTGATGTGCGAGAAGCTGAAGGAATTGATCCCGAAACACCTCTTCAAGATCCCGATCCAGGCGGCGATCGGCGGGCGCATCATCGCGCGCGAGACCATCGCAGCCATGCGCAAGGATGTGACCGCGAAATGTTATGGCGGCGACGTCAGCCGCAAGCGCAAGCTGCTCGACAAGCAGAAAGAGGGCAAGAAGAAGATGCGCCAGTTCGGCCGCGTCGAAATCCCTCAGGACGCCTTCATCTCGGCGCTGAAGATGGACGCCAACTGACCCGGCCTTTCAGCCCGGCGCCATGGCCGGGTCCTGGACAGCGAAAAGCCGTCCGGACGAGTGGGTCCGGACGGCTCTTTGTTTTGGACTGTATAGACGAAATCAGTCCGCGCGGCGCAGAAGTGCCAGAAGGCCGGCCAGCACAACGCCGATGACGCCAAGCACCGCCCAGGACGGGTAGCTCATGGCGGTCTTCAGCGGTTCGACAAGGCCCTCCGGCGCGCCGGAGTCGATCCATCCCGCAAACCAGTCATGGCTGCCCTGATTGATCAGGATCCACAGATCGCTGAAGGAACGCATCTTGACCGCGCCCTCTTCGAGCGACAGCAAGGCATCCGAACCCAGCGCCATCAAGGCAGCGATGATGAAAAGAAGTCCGATCAGACGAAACACAACCATGGCGCGAGCCCCCCAGCCCAATCTCGGCGGTTAAAAACAGCGTCGGGAACGGTAACCGGATCGAGTGTGCCAAACAAGCACAGTGATGAAAACTTCCATGGCATATCAAGGCCCTAATGGACGTATGCCAGTTGATTCAGGGCCCCCGTTGCGTATAGTGCCGGCCGCTGCCGCCGGATATTCAGGTGTTGCAGGAGGGGTGGCCGAGTGGCTGAAGGCGCACGCTTGGAAAGCGTGTATGCGGGAAACCGTATCGAGGGTTCGAATCCCTCTCCCTCCGCCAGCCGGATTATGACGTAAAATCAGATGTTTAGCGAGTTCGGACGTGGATCGCTGCCGGCTCGGCCGCACCGACGACGGGTGCTCCGATCTGGCCCGATCATCGGCGGCGTGCAAGCACCCGCAATACCGTCGGACACAGATGCGGCAGATTTGCTACAGCGCTTCGGGAAATATGGTTAACAAGCTGCCGCAGCGGCGAAATCAGTTCGTGCGACTGATCTGGGTCGCCCGGCGCGGCTTCATATAGGCAGTCTCGGTGAATTCGACGGTACCCGCGACCATCTCGCCGATTGGCGAGGCATAGCCATAGGCGGTTTCGACGAAGACCACGCTCGATCCAGGCGTCGTCAGCCCGGCCGGCAGCGTCACCGTCGAACCCACGGCACGCGGCGAAATCTGGAACCCGTCGCTCCAGGCGACCTGGGCGACATTCTGGGCATTGGCCACGACGCTGCTGATGCGCACGGTCAGGGGCGCCGTGCTGAAGGGCTGAAGGATGGTGGCGCTTGCGGCAAAGATATCGGCGATGTCGGAATCGTTGAGCGACGCCGCCTGAGCGGTCAGGTCGGCCGCCGTATAGGCGACGGCGGTCACCCGCCGGTTGGCGACAAGCATGTTTGTCATCTCGATGCCGCCGAAATAAAACGCGATCATCAGCGGCAGGATCAGCGCGAACTCGACGGCAGCGAGACCCTTGTAATCATGGATGAAGCGATGCAGCGGCGATATCGCGCCGCGCTTTTCCGCTTTTTCTCCGACTACGTTTGATCGCTCGTGCATGACGATCCCGTCTTCAACTGCCCGACGACAGCATGTCGCCGAACGGCTCGTTGCGAAACGCCACGCTGGCCGCAATCAGGCGTCCGCCGCCTTCAAGATTGGAAAGTCCGATGCTGCCCGGGCTCATCACGCCCCATGAATAATAGGCACGCACCACCACAATGTCGCCCGACCCACCTGGCTGAAACTGCGTGTCGCCGGACGGATTGCCGTCCTCGTCGATCAGGGGAAGGAAGCTGACGCCGCCGAAGGAACTGAAGTTCCGTACATCGATATAGAGGCCGCCCTCACAATCGCTGATCAGGGTCACCTGGTCGCAGATCATCGCCTTGAAATCGCCGGCGGAAAGGCCTGCCGCCTGAACTTGCCCTGTCCGCACCAGCCGGCCGGCATTGGCCACCACACTGTCAAGGTTCGACGTTGCAAAATAGACGATGCAGGTTTCGATCATCGCGAACAGAAGGGCAAAAAAGGGAATTGCAAGCAGGCTGAATTCGACGGCCACGCTACCGCTTTCGTCCCGGCGCCACCGGCACCGGTTACGGGCGTTTGGTTTGCTTGTCCGGTCCATCTGCGGTCCTCACATCGGCGAACCCCGCCGAGCCAACCCTCTTGATAGCTCTGCGCCGTTACCAAAGTGTAAGCGTTTGCGCATTAACCATGCCGCTTCATGTCTCCTTAACAACGCAGGCACTAGAAATGAGTAACGATCAGGCGCCCGGACAATGGTTCCGCTGCGTTTGACGGGTAATGCCGTTCAGGTGGTTCAGATGGACACAGCCGCACAACGCGACACTGCCGATCTGGGGGCATTCGGGCTTCTGCGCCGTTTCGTAGGTCGATGGGCGGCCGACCGCCGGGGAAATTTCGCAATGATCTTCGCGATTGCCCTGATCCCCATAGCCGCCGCGGCCGGCGCGGCCGTCGATATTTCGCGCGCCTACATCGTCGAGACGCGGCTTGCTTCGGCGCTGGACGCTGCCGCCCTCGCCGTCGGCACGGCCAGCGGTATGACGGCCGAGGAGGTTCAGGCGCTCGCGCAGGCCTATTTCGATGCCAACTACCCCGCCAGCAAGCTTGGCGTACCGGGTACCATCTCGGTCGCCGACAGCCAGACAACCGTCGACATTTCGGTATCGGCCGATCTGCCGACAACGATC
Organism: uncultured Parvibaculum sp.; assembly: GCF_963975745.1. Lineage (NCBI taxonomy): Bacteria > Pseudomonadati > Pseudomonadota > Alphaproteobacteria > Hyphomicrobiales > Parvibaculaceae > Parvibaculum > uncultured Parvibaculum sp. Next base: position 42,319 of record NZ_CAXBIB010000008.1, on the reverse strand, counting down.
ATGGGTATTGTCGGCATCGACACGTTGAAGATCGGCGCCACTTCGCAAGTGATGCGACATGGCAAGAAGCTCGAGGTCGTCCTGGTACTCGACAACACCGGATCGATGAACTCCGGTGGCCGACTGACGGTTCTGAAGTCGGCGGCAAAGGATCTGATCACGACCGTTTCTGCGGCGGCCGTCAGTCCGGGTGATGTGCGGATCGGCATCGTTCCGTTCACGGTCGACGTCAATGTGGGTCCGAGTCAGGTAAATGAACCCTGGCTCAAATGGTCGTGGGATCTTCCGACCCAGTCTTGCGGATGGCAGGGAAAGGGAAAGAACAAGAACTGGGTATGCGAGCAGGATACGCGCAGCGTTTCAAAGAGCAGCTGGAAGGGCTGCGTGATCGACCGCGATCAGGACTATGACGTATCGATCGCCGCACCGGTTTCCGGAAGCGACGCGACGCTCTTTCCCGCCAATCAGAACGATCCCTACAATGGATACTGCGGTTTGCGTCCCATTGTACCGCTCTCGACCGACTGGAACATGCTCCGCAACGAGATCGATGCGATGGTCGCAGGCGGCGCGACGAACACGACGATTGGCTTCGTCTGGGGCTGGCAGATGCTGACGCATGGTGCGGTGCTGTCGAATGCCGCTGCCGCCGACCCGGATGAGCTCGACAAGGTCATGGTCTACATGACCGATGGCGTGAATACCTACTACCGGGAAGGAATTGGTTCGTGCAACGGGAGTTCGCATTGCTCGGGCGTCGATGTGCGGACGGAGATGGTTTGCGATGCGATCAAGCAAACCGGGATCACCGTCTATACGGTGCGCTTGATCAACGGCAACGCATCTCTGTTGCAGAACTGTGCGACCCATCCGAGTATGTATTACAATGTTAATACGGCCGATGAGTTGACCGATGTCTTCAAGTCGATCGCACAGGCATTGTCGAATCTGCGTCTGACCAAATAGGCGCTCGGCCCGACCAGTCGCCGGGGTAACGGCCAGGCAAGGAAAAAGCCGCTCTGAAGGAGCGGCTTTCTTTTTGACGTTGACCGACAGGCCCCTAGTACAGGGGCCCGCCGGCAGAAGGCGCACTGGCGCCGGGTGAACCGCTGGCGGCGGCCGCGTCGCTCCGCTGCTTCATGAGCACGTCGAAGGTTTCCGGATCGTCGCCAAGGTCCGGAACGCGCTCGCAACGGGGCGTGCAATTGTAGGAAACCTGGCCGGCCCCGCGCGTCAGCGTTACCGCAGACCTGTTCTGCGACACAACGCTGACATTGAGGTCAAGCATCGGCTTTCCATCGGCATCCATCGCGACGAGATTGGTGCGGCCATAGGCCTTGCCCATTACATAGACGAGGTTCGCACTTTCGATGGTGATATCGGCGACGGCCGGATTGCCAACCATCACCGTTGCAACCGGCCTGGGCAGGTGCAACGCCTTCGACTTGTTCATCTCGACGAGAAAGTCAGACGCGTGCGCGCCGCCAGCGGCCAGCGCCGCCAGTCCGATTCCGAGTGCCGCCGCGCGGGTGGCACGCTTGAGTCGATCTCTTGCAACCATGTTCCGGTCCATCTTCTCGAAGGTGAGGCAACCGTTACGGTCGTCCTTGCCAAAACACTACCGGCAAGGAATGAACGATCTGTTGACCGCAGAAATGCGGAGAGCCCTCTTTAACGGGCAATTAAAGAGGGCTCTCTAGGCTGTCGCCGATTGTGGAAGATCGAGCCAGAGGAGTGGTGCATGGCAGGTGCGGTGCGAAGCGGGCAGGACGCATCGGCAAGCGCGCCCCATTCCCTGTCGAGCATACGGATTTTCGCGGGCCTGGCACCGCGCGAACTGGCGCTTCTGGCCGCGGAATGTGACTGGCGAACTGTCGCAAAGGACGAGATCGTCGTGAACACGGCGCAGAGCGGCGAAGCCGGCGGTGTGATGTTCGTCGTCAGCGGTACTGTCCGCCTGGCACGCATTTCCGGCCTGGCCGGCCGTGTCGCCTACAAGGATGTGGGCGCCGGCGGCCAGTTCGGCGAAATGTCGGTGTTCGGCATCGCTGAATCCGACCTCACGGTCATCGCGCGAGAAGACGGACTTGTCGCAACGATGAAAGAAGATCGTTTCGCCGAATTGCTTTCCCGCGAAGAATCTGTTTCCCGTGCGCTGCTCTGTCAATATGCGCGACTGCTGCGCGGGCAGGAAGCGATGGGCCCGTCCTCGGTCTCGGCAGGCGACGGGGCAGTGGAGGGTACCGGCGCCCAGCGTCTCTATATCGAGCTTCTCGCATTGGCCGAGCCACATGTCGACAAGAACGGCAAGGATGCGCTGCTGATCGCCCGCCTGCCACGGCATCGCATCCTGGCGGACCGCATCTCGACGACGGAAGAGGCTGTTGCCCGCGCCATAGCGGAACTGGTACGCAGCGGTATCGCCGAGCGCGATTACCCCGGTCTCGTCATCAGGGATGAAGCCGCCCTTCGCGGCCTCGCCGGTGCCGACTAGTCGGATCCAGGCAATTCCGGTTGCACGACGGGCTGGCGCGGTTCCACCGGCCGGCGCCGTTCCCTGATGATCTCAAGGCTGCGAGAGCGGGCCGTTAACCGACGAGTAACGATACTCCAATTTGCCGCGACTGATCGGGCGGAGACGGAATAGCGGTCTCTACCGCCTGCTTTATTGTCCACCAAGTAAAATGGAAATCTATAGTTCATATAGTCCGATTTATTATACAACTTGTCTGAAATGGACTGTAATCATTAGCGTTTGGGTAAGATTGGCCCCCTAAGCTGCTCGTCAGTCCGAAAGGGCGCCCTGCCGCCGCTTGCCGGCGGACAAGGGTTGGTGCTGTCGACAGTCAATGGTGTAAGGAGGCTTATTCATGAGCCAGTTTCTGAAGTCGTTCGTCAAAGACGAGTCCGGTGCGACCGCGATCGAATATGGTCTGATCGCTGCCGGCATCTCCGTGGTCATCATCACGGCCGTGGGCCTGATCGGCGATGGCCTCACGGCCCGCTTCGACGAAATCGCGGCTGCGCTCGAGTAAGAGTGCAGTTCGGGAATGGGTTCCGGCAGTCTTGCCGGGGCCGTCTTCCAAGAGCGAGCCGCCAGACGCCTTGCCGGGTCTGGCGGCTTTCTTGTGCCTTCCATCGGCCCAACGCCGGGCCGGTATTTCTTTGGCAAATCATCGTTCTGCGGCCTGTCGCAGGCCGATCTTTACCTCAAATTTACGGTCCCCGATCACTATCCGAAGGTACAGACGGACGCCTTGTCCGTCGGCACCGGCTCCATGTGGAGCGCAAGGCAAACTCGGGGAAACGGGCAAATTCCGTGTTGAACATGTTTCCGCTCGCCGTCTTTTCCATCGCCATGATCTTTGGCGCATTGTGGGATTTGACGACGATGACCATACCGAACCGCCTGACGATTGCGCTTGTCGCAGCCTTCGTGCTGATGGCGCCGTTGGTCGGCCTGTCGCTTCAGCAGATAGGCCTGCACATGGCGGCCGGTGTGGCGATGCTTCTCGTCGGCATGGTTCTCTTTGGACTTGGCTGGATTGGCGGAGGCGACGCGAAGTTTGTTGCCGCGGTGGCACTCTGGATCGGCTGGCAGGATCTTCTGGCTTATCTCCTGATCGCGGCGCTTGCCGGCGGCGCCCTGACATTGGCGCTGCTCTTCCTGCGTCGCCTGCCATTGCCGGAACTGCTCTGGCGGCGAGCCTGGATCGCGCGTCTGCACGACCAGTCCGCCGGCGTTCCCTATGGCATTGCGCTCGCCACGGCTGGATTGATTGTTTTGCCGCGCACGATCTGGATCGAACTGGCGGCCTCGGCCGCATGAGAATGACGCAGACGCGCTTGTCTGCATGATGAAAGGAACGGGCAAGTGAACGCCGCACGCATTGGAGTTCTGGTTCTGGCGCTGGTCGCCGCGGGCCTCGCGGCGTTTCTGGCGCGTGGGCTTGTATCCTCGGGCAAGGACGCGCCGGTCGAAACGAAGGTCGTCGAAGAGCCGACGACCGAAGTTCTGGTGGCCGTTCAGAACATGGAAGTCGGACAGCGCATTCGAAAATCGGATCTGCGCTGGCAGCGCTGGCCCGAAACATCGCTCAACGGCGCCTATATCACACAATCGGCGAGGCCCATGGCGATGGACGACTATGACGGCGCCGTCGTGCGTTCATCCATTCTGGGGGGTGAACCTGTGACCGCCGACAAGCTCGTGTCCCTGACCGGAGCAGGTTTCATGTCGGCGCTGATCGCGCCGGGTATGCGGGCCACCGCCATCCGGATTACGCCGGAGACGAGCGCCGGTGGTTTCGTTCTTCCCAATGACCGGGTCGACATTGTCGACGTTCAGCGCGGCCAGACAATCCTGCGCAACGTGCGGGTGCTGGCGATCGATCAACGCTTCAATGAAAAGGCCGGCGAGCAGGTCGCAGTCGGCAAGACGGCGACGCTCGAGCTCACACCAGCTCAGGTCGAACTGGTGGCAGTTGCCGAAGCCGAGGGCCGTCTGGCTCTCTCGCTGCGCAGCATGGGCGACGAAGGCCGGGCCGACGAGGCGTTGCAGGCGGGCGAAGGTGGGTCGGTTGTCAAGGTTGTGCGTTACGGCACGGCGCAGACGGTCCGTGTGAGGTAGGACGATGATGTCAGGCATGAACACGTTCCTCGAATGGCGACATCTGAAGCGTCTGCTTTGGGCCTCGCTCTGTGCGCTGGTACTGGTCTCGGGACCGACCGAAAGTGCAACCGCCAACGACGCACGCCTGGTCAAGATAGACCAGGGCGGCATTGGCAAAGGCTCACGGAGTATCGTTCTCGGCCTGAACAAGGCGGCGATTGTCGAGTTGCCCGTGGCGGCACGCGATGTCCTGGTTTCCAATCCTGCCATTGTCGACGCGGTTGTGCGTACCAACAAACGCACTTATCTGATCGGCATGGCCGTTGGCCAGACAAATGCCTTCTTCTTCAATGAGGCTGGACAGCAGATCCTGAATCTCGAAATTCAGGTGGCGCGCGATCTGACAGGGTTGCGTGAAACCCTGCGTCAGTACTTTCCGAAATCACGCATCGACGTGCAGGCCGTGAACGACCATGTTGTTCTTTCCGGAATGGTCGCCAATGCGTCGGAAGCAAGCAAAGCGCACGATCTGGCCGCTCGCTATATCGGCAGCGAGATGGAGCAGGTGCTCAACATGCTGGGCATCGAGGGCAAGGAGCAGGTGATGCTCAAGGTGACGGTTGCCGAAATGCAGCGCACTGTCATCAAGCAGCTCGGCGTCGATCTGTCGACCGCAGCGAACTTCGGCGATTTCGCGCTGCGTCTTGCGACTTCCAATGCCTTCAGCCTTCAGGGGCAGTCACTGGGCGGGCTCTCGACCAATGGAACGCAACTTAGCGGCAGTGACGGCTCGATCGGCACGGCGATCCGCGCGCTTGAACGGACGGGCGTGCTGCGCACGCTGGCCGAACCCAATCTGACGGCGATTTCGGGCGAGTCGGCAAAGTTTTTGGCCGGCGGCGAATTCCCCGTTCCGACCTCCCGTGACCAGAATGGCAATATCCAGCTCGAGTTCAAGCCTTTCGGTGTCGGCCTCAGCTTCACGCCGGTCGTGCTGAGCGAAGGCCGCATCAGTCTCAGAATATCGACCGAGGTCAGCGAGCTGTCCGCGGAAGGTGCCTTCCTCCTCCAAGGCTCCAACAGCGACGGCGTTACGGTGCCGGCCTTGAAGGTGCGCCGCGCCGAAACGACCCTTGAACTGCCGAGCGGCGGGTCGATCGTGATGGCGGGTCTGCTCTCGGATTCGACGCGTCAGAACATAGATGGCGTGCCGGGTGCCATGGACGTACCGGTGCTGGGTCAGCTTTTCCGCAGCCGCGACTATCAGAAGAATGAGACTGAACTGGTGGTCATCGTGACGCCCTATCTCGTCGATCCGACGTCCCGCGACAAGCTGGCGCTGCCGACCGACGGCTTTGCACCGGCAAGCGATCTCGACACCATCCTGATGGGGCGTCTCAACGCGACCTACGGGGCGCGAGGCGCGGCGCCGTCGGACAAGGCGTTGCAGGGCCCGGTCGGATTCATCGTGGATTGATGGGTGGACCGAAGAGGAAAATGACAATGAACATCAGCAGGTCCTTTCAAAAAGCTCTTCTCGTGGCCTTCGCCTTGGGCCTTTCGGCCTGTGGCGGATTCAACGGCGCCGATCAGGCGCAATACGATGTCAGCCGCGTCCACCCGATCTCGGTGTTGTCGGATGTTGCGACGCTCAATATTGACATCCCGCCAGGCCAGCCTGGCCTGACAGCCGCGGATCGCGTCGCTGTTGCCGGTTTTGCTGGGGACTACCGCGCACGCGGTCATGGGCCGCTAACGATTTCCACGCCATCCGGCTCGCCGAATGCAGGATCGGCCACGGCTGTGCTCGCCGATGTACGCGACGCGTTGGCCGAGCGCGGCGTCTCCGGCGATGCTCTGGCCTATACGCCTTACAGCGCCTCCGCCGGAGACCGGTCGGCGCCGCTGATCCTTTCCTTCAAGCGATATGTGGCTCAGGCGAGCAATTGTGGCGACTGGTCGAAAAGCCTGACCGCAGACTACGCCAACGTGCCGCCGCCGAATTTTGGCTGCGCCACCCAGAACAATCTGGCAGCAATGATCGCCGATCCGGCCGATCTGCTGAAAGCCCGTGAAATGACGCCGGCGGATGCCGATCGTCGTAATACGGTGCTTGAGAAGTATCGCCAGGGCGAATCGACGGCGACCGCCCGGTCCGATCAGGATTCCGGCGCTGTGAGCAAGGTGGACCAATGACAAACGCCGCGCAGAAAGAAATCATCGACGAAGCGCCGCCGATGGCGGACACACCGGCTCGACCCGGTCCGGCGGCTCCGATTGCAGCGGTTTCCGGCGACAACGATGGGTCGACGGTGATGAAGCCGGTGCCGCGTATCACTATTCATGCGTTTTGCGAGCAGCCGTCGTCGGGCAGCGCGATTCAGCGCGCCGGAGAGGACCGCCGCCTTTCCAAGGCGCATCTGACCGTTCACATGGGCGGTATCCCCGCAGCTATCGAGCAATATCGGCAGTCGCCGACTCCGAATCTCATCATGGTGGAGGCCCGCGCCGGCGGGCCGGAGCTGTTTGCGCAACTGGGCGAGCTTGCGGAAGTCTGTGATGCTGGCACCAAGGTGGTCGTTATCGGCCACATGAATGATGTTTCGCTTTATCGCGAGATGATCCGTCAAGGTGTCAACGAATATCTCGTCGCACCATTGCATCCCATGACTGTCATCGAGGCGGTGTCCCGTCTCTATATCGATCCCGACGCGCCACCCATCGGCCGCACGATTGCCTTTGTCGGCGCAAAGGGAGGGACCGGGTCCAGCACGCTTGCACACAATATCGGCTGGTGCATATCGGCTGGTATGGACGAGGACGTCATCATTGCCGATCTCGATCTTCCTTTCGGTACGGCGGGGCTCGACTTCAATCAGGATCCGGCCCAAGGCATCGCGGACGCGCTGACCGCCCCCGAGCGACTTGACGATGTCCTGCTCGATCGGTTGCTCGTCAAATGCACCGACCGTCTGAGTCTTTTCACGGCGCCGGCCGTCCTCGATCGCGATTTCGAGATGGATGGCGACTCCTGTGAAAGTGTTCTTGACGTCGTCCGCGAAGGCGTGCCTTGCGTCATCGTCGATCTGCCGCATGTCTGGGCGCCATGGACCAAGCGCGTACTGCTCGCAGCCGACGAGATTGTCATCACCGCGACGCCAGACCTCGCCAGCTTGCGCAACGCCAAGAGCATGCTCGATTTGACGCGCAATGCGAGGCCGAACGACAACGCCGCCCACATCGTCCTCAATCAGGTCGGAGTTCCCAAACGTCCGGAGATCCCTGTGAAGGATTTCGCGGAAGCGGTTGGCGCAGAACCCACATTGGTGCTGCCCTTCAATCCCGGACTCTTCGGTACCGCGGCCAATAACGGCCAGATGATCGAAGAACTCGATCCGAAGGGAAAGACGGCCGAAGGCCTGCGTTTCCTTGCCGGCCAGCTTAGCGGCCGTGAGCCGCGAATGACAAAGGGCGCGAGGTCGTCCTCGATTTTCAGTTTTCTGTCCCGCAGGGGATGAGCCGGAGGTAATCGCTCGTGTTTGGAAGGCGGAACGAAGGTCAACCGGTCCCGCGCAAGCCTGTGGTGCCACAGCCGGCTGCGGCGCGCGCTGAGACGTCGGCGGCACCTGCTGCCGCTTCGGCGCCTGCTGCCAAATCGCCGGTTGCAAAGCCCGCGGCGGCGAAGCCAACGGCGCGCGCATCCGATCACCGGTCCGAAAACTACTATCAGATCAAGACGACGATCTTCAATGCGTTGATCGACACCATCGATCTCACGCAGTTGGCCCAACTCGATGCCGAGAGCGCGCGCGAGGAAATTCGCGACATCGTCAACGAAATTCTGTCGATCAAGAACGTCGTCATGTCGATCTCCGAGCAGGAGGCCCTGCTTCAGGATATCTGCAACGACGTCCTCGGCTACGGCCCGCTCGAACCCCTGCTGGCGCGCGACGACATCGCCGACATCATGGTCAATGGCTGCGAGCGCACTTTCATAGAAGTGAATGGCAAGGTTGAGTTGACCAATATTCGCTTCCGCGACAACAGTCAGCTGATGAACATCTGTCAGCGCATCGTCAGTCAGGTCGGACGCCGGGTTGACGAATCGAGTCCGATTTGCGACGCGCGACTGCCGGATGGCAGTCGTGTCAACGTCATCGTTCCACCGCTCGCGATCGACGGACCGGCGCTGACCATTCGAAAGTTCCGTCGCGACAAGCTGATGATGAACGATCTGGTTCAGTACAATTCGATCTCGCAGGAGGGCGCCGAAGTCCTCGGCATCATTGGCAAGGTCCGCTGCAACGTCCTGATTTCAGGAGGCACGGGTTCGGGCAAGACGACACTGCTGAACTGCCTTACCGGTTTCATCGAGACAGACGAACGCGTGATTACCTGTGAAGATGCTGCCGAATTGCAGCTCCAGCAGCCTCATGTTGTGCGACTCGAAACGCGCCCGCCGAACCTTGAGGGACAGGGCCAGGTCACCATGACCGAACTCGTGCGCAACTGCCTGCGCATGCGGCCCGAGCGTATCATCGTCGGCGAGGTGCGTGGCCCGGAGGCCTTCGATCTGCTTCAGGCGATGAATACCGGTCATGATGGATCGATGGGAACGCTTCACGCCAACAGTCCGCGTGAAGCCTTGTCGCGTCTTGAAGGCATGATCACGATGGGGGGCTACCAGCTGCCGTCGAAGACAATTCGTGAGATGATCTGCGGATCCATCGATGTGGTAATCCAGGCCGCGCGTCTGCGCGACGGCTCGCGCCGCATCACGCATATCACCGAGGTGCTGGGAACCGAGGGCGACGTCATTATCACGCAGGACCTGTTCGTCTACGAGATGGATGGCGAGGACGAGAACGGCCGCATTATCGGCAAGCACAAGTCGACGGGCATCGCACGGCCGGCATTCTGGGATCGCGCACGATACTATAACCAGCATCACGCTCTGGCGGCGGCGCTCGACCGCGCCCAGGGCTAGCGCGGGGCAGGCGTCATGGATCAGACGACGCTGATGGTTTTCGGGATCGCGATGCTGGCCGCGCTTTGCATTGCGGCGGTCGGTTTCCTGCTTGTCGGCGGAAAGACGGAATCGCAGAAGCGGGTTGCGCGTGTGGCGCGCGGGAATACGGCACGTCTCCCGGCGGTGGAAGGTGATTCGGACAACAACGAAAAGCGTCGAAAGCAGATGCAGGAGACGTTGAAGGGGCTTGAGGAAAAGCAGCAGGAGAAGAAGAGGCGGATCTCGCTTGCAACCCGAATCGAACGAGCCGGCCTCGACATCACGACGCGCACCTTCCATGTGCTGAGCGCCGTTACCGGGACCCTTGCGGTCGGTCTCATGATGCTCTCGGGACTGTCGCTGCCCGTTGCGGCACTTGGTGGCTTTGCGGCCGCGTTCGGCCTGCCCCGATGGGTGCTGTCCTACCTGATCAAGCGGCGGCAGAAGGCCTTTGTCGAGGAATTTGCCAATGCGATCGACGTGATTGTGCGCGGCGTCAAATCGGGGCTGCCGGTCAATGACTGCCTGCGACTGATCTCGACCGAGGCGGCCGAGCCGGTGCGAAGTGAGTTTCAGGGCATTGTCGAAGGTCAGAAGGTGGGTGTGACGCTCGAGCAAAGTCTGGCGCGCATCTATGAGCGCATGCCGCTGGCCGAGGTCAATTTCTTCCAGATCGTTCTTTCGATCCAGCAGAAGACAGGCGGCAATCTGTCAGAGGCGCTGAGCAACTTGTCGAAAGTGCTGCGCGAGCGCAAGAAGATGCGCGGGAAGATTCAGGCCATGTCTCAGGAAGCGAAGGCATCGGCCGGCATCATCGGATCCCTGCCGCCTGGCGTGATGGCCCTGATCTACATCACGACGCCTGACTATATGAGCGTGCTTTTCTCGACGACCATTGGAAACATGATCATTGTCGGTGGTCTTATGTGGATGGGTATCGGCGTCTTCATGATGAAGAAGATGATCGACTTCAAGTTTTAGGACACGCCATGGGCTCGCTCCTTCAGGAGATGTTCAACCTCGAAAACATCGTGATGCTGCTGACGGCGGTCGCGGCATTCGCGACGATTCTGACATTGACGGCGCCCATGCTGGCGAGCGATCGGCTGGGCACGCGCATGAAATATGTCTCGACGGAGCGCGAGGCGATGCGCGCCAAGGCGCGCGAGAGCCTGGCCCAGGAGAAAACCCGCCTGCGGCAGACATCAAAGGGTTTCATCAAGGATGTTGTCGAGCGATTTGCACGCGGCAACGTTCTGGAGAATACGGCGATAAAGGAAAAACTGCGGCAGGCCGGATTTCGCGGACCGGGGCCGATGTACACATTCGTCTTTTTCCGCTTTGTCATGCCGCCGATCCTCTTCGTGCTGACCTTGCTCTATCTGGCCTTCGTCAACGATTTTGGTCTGCCGCCGATGGCGCGGTTTGCGGGCTCCTGCGCGGCGGCCTTTGTCGGCTTCTACGTGCCGAGCCTCTTCGTCGAGAACATCATCGCGCGCCGGCAGGACTCCATTCGCAAGGCATTTCCGGACGCGCTCGATCTTCTGCTGATCTGTGTCGAATCGGGCATGTCGATCGAGGCGGCCTTCCAGAAGGTGGCGACCGAAATCGGTGATCAGTCGGTCGAGCTGGCCGAGGAACTCGGCCTGACGACCGCGGAGCTCTCCTATCTTCAGGAGCGGCGTCAGGCCTATGAGAATCTGGCCGCACGCACGGGATTGCCCGGGGTCAAGGCGGTTGCCACAAGTCTGATTCAGGCCGAGCGCTACGGCACGCCGCTGGGACAGTCGCTACGCGTAATGGCTCAGGAAAACCGGGACATGCGCATGTCTGAAGCCGAGAAGAAGGCAGCGGGCCTGCCGCCAAAGCTCACCGTGCCGATGATCGTCTTCTTTCTGCCTGTTCTGTTCGGCGTCATTCTGGGTCCGGCCATCATCAAGGCGACCGCTGGCTGACGCTTCGGCATGCGCCCGTCCTTCAGGAAAAAGAGCGCCCGCTCCGATCGGAGCGGGCGCTCTTTTCCTTGTTGCGGTCGCGGTCGAGCAGGGAACCTCAGGGAATCGATGTCGTCGTCTCCGGCGGCATCGACAACACGAGATCGGCCGGCGCAATGTTGCGCCTCGACTGCCTCTCAGCCGGTGCGGGGTTCGACGGCCCGTCGATCTCCTTCATCTGCTGCCACAGCGCGGGCTGGGACAGCATGTCGCGAAGATACGCGATATTGCCGTCGGCGACGCTGGCCGGCAGATCGGCACGGGCAAGCCGTGCCGCTTCGTCGAAATTACCCTTGAGGCCGAGAACGATGGCGAGGTTCTGCCGGGCATGGGCTTCGGCGCGCGAATCCGCGACCGCGCGACGCAGCGTCCGCTCGGCCTGGTCGAGATCGCCGCTCAGCGCATAGGAGAGGCCCATATTCGTCAGAACGGACGGATTGTCGGGCGAAAGCGCCAACGCGTCGTTGTAGTGCTTCAGGGCCTGATCGTAGAGCCCCATCTGATCCAGCGCGACGCCGAGAGCGGAGTGAACGGACCAGTCCTTCGGCTCGAGCCGTGCCGCCTCGTTCAGCATCGCAGCGGCCTGATCGGCCCGCCCGCCCGCCGTCAGGGCCTTGCCGTATTCGGCCAGCACGTCGGCATTCGTGTCGTTGGTGATATGGGTCCGCTGCATCACGCTGATGGCCTGCGCCACCGACCCGATTTGCCGCAAGGCGCGCGAATAGTTGACGGCGGAATCGGCGTGATCCGGATCGCGCTCGTATAGCGTGCCCCAATAGGCGGCGGCTGCGACATAATCTTGTGTCTTGACGGACTCGACCGCCGCATTGCGCAGCGCCGGGTCGTCGATGCGGCCCTGCGTCTGCTCCATGGGGCTCTTGCTGGCGGCATCGCTCCCGGTGCTGGCACACCCGCCAACAAGGGCGATGGCCGAACAGAGTGTGGCCGTCGCGAGCCAGCGACGGCCGCGACGGGACGAATGAGGGATATCGACCAGGCTTTTCATCGCATTCGGGTCCCGGTTCGGTCAGGATGATGTGGCGGACCGGCATATCGTGGGTCATGCTCGAACTGATCTTGAGACAGACCCCTCAAGAAAAGATTAATTATAAGAATTGAACGATTTGGCGGATTTGGCGCGCTCTGCGCGCCGCTGGAACGGACCATGGACCCCCGGAAACCGATTGAGAAGATTCACGGAATTATCGGCACTTTGGCGTCCGTGCAGGTGCCGGCCCGACCGCTCCTGCTGGCCCTGGCCTTCGCGCTGGTCTCGGGTTTTGCAGCGCTGCTCTACTGGAACCCGCCGGTGAGTCTGGAGGACGAGCCCGACAAGGTCACATTCTTCCAGATCGGCACCGGCGCCGTGGGCGATGAATATTTTGCGGTGGGCGAGAGACTGGCGGCGGCGATCAGCCGTCCGCCTGGAAGTCCGCGTTGCGAGCGCGGCCTGCCATGTGGCGTGTCGGGTCTTGTGGCGGTGGCGAAGTCGTCGGCCGGGCCGGTTGCCAATGTACGCGCCGTCAGCGTCGGTCACTTCGATTCGGCCATTGTCGCCGCACCGGTCCTGGATCTGGCGACCCGTGCCGAGGCCCCGTTCCGCGGCGAAAAGCCGTTCCGCAATCTGCGGGCAATCGCGGGTGTCTATCGCGAAGCCGTCTATCTTGCCGCGAGTCGCGGCGCCAACATCGGCAGCGTGGCGGATCTGCGCGAGATGCGCGTTTCCGTTGGCCTGCCGGGGTCCGGCACACAGGAGGCGGCCCTGCAGGTTCTGGCAGCCCACGATCTTGGGCGGCGGAGCGTCAGTATCTCGGAACATGACACGGCAACGGCGATTGACCTGATGTTGCGCGGGCAACTCGATGCGCTTTTTATTGTCGACGCATTGCCCTCGCCGATCATTCGCAGTCTCGCCGATCGTGGATCGATCGATATCGTGCCCATTGACAGTGACGATGCGCTGAAGCTGACCGGCCCCAACGCCAATTTCCAGCCGCTTGTGATATCCGAGGGTGTCTTTCGTTTCGTGCCGGAAACGGCAACCCTCAGCGTGTCGATGATCTGGATCGTCAACGAGGACAGCGACGCCGATCTGATTTATGACATCACGCAGGCGCTTTTCCGCCCCGGCAACAGAATGCTGCTCTCGATCGTCAGTATGCCGGGACTTTTGCCGGGCGAACCGGAAGACGTAGCGGCGCGGGCCATCCTGTCCTTGCCGGTTCCGCTTCATGACGGCGCTGCCCGCTACTACCGGGAACAGGGTCTCCTCGATCCCGATCTCGACGAGGATGTCGCCGGCTAGGCCTTGGCCTTTTCTTCGGTTTCCGCGCCGGCAATCCAGTCACGCATCGCCGGCAGCGTCAGCACCGCATCCATATAGGCACGAGCCTGGCCGTCATCGCCGAGAGCTGCCAGATCGACCTCATAGGTCTGAAGGCGTGTGACAACCGGCGCATACATGGCATCCGCGACCGTGAAGTGCCCGAACAGAAATCCCTGATCGCCTGGAATCTGCCGCCCGAACCGTGATCGCAGGTCGCACCACAGTCTCACGACACGTCCGGCATCGGCCAGCGCCTCGTCGGTGTGACCCTGCCCCGGATGACGATCGAGGATCGCCATTGGCATGTCGCGGCGAAGGGCACCGAACCCCGCATGCATCTCCGCGGCGGCCGCGCGCGCGACGGCGCGCATCAGCGCGTCGGCAGGCCACAGTTTGCGCGCCGGGAAGAGGTCGGCGATGGTCTCGCAGATCGCGAGCGAGTCGACGATGGTCTCGCCGCGCCATTTGAGCGCCGGGACGAGACCGGTGGGGGATACAGCCAGAATCGCGGCCTTGGTGTCGGCCCGGCGCAACCGGATGCGGATTTCATCGAAAGGCACACTCGCCTGCCGCATCAGCAGCCAGGGGCGCAGACTCCAGCTCGACCAGTTCTTGTCGCCGATCACGAGTGCGAATTCAGGCGCCGCCATGTCACTCTCCCGATATCCGTGCCCCGGCCGCGTGCACTGCCGTTGCAGCCTCTCTGGCCTCTCTATAAGGTTTCGGCAACGCGAAATCATCTCCTTCTTGCCATTGAGGCGAACAGGCTGGCAGTGCTCGACATATTCATTTCGAACAAGGATGGGGCGGCAACGCCGGTCTGGCAGGTCCGTAGCGGCGAAGTGCAAGACTGGTGCACCAGCCATGCCGGGGCGGCCGCGGCCTGGGTCGGGACGTCGGGCTTCAAGGGCGAGGCCGGCAAGGTGCTGCTGCTGCCGGATGGCTCGGGGGGCCTTGCCGGCGTCCTTCTCGGCCTTGGCGACGGCTCGGACCCCTTGCTGACGGGGGCCCTGCCGGCGGCGCTGCCGCAGGGCGATTATCGGCTGGCAGGTGCGCTGCACGGCGCGCCGGCCGATGCGGCGTTCGGATTCGCGCTCGGCACATATCGCTTCACGCGCTACAGCGGCAGCAAGCGCGACTGGCCGCGTCTCATTCTGCCCGAGGGCGTTAACGGGGAGGAAATCAGCCGAATCGCTGCCGCGACCTTCATGGCGCGCGACCTGATCAACACGCCTGCCGCCGACATGGGGCCAGCCGATCTTGCGGCCGCCGCCGAAGCCGTTGCCGGCGCGCATGGCGCTACATGCGACGTGATCCTTGGCGACGCGTTGCTCGACGCGGACTACCCGATGATCCATGCCGTCGGCCGCGCGTCGACCGTTGCACCGCGATTGATCGACATGCGCTGGGGAAGGGCCGATGCGCCCCGTGTAACGCTTGTCGGCAAGGGCGTCTGCTTCGACACAGGCGGCCTCGATCTCAAGCCCTCAAGCGCCATGCTGCTGATGAAGAAGGACATGGGCGGTGCTGCATGTGTTCTGGCGTTGGCACAACTCGTCATGGCGGCGGGGCTCGATGTCAGGCTGCGTGTCCTGATACCGGCGGTCGAGAACAGCGTCGCCGGCAATGCCTTCCGGCCTGGCGACGTCCTGCAGAGCCGCAAGGGCATCACCGTCGAGATCGGCAATACGGATGCCGAAGGGCGGCTGGTGCTGGCCGATGCGCTGGCCGAGGCCGACAGTGAGGCGCCTGATCTCATCATCGACATGGCAACGCTGACCGGCGCCGCGCGCACGGCGCTCGGGCCCGATTTGCCGCCCTTCTATACCGATGAAGAGGGTCTTGCCGCGGAGATTGCTTCGTCGGCGGCAGCGACGTCCGATCCCGTGTGGCGTATGCCGCTTTGGCGGCCCTATGACGGCTGGCTCGATAGCAAGATTGCCGACGTGAACCATGTCTCGGATGGTCCGTTTGCCGGCTCCGTCACGGCGGCCCTTTTTTTGCGTCGGTTTGTCGAGCGGGCCGCGGCCTATGTCCATTTCGACATCTATGGGTGGGCTCCGAAGGCCAAACCCGGGCGCCCCGTCGGTGGCGAGGCGCAGGGCGTCCGCGCGCTTTATGACCTTCTGAAGCGGCGCTACGGTGCCTGACCGCTTGCCCCGCTTCGAAGCGGCGCTAGACTGATTCGGCTCCGGAACGGATGGGCCTCGGTCTTGCCGGCCCGGAGCGCGAAGATGGCGGTGCGGGGGGGAACGATGCCGGGACTGTCTTTTGGCGAAGACGGCGCATTGAAGCCGGGCGAGGCCCTGTCGCTCTGGCACGACGTCATCCTCCAGTCGGTGCGCCGGGCAGGACCCGATCTTTCATCGAGGCAGCTTGCGATCATGTTTACCGTCTATCTTGATCCGCCCCCGCATACGGTCCGCGGCCTTGCCGCCACGCTCGGCGTTTCGAAGCCGGCCATCACAAGGGCGCTCGATACGCTGGGCAGCCTCGAACTCCTGAAACGTGCACGCGACGACGCCGACCGGCGCAACGTGCTGGTGCAAAGAACGGTCAAGGGCTCGGCCTTCGTGCATGAGTTCGCCGATCTCATCGTCGCCTCTTCGCGAGGCATGGAGACATGAACCGCGAACGCGGGCCCGACCGCAGGCTCAATCCTTATCGCGACGACCTCGCGGCCGCACATTTGCGTGGCGAGGTCAGTGCGGCGCAATTTGCCGAAGGGTCGAACCGTCAGGTCGTTGCGCCGGTGCTCCCGTTGTTGCGGCGCCCCGAAGCAGACGCGCCGATGGATACGCAATTGCTTTTCGGCGAGGTTTTCCGCGTCTATGAGGAGAAGAACGGATGGGCCTGGGGGCAGGCGACACTCGATGACTATGTCGGATATGTCGAAACGAAGGATCTTGCGCCCCGGCCCTCGATGCCGACGCACACGGTTGCAGCACTGCGGACCTTCGCTTATCCGAAACCGGACCTGAAGACGCGGCCGGCCAGGCCATTGCCGATGAACGCCAAGCTGCGAGTCACCGGCGCACGCGGCAATTTCAGCGAGATCGATCGGGGCGGGTGGGTCTTCACGGCGCATCTGGCGCCCATCGGCACGCATGTGCGCGACTATGTGACGGTGGCGGAGGAATTTCTGGGCGTGCCCTATCTATGGGGCGGTCGCGCCAGCACGGGCCTCGACTGTTCGGGGCTGGTACAGGCGGCACTCGAACGTGCCGGTATCTCATCGCTGCGCGACACCGACATGCAGGAAGCGACGCTGGGCGAGGCGCTGCCGGAGCCGATCGACTTCACCAGATTGAAGCGCGGCGATCTGGTCTTCTGGAAAGGGCACGTCGCAATCATGGTCGATGCCGAGCGCATGATTCACGCCAATGCCTTTCACATGATGGTCGCCATCGAGCGGCTTGATGTTGCGATGTCGCGCATCGCGCGCTCCGAGGCCGGCCACGTCACCAGCATCAAGCGGTTTTCCGGTCGCTGACGGCCTACTCCGAAACGACGCCGCTCGGTGCCGCCGCGAGTTCGAAAGCGGCTGCCATCAGCGCCTTGGTGTAGTCGGTCCTTGGTGCGTCGAAAACTTCATCGGCGCTGCCGGCTTCCACGACCTTTCCGTTCCGCATCACGATGATATCGTCGGCCAGCGCCCGCACGACCCTCAGATCGTGGCTGATGAACAGATAGGCCAGATTGTTGCGCCGTTGCAGTTCGCGCAGAAGCTCGACAATCTGCGCCTGCACCGACATGTCCAGCGCGCTGGTCGGCTCGTCCAGCATCACGAAACGCGGCTTCAAAGCCATGGCGCGTGCGATGGCAATGCGCTGGCGTTGTCCGCCCGAGAATTCATGTGGATAGCGATCCTGCATGGCCGGGTCGAGACCGACCTCGCCAAGCGCTTCCGACACGCGTTGCCGCCGGCCTTCCGGGGTCAGGTCGAGCTTCTGAATGACCAGGCCCTCTTCGACGATCTGCCCAACCGACATGCGGGGAGAAAGCGATCCATAGGGATCCTGGAAGACGATCTGCATGTGGCGTCGCAGCGGCCGCATCTCCTTGATCGTGATACCTTGAATATTCTGTCCGCGAAAGCCGATGCTGCCCTGGCTCGAGATCAGGCGCATCATGGCCAGTCCGAGCGTCGTCTTGCCGGAACCCGATTCGCCGACAACACCGAGCGTGCGCCCCTCCCGCAGTGTCAGCGACACGTCGTCCACGGCCTTCACATGGCTGACGGTACGTCGCAGCAATCCGCGCTTGATCGGGAACCAGACACGAAGATTCGCAACGTCCATGACCATGGGGCCGTCCTTCGGCGCGCCCAGGGCGCGGCCCTTCGGTTCGGACGCCAGGAGCTTTTGCGTATAGGCATGTTGTGGCGCGGTGAATACACGTTCGGTCGGCCCGCATTCGACAATCTTGCCGCCGGTCATCACGTTGACGCGGTCTGCCATCTTCCGGACCACGCCGAGATCATGCGTGATCAGCAAGAGGGCCATTCCCATTTCGCGCTTGAGATCCTTGAGAAGCTCGAGAATCTGCGCTTGCACCGTCACGTCGAGAGCGGTCGTCGGCTCGTCTGCAATCAGCAGGTCCGGCTCGTTCGCAAGCGCCATGGCGATGATGACGCGCTGGCGCTGCCCGCCCGAAAGCTGATGCGGGTAAGCATCGAGCCGTTCCTCGACATTGGGAATGCCGACTTTCCGCAAGAGGTCCAGCACCCGAGCGCGGACGGCATCGCCGCGCAGTCCCTTGTGCTCGATCAGGACTTCGCCGACCTGTCGTTCGATCGTATGCAGGGGATTGAGCGAGGTCATCGGTTCCTGGAAGATCATCGTGATCTTGTTGCCGCGGATGCACCGCATCGTCCGTTCGTTTGCGCCGATGAGGTTCTGCCCATCGAACATGATCTCGCCGGAAGGATGAAAGGCCTGCGGATAGTTGAGCAGCTGCATGATCGACAGGGCGGAGACCGACTTTCCCGATCCTGATTCGCCGACCAGCGCGACCGTTTCGCCGGGCTTGATGTCGAAGGAAATCCGGTCGACCGCAATTGTCTCCTGACCATCCATACGGAAACCGACCGAGAGATCCTTCACATCGACCAGTGTCCCGCTCATCGCAGCACCTTGCGCGGATCGAAGGCGTCGCGCACCGCCTCGCCGATGAAGATCAGCAGGCTCAGCATTGTCGCAATCGCGAAAAATCCGGTCAGGCCGAGCCATGGCGCATTCAGATTGGCCTTGCCCTGCGCCAGAAGTTCGCCCAGCGAAGGCGACCCTGGCGGCATGCCGAGCCCAAGAAAGTCGAGCGCCGTCAGCGTGGTGATCGATGAGTTGAGGATGAAGGGCATGAAAGTAAGCGTCGCGACCATCGCGTTGGGCAGGAGATGCCGGAACATGATTTTGCCGCTGCCGAGCCCGAGTGCCCGGGCGGCATTGACATACTCGAAGTTGCGCGCGCGCAGGAATTCGGCACGGACGACGCCGACCAGGGCGACCCAGGAGAACAGCAGCAGAATGCCGAGCAGAACCCAGAAATTGGGTTCGATGATCGCGGCGATGATGATGAGCAGGTAGAGCGCCGGAATACTGTTCCAGATTTCGATGAAACGCTGGAACAGGAGGTCGGTCCAGCCGCCGAAATAGCCTTGCACGGCGCCTGCCGCAACGCCGATGATCGAGGACAGGACGGTGAGCGTCAGGCCGAACAGAACCGAAATGCGGAATCCATAGATCAGTCGGGCCACAACGTCGCGGCCCTGATCGTCGGTGCCAAGCCAGTTTTCGGTCGAAGGCGGGGCAGGGAAACCGCTTGCGGGCGTGAGGTTTATCGTTCGATAGGAATAGCGGATCAGCGGCCAGACCATGCGTCCGCCGGCCTCGGCGATCAGCTCCTGAACATAGGCGTCGCGGTAGTCTGTCTTGGTTTCGAAGAAACCGCCGAATGTGGTCTCGGGATAGTCGACGAAAACAGGTGTGTAGATCTCGCCCTTGTAGATCACCAGCAGCGGGCGATCATTGGCGATGAACTCGGCGAAAAGCGACAGAAAGAAAAGCACGCCGAATACCCACAGGCTCCAGTAGCCGCGCCTGTTGGCCTTGAAGTTGCGCCAGCGCCGCTGGCTGATCGGGCTGATGCGGATACGAGGACGGATCGGAAGCGCCATCCGTCAGACCTCCCGCGTCTCGAAATCGATGCGTGGATCGATCCATGTATAGGTCAGGTCGCTGATCAGCGAGACGATGAGCCCGATCAACCCGAAAACATAAAGTGTTGCGAAGACGACCGGGTAGTCGCGGTTGATGATCGATTCATAGGAGAGGAGCCCCAACCCGTCGAGCGAGAAGATCGTCTCGATCAGCAGCGACCCGGTAAAGAAGGCGCCGACAAAGGCGCCCGGGAAGCCGGCCACGACGATCAGCATCGCATTGCGGAAGACATGTCCATAGAGGACCTGACGTTCGGACAGGCCCTTGGCGCGCGCTGTCATCACATACTGCTTGCGGATCTCGTCGAGGAACGAGTTCTTGGTCAGGAGCGTCGTTGTTGCGAAGGCACCGATGGTCATGGCGGTGACCGGCAGCACGATGTGCCAGAGATAGTCCAGCACCTTGCCGGCGGTACTGAGGCTCTCCCAATTGTCGGAGGTAAGCCCGCGCAACGGGAAGATCGAGAAATACGAACCGCCGGCAAAGAGCACGATCAGGAACACGGCGAACAGGAAGCCCGGCACGGCATAACCGACAATGATGACGCCACTGGTCCATGTGTCGAAGCGGCTGCCGTCGCGGATCGCCTTGCGGATGCCGAGCGGGATGGAGATGAGATAGGTGAGGAGCGTGGTCCACAATCCGAGCGAGATCGACACGGGCAGTTTCTCGGCGATCAGCGACAACACGCTGGTGTCCCGGAAATAGCTCGATCCGAAGTCGAAACGCACATAGTTCCAGACCATCAGGAAGAAGCGCTCATGTGCCGGCTTGTCGAAGCCGAACTGCACCTCGAGGGAGCGCAGGAAGGCGGGATCGAGCCCCTGCGCGCCGCGATATTTGCTCGCAAGCGCCGCATCGCCGCCGCCCATCATGCCCTGCTGCGCGAAATCGCCGCCGCCGGTGCCGCCGATGCGCGCCGTGGCGGCGACCTCGGTACCCTGCAATTGGGCGATGATCCGCTCGATCGGCCCGCCCGGCGCGAACTGCACCACGGCGAAACTGACCAGCAAGATCCCGAAAATGGTCGGGATCATCAGCAGCAGGCGTCGGACGATATAAGCGGCCATGGGATGCGCGTCAGTCCTTGATGCCGAGCTTCTCGGCCTTCTCCCGATCGAACCACCAAGTCGCCGGCACGCCGCGATCATAGGTCGGTTGCGATTCGGGTCGTCCGAATATGTCCCAGAAAGCAAGATGGTGCGAGGCCTTGTGCCACTGCGGTATCCAGTAGTGCCCGGCACGCAGCACCCGGTCGAGCGCACGGGCGGTCACGATCTGCTCCTCGCGCGTTGCCGCAGTGATCGTCTTCTCGATCAGGGCGTCGATGACGGGATCGGAAATGCCGGAAAGATTGTTGCCCCCCGGCACCTCCGCGAAGCTCGACGACCAGTAGCTGCGCATTTCGATCCCCGGGGTGAGGCTCAGCGAAAAGCGCCGGATCGAGGCGTCGAAATCGTAGAACTTCATCCGTTCCTGAAACTGCGCAGAGTCGATCTGGCGAATACGGGCATCGATACCCAAGAGCTTCAGATTCTTGACATAGGGCGCAACGATCCGCTCGAAGGTCGGTTCGTCGTCGAGGAACTCGACGGTCAGTGCTTCGCCCTGCGCATTGCGGCGCTGCCCGCCTTCGACGCGCCAGCCGGCCGCATCGAGCAGCGCCGCTGCGCGCCGGAGCAGGGCACGGTCCTGGCCCGAGCCGTCGCTGACGGGAGGTGTCGCGACGGGGCCGAACACCGCCTCGGGCAGCGTCTCGCGAAACGGCTCGAGAAGTGCCAGTTCGGCCGCCGTCGGTTCGCCCTCGGCCTTCATCGGGGAATTCTCGAAGTAGCTCGCGGTGCGCGTATAGAGATCGTAGAACAGGTTGCGATTGGTCCATTCGAAGTCGAAGGCCAGCCCCAGCGCCTCGCGCACGCGAATATCCTTGAACTTGTCCCGTCGCGTATTGATGAACCATCCTTGCGCGCCCGATGGCCGGTTGTCCGGCAGCGTCAGCAATTGCACGCGGCCGTCCTTGACGGCCGGGAAGTCGTACTGCGTGGCCCAGGTGCGCGACGTGAATTCTTCGCGGAAGTGATAGGCACCCGCGGCGAAGGCTTCGAACTGCGCAGTGCGATCGCGGAAATATTCATAGCGGATGCGATCGAAGTTCCATTGTCCGGCATTGACGTTGAGGTCGCGCGCCCAGTAATCGGCGACGCGCTCATAGGTGATGCTGCGGCCGGCGCGAAACGGCCCGACCCGGTAAGGTCCGCTGCCGAGCGGTGGCGTCAGCGACGATTCGGCGAAGTCGTGTTCGCTGTACCAGGCCTTTGAAAAGATCGGCAGCCCGCCGGCGATGAAAAGCGGCAGGTCGCGCGTCTGCTCGCCCGTGAAGGTGACGTCAAGCGTCCGCGCGTCGCGCGCCCTGGCCTCGCTCATCTCACGGAGATTCTGGGAGATGAGCGGATGGCCCTTTTCCTTCAGCAACATCAGGGAAAAGGCAGCGTCTTCCGCCGTCAGTGCCGATCCGTCGTGGAAATGCGCGCCCGCACGCAGATGGAAGGTCAGCCGGTTGCCATCGCTCTCCACGCTTTCGGCGACAAGGCCATAAAGCGCATCGGGTTCGTCGAGCGCCCGCGTCATCAGCGTGTCGAAAATCAGGTTCAGGCCCTGCGCCGCATTGCCCTTGAGGATATAGGCATTGAGGGAATCGAAGGTGAGAACCGAACTCTCGCCGATATGGGCAAAGGTTCCGCCCTTGGGGGCGGCAGGGTCGACATAGTCGAAATGGGAAAAGCCGGCCGGATATTTCAGCTCGCCGAAGAACGACATGCCGTGACGGCCGGCAGCCGCCTGGCCGGCGCGTGGCAACCACGGCAGGGCGAGTGTGGCACCGGCCAGCGACAGCACGTGCCGCCGGGAAAACGTCAGGGGACCGCTCATGGGGCTTCATCCATGGCATCCGGGTCTGTTGCGCCCTCATGCCACCATATTGTCGGAAAGCCGATCGAATAAGCCGGCATGCGCTCGGGATGGCGCAGCCGGGACCAGTAGGCCACGCGCGTCGTCGCGAGATACCACTGCGGCACGACATAATGTCCATGCAGCAACACCCGGTCGAGCGCCTTGACGGCGGCGACCAGTTCGGCGCGGCTCTCGGCGAAGATCACCCGGTCGATCAGCTTCTCGATCGCCGGATCGCAGATGCCGATGACATTGCGGCTGCCTTCCTGTTCGGCGGCGGCGCAACCCCAGTAGTCGCGTTGTTCGTTGCCCGGTGAAATGGATTGTCCGAAATTCTCGACAACGATGTCGAAATCGCGTTCGTCGGTACGGCGCTGATACTGTGCCGAATCGACGGTTCGAATCCGCACTTCGATGCCGAGTCGTTCCAGCGACTGCCGGTAGGGTGCAACGACGCGCTCGAACGTCGGGTCGGCGATCAGGAATTCGACGCTCATCCGTTCGCCGCTGTCTTCATGGGTCAGCTTGCCGTCGCTGATGGTCCAGCCGGCCTCGGCAAGAAGCTCGGTTGCGCGCTGCAGATTGCGTCGATTGTTGCCGCTGCCATCGGTGACGGGATTGGCATAGGGCTCGGCAAGGACTTCCGGCCGCACCAGGTCGCGCATCGATTCGAGAATTTCGCGCTCGGCGCCTTCCGGCAGACCGGTTGCGGCCATCTCGGAATTGGCGAAATAGCTTCCCGCGCGCGTGTACTGATCGTGGAACAGCGTCCGGTTCATCCACTCGTAGTCGAAGGCGTGGTTGAAGGCACGCCGGACGCGAATGTCCTTGAACTTCTCGCGCCGGAGATTGAAGGCGAATCCCTGCATGCCCTGCGGATTGAGCGAGGGGATGCTGTCGCGCTTGATATCGCCCCGTCGCACGGCCGGAATGTCGTATTCGGTGGCCCAGTTGCGGGCGCTGTTTTCGATGCGCAGGTCCACCTGCCCGCCCTTGAATGCCTGAAAGGCGATGGTCGCATCGCGGAAATAGATCAGCCGGATACGGTCGAAATTGTTGGCGCCGACATTCACCGGCAGATCGCGGCCCCAATAATCCTCGACACGCTCATAGGTGATGTCCTGGCCGGGCGAGACCTTGCCGATCCGGTAGGGGCCGCTGCCCAGCGGCGGCTCAAGCGTGGCCGCGGAAATGTCGCGCGGACGGCCATTGGCGTCCTTGCCGGTCCAGTAGTGCTTCGGCAGCACCGGAAACTGGCCGACGATCTGCGGCAGTTCCCGGTTGCCGGTCTCGTCGAAACGGAACGTGACCTCGCGCGGACCGGTCTGCTCGACCGCGATCACATTGGCGTAATAGCCGGCATAGGCCGGATGTTGCGCCTTGAGCGTCTCGAGCGTCCAGATGACATCGGCGGGTGTCACCGGCTCGCCATCATGCCACCGTGCATTCTGGCGAAGAACATAGGTGGCCGAGGAATAGTCGGCCGGGTGGCGAACGCTTTCGGCAAGCAACCCGTATTCCGAGACGGATTCATCCAGGCTGCGGGCCATCAGCGTGTCATAGATCAGCGCGAGCCATCCGGCCGGCTCGGTCCGGACGATGAAGTTGTTGAGGCTGTCGAAGCTGCCGACCACCGCATAGCGCAACAGCCCGCCCTTCGGGGCGGCCGGATTGACGTAGTCGAAATGGGCGAAGTCGGGTGCATATTTGAGTTCGCCGAACAGGGACGAACCATGCCGCGGCACATCCGGCTGGAAGTCGGTGAAGCCGGGCATTTCCGCGACGACTTCGCTCGGCAGCGCTTCGGCCGGGTCCGCCGCGGTCTCGGTGCTTTGCGGCGGAGTGTCCTGTGTGGGCCAGAAGACAAGAAGGGCAAGGATCGCCGCCACGGCGATGGCCAGTCCGGTCAGAACCGGTTTGGTCATGAAGCGCTGCAAAACGTCCTCCCTCTCGCCCCGATCCCCGTCGTTGCGCCATTGTGACCGTTTTTAGCCGGAAATGCCTGTTAAAACAAAGTCATGGACGTCGACGCGTCTGCCCCGAACAAAAACGCGCCCGGCAATCTGCCGGGCGCGTTGTCGGTCTGACTTGTCGTGCCGTGTTATTCGGCAGCGGGCTCTTCGGCGGCCTGTGCCGGCGCTTCCGGCAGCGGCACGTTGGAACCCAGCGTATTGAGATAGACGATCAGGTCGGCGCGCTGCTCCGGCTTGCGCATGCCGGCAAAGCTCATGATCGTGCCCGGCACGGCCGCGCGCGGATTTTCGATGAAGGCATCGAGCGCCTCGAAATCCCAATTGCCCGAAACGCTCTTCATGGCTGTCGAATAGTTGAAATTCGGATCATGCGCATGCGGGCCGCCCACGACCTTGTAGAGATTGGGGCCGATGCCTGCACGGCCGCCTTCCTCGAAGGTGTGGCAGGCGGCGCATTGACGTGCCAGGCGTTCGCCGCGGCCGGCATCGGCCGAGGCCAGCAGCACCGCAAGCGGCACCTCTTCGGCAGCCGCTGCCGGTCCGGCGTCGGCGCCGCCGTCATCGATTTCCGCAACCGCATAGGCCTGCGGATTGGCCTCTTCCGGCGCATAGAGAAGATCGGTGAAAAGGGCCACGCCTATGATGATGAGGACGGAGGCGAGCACGGCGCCTGCGATCTTGTTGAGTTCGAATGAATCCATCGGCTCCTGCTCCGCCCGGGTCGGTTTCGTGGTCCGGGGCCGCACGGCACAGCACGACACCCTGACCGGCCCCCTTGAATTGGCGCGGAGATTAGCCGCTTCCGCCGCCGCGCCGCAAGCCGTATAAGTGCGCCAATCCGGCCCTTTGCGGTCTCCGGCGCCCTTCAGGGTGGCCGAAAATGCGCGGGGCGGACGAAACCATGCGCCACGTGCATTCTGGTCCGGAGTCAGGTGGCGCGGAAACGCGGTTGCGGCGATCCGCCGCACCGCCGATTCTGGTCCCGAAGCAGGCGGTGGAGGAGAGATGGCGGAGGTTTCGGCACATCGGGCCGGCGACAGGGCGGGGCATCCGCTGATCGTGATTCCCGCGCGCATGGCCTCGACGCGCCTGCCGGGCAAGCCGCTGGCCGATATCGGCGGTGTTCCGATGATCGTCCAGGTCTGGCGCCGCGCCACGGAGGCGGCGATCGGCCGCGTGGTGGTGGCGGCGGCGGAGGCCGAAATTGCCGACGCGGTTCGGGCGGCCGGCGGCGAGGCGGTTCTGACCGACCCCGACCTGCCGTCGGGCTCGGACCGGGTCTGGCAGGCGGTCTGCGAACTCGATCCGGAAGGCCGCCATGGCATCGTGCTCAATGTGCAGGGCGATCTGCCGACGCTGGATCCGACCTTGATCCGCACCGCCTATGAGGCGCTTGTCCGTCCCGGTGCCGACATTTCGACGCTGGCGGCCGAGATCGTTGTCGAGGACGAACGCACCAATCCGAATGTCGTGAAGGCCGTCGTCGCCTTTGATGGCGCCAGCATGGCGCGCGCACTCTATTTCACGCGCGCCACGGCGCCCTGGGGCGACGGGCCCCTCTATCATCACATCGGCCTCTACGGTTATCGCCGCGAAGCCCTGGCGCGCTTCGTCCGTCTCGCACCATCGCCGCTGGAAAGGCGTGAAAAGCTCGAACAGTTGCGGGCGCTTGAAGCCGGCATGACCATCGAGGTGGCGCTCGTTGACACCGTTCCGCTCGGTGTCGATACTCCCGCCGACCTTGAAAAAGCCCGTGTGGCGCTGGCTTCCCGCGCGCCCTTCCGAGATTGACGCGCCATGACGAGCCCCGCTTCACCGGAACACATCATCGCCTTCCAGGGCGAGCCCGGCGCCAATTCGCATATCGCCTGCCGTGAGGCCTTTCCCGATATGGCGGCGCTGCCCTGCGCCACCTTCGAGGACACGGTCGCGGCCGTCTCCGAGGAACGCGCCAGATATGCCTTGCTTCCGATCGAGAATTCGCTGGCCGGTCGCATCGGCGACATCCACCACCTGCTGCCCGAATCCGGCCTCTATATCATTGGCGAGCATTTCCTGCGCATCCGCTTCCATCTGCTGGGCGTCAAGGGCGCGCAGATCGGCGGGCTGAAATCGGTGCAGAGTCAGCCCCCGGCGCTCGGCCAGTGCCGCAAGATCATTCGCGAACTGGGGCTTTCGATGGTTGTCGGCGCCGATACGGCCGGCTCCGCGCGTCAGGTCGCCGAGGCCGGCGATCCGTCCCGTGCCGCCATCGCCACCGCTCTTGCGGCCGAAATCTACGGCCTCGAAATCCTGCGCGCCGATATCGAGGACGAAACCCACAACACGACGCGCTTCCTGATCATGGCGAAGGAACCGAACGACGCCGAGCCGGAAGACGAGCCCGTCGTGACGAGTTTCATCTTCCGCGTGCGCAACGTGCCGGCCGCGCTCTACAAGGCGCTGGGCGGCTTCGCCACCAACGGCGTCAACATGACCAAGCTCGAAAGCTACCAGCTCGAAGGCACGTTCAACGCCAGCCAGTTCTATGCCGACATCGAGGGCCATCCGGCCTCGCGCCATGTCCGCCTGGCGCTGGAAGAACTGGAATTCTTCACCAGCGAACTGCGTATTCTCGGCGTCTACAAGGCCCATCCCTATCGCGCGACGATTGTCGCCGGAGACTGACGGCCGGCTCAGGCCTTGCCTTCCGCGAATGCCTTGATCAGCTGATGCGCAATGGCGAAGGGCGGCGGAAACCAGACGGTCCCGTCGCCCTTGCCCGCCAGCACGGCCTGGGCTTCCTCGCGCGTGAACCAGCGTCCCTCCGACAGTTCGATCCCGTCGATGGTGAAATCCGCGCTCTCGGCCACTGCGTGGCAGCCGATCATCAGCGAGGAAGGATAGGGCCAGGGCTGCGTCGAATGATAGGTGGCCGACGCGATCGTCAGTCCCGCTTCCTCGTTGAGTTCGCGCGCCACCGCCTCCTCGATCGATTCGCCGGGCTCGACAAAGCCTGCCAGCGCCGAGTGCATGCCTTTCGGCCAGATCTTCTGCCGGCCGAGAAAGCATTTGCCGTCATGCACAGCGAGCATGATGACGACCGGGTCGGTGCGCGGGAAATGCTCGGCCTTGCAGGACAGGCAGATGCGCTTGTAGCCGGCCTCGGCCATGCTGCTTTTTGCGCCGCAGACCGAACAGAAGCCGTGCCGGTTGTGCCAGTCGATCATCGACTTGGCCTGCGCCATGATCGCCAGCTCGGTGGGTGTGATCTCGCCGGCCATGGCGAGCGCCCGCAGATCCTCGAATGAGCCGAGGCCCTTCAGCGCCGGATGGTTGTCCGGATCTTCCAGCCCGCTGACATCGGCCGCGAAGAGCGCCTTGCCGCGCTTGTTGATGCCGAGAAAGACGGTCGCGCTCTCGCCGGCCAGTTCCTTCAGCAGACCCGTGCGCATCCAGCCGATATCCTTGCCCTCGCCGGGACCGGCCTCGGGCAGCACGAAGGGCTGCAGCCGCCACATCGGCACG
The DNA here is from genome assembly GCF_963975745.1 of uncultured Parvibaculum sp. NCBI lineage: Bacteria > Pseudomonadati > Pseudomonadota > Alphaproteobacteria > Hyphomicrobiales > Parvibaculaceae > Parvibaculum > uncultured Parvibaculum sp. Next base: position 13,732 of record NZ_CAXBIB010000008.1, on the reverse strand, counting down.
AAGAGGCTTGTCGGCGCCGCCAGCTGCTCGGCGATCCACGCATCGTCGGTGCGGCGATAGCTGGCGCGGTCGAGCGGGTTATTGGCGAAGATATTCGGATTTTCAGGCAGACCCATCGCTGTTTCCGGCTTGTATGTCGTTGAAATTCGGGTGGCGCAGACTGGCACAGCAAGAGGATGCGCTCAATCGCGCGATTGGGGCCTCGAAGCCTTGCATCCGCAGGCCGTTACCCTGATATAGTCCCTTCGGGAGGTTGGCGGCGGACGGGCCCCTCGCCAACCCGGTCAGATCCGGAAGGAAGCAGCCGTAACGAGTTTCGCTCGGGTCGCTTGTCCAGCCTCCCACCCGGTTTTCACCTCAAGCCTTTCGATGGGAGCGCGCGGGTTCCATGAATGACGACGTGGAAAATCTCGCGGCCGCCTCCGACGATGCGGACGAGGTGCATCGCCCGGACCCGGCCACCGAGCCCGGTTTCGATCTCGGCGATGCACCGGCCGCCACGCCCCGCGCCCAGGCCTCCGGCTATCAGGTGCTGGCCCGCAAATATCGCCCGGCCGTGTTCGAGGATCTGGTCGGTCAGGAAGCGATGGTCCGCACGCTGGCCAATGCTTTCGACGCCGGCCGCATCGCCCATGCCTTCATGCTGACCGGCGTGCGCGGTGTCGGCAAGACCACGACCGCCCGCATCCTGGCCCGCGCCCTCAACTACGAAAAGCCCGGCGTCACCGCACCGACCATCCACATGGACGGACCCGGCATCCATTGCGATGCGATCATGGAATCGCGCCATGTCGACGTGATGGAAATGGATGCCGCATCGCGCACCGGTATCGACGACATCCGCGAGATCATCGACAGCGTGCGCTACCTGCCGGTCTCGGCGCGTTACAAGGTCTATATCATCGACGAGGTTCACATGCTCTCGCGGCAGGCCTTCAACGGCCTGCTGAAGACGCTCGAGGAACCGCCGGCGCATGTGAAGTTCATTTTCGCCACCACCGAGATCCGCAAGGTACCGGTCACGGTCCTGTCGCGCTGCCAGCGCTTCGACCTGCGCCGCCTTTCGGTTGCCGAACTGACCGGTCTGCTCTCGGGCGTCGCGCAAAAGGAAGACGTCGCGGCCGAGGAAGCGGCGCTGAAGCTCGTCGCCCGTGCGGCCGACGGTTCGGCCCGCGACGCGCTGTCGCTGCTCGACCGCGCCATCGCGCATGGCGAAGGTCATGTGCGCGAGGCCGATGTGCGCGACATGCTGGGCCTGGCCGACCGCGCCCGCATTTTCGATCTTTTCGATCTCGTGATGAAGGGCGACATCGGCGGCGCGCTGACCGAATTGCGGGCGCAATACGACGTCGGCGCCGATCCGGCCGTGGTCCTGTCCGACCTTGCCGAACTGACCCACTGGCTGACGCGCCTGAAGCTGGTCGAAGGCGCGGGCGACGATGTCGCAATGTCAGAAACCGAACGGGCCCGCGGCCGCGACATGGCCGAACGTCTGCCGATCCGGGTTCTCTCGCGCGTCTGGCAGATGTTGCTGAAGGGGCTGTCGGAAGTGCAGGGTGCGGCGCGTCCCATCGCTGCCGCCGAAATGGTGCTGGTGCGGCTTGCCTATGTCGCCGACGGGCCGGGGCCGGAGGAACTGATCGAGCAACTGAAATCGGGCGGTGCCGCCGCGAAATCGCCGGCACGCCCGGCGCCGTCGGGCGACGGCGGCGGCGCGCGGGCCCAGCTCCGTTCGGTCGGCGGCTCGCGGCCCGATATTCAGGAGCCGCTGTCGGCGGTCGCGCCGGCCGTACCGGCCATTCGTACCTTTCAGGACGTGGTGGCGCTGATGGGGGCCGACCGCGACATCCGTCTGAAGCATGCGCTGGAGGCCGGTGTGCGTCTGGTCCATTTCGAGCCCGGCCGCATCGAGCTCGGTCTTCTCGAAGGAACGCCCAACACGATTCTGACGGAGCTGTCCGAGAAGCTCTCCCGCGCCACGGGCGCGCGCTGGCTGGTGTCGCTGGCCCGCGCCACCGCCGATGCGGCGCCGACATTGCGCGAACAGGCGCAGACACATGAGGAAATGCTGAAGGACCGCGCCCGCGGCGATGCGCTGGTCAAGGCCGCGCTTGCGGTTTTCCCCGGCGCCGAAATCGTCGAGGTGCGCGAGCCCGGCTTTCCGGCCGGCGATGCGCTGCTGCCCGAAATGCCCCCCGAAGACATATTGGAAGATATGGAGCCCGACGAGTGAAGAATCTTGCCGACATCATGAAGCAGGCGCAGCAGCTGCAGGGCCGCATGGAATCGATGCATGCCGAACTGGAAGCGGCTGAAGTCGAAGGCCGCGCTGGCGGCGGCCTGGTCGTGGTCGTCATGTCCGGCAAGGGTGCCGTGAAGAAAGTGTCGATCGATCCCGGCCTGATGAAGGAAGACGAACGCGAAATCCTCGAGGACCTGATCGTTGCGGCCGCTGCCGACGCCAAGCACAAGGCCGAAGCGCTGGCCGCCGAGAAAATGAAATCCGTTGCCGGTGGACTGCCGATCCCGCCGGGTTTCGGGCTCTGATCTCGATGGCGGTGACCGGCCCCGAGATCGAACGTCTGATTGCGCTGATGTCGAAACTGCCGGGGCTCGGCCCCCGCTCGGCCCGCCGCGCGGTTCTTCAGCTGATCAAGAAGAAGGAAACCCTGCTTGCGCCGCTGGCCGATGCCATGGCCGAAGCCGCTGCAAAGGCCCGCATCTGCTCGGTCTGCGGCAATGTCGACACGCAGGACCCCTGCGCTATTTGCGCCGACACCACGCGCGACCCGCAGGCGCTTTGTGTGGTTGAGGAGGTTGGCGATCTCTGGGCGCTGGAGCGCGCAGGAGCCCACAAGGGCCGCTATCACGTGCTCGGCGGCGTCCTCTCGGCGCTCGACGGCGTGGGTCCCGACGATCTCAACATCGGCAAGCTGGTCGAGCGGCTTGGTGCCGGCGAGATCAACGAAGTGATCCTTGCCATGAACGCGACCGTCGATGGCCAGACCACGGCGCACTACATCACCGACCGCGTTTCGGGCCTCGGCATCTCGGTCACGCGGCTTGCGCATGGCGTGCCGGTTGGCGGCGAGCTCGATTATCTCGACGACGGCACGCTGGCTGCTGCCATGAAGTCGCGCCGCCCCTTTTGAGGCCGGCTACTTGTCTTTCGCCCAGTAGTTGCGCGTCATCGTGAAGACGGCAGGCGCCAGGATGAACAGCGCGATCAGGTTCGGCAGCGCCATCATCGCATTCAGCGCATCGGCCATGTTCCAGACGAGATCGAGGCTGGTCATCGCGCCAACCGGGATCGCCAACACCCAGACGATGCGATAGGGCCAGATGGCCTTGATGCCGAACAGGAATTCGACCGCCCGTTCGCCGTAATAGCTCCAGCCGAGCAGCGTGGTGAAAGCGAAAAGCGCCAGCGACACGGCGACCAGCGCGCCGCCCCAGGGCAGCGTGGCACCGAAGGCCGCGCTGGTCAGCGCCGCCCCGTTGACGTCGCCGGTCCAGAGCCCGGACGTGATGATGACGAGACCGGTCAGCGTGCAGACGATCAGCGTGTCGATGAAGACGCCGACCATGCCGACCAGCCCCTGCTGGATCGGATCGTCGGTCTTGGCGGCCGCATGTGCGATTGCCGCGCTGCCGAGTCCGGCCTCGTTGGAGAAGATGCCGCGCGCAAAACCCCAACGGATGGCGAGCATGATCGACGCGCCGATCGCGCCGCCTTCGGCTGCCGTGGGCGTGAAGGCGTATTGGAAGATCAGTCCGAAAGCGGCCGGAATGGCCGCGTAGTTATAGGCAAGCACCAGCACCGCGCCGCCGATATAGACGACGATCATGGTCGGCACCAGCGCACTCGCAACCTCGGCGATCCGGCGGATGCCGCCGATCAGTACCAGGCCGACCGCGACCATCATCACCAGGCCGGAGACGAGCACGGGCACACCGAAATTGGAGTCCAGCGCGCTGGCGACCGAATGGGCCTGCACGCCATTGCCGATGCCGAACCCGGCCAGCGCGGTGAAAATGGCGAAGGCCGGCGCCAGCACCAGCGCCAGTGTCGGAAACTTCGCACCGACGCCATTCTTGATGTAGTACATCGGCCCGCCGACATGATTGCCGAGTTCGTCGACCTCGCGATAGGCGACGGCGAGAACGGCCTCGGTGTATTTCGTTGCCATGCCGATCAGCGCGATGACCCACATGTAGAAAAGCGCCCCCGGCCCGCCGAAATAGATGGCGGTCGCCACGCCGGCGATATTGCCGGTACCGACGGTGGCAGCGAGCGCCGTCATCAACGCCTGGAACGGCGAAATGTCGCCGGCCCCCCTGGAGGGACGCACCGACAGCGCGAGACCCTCGGGCAGTTTCCGCCATGGGATGAAACGCAATCCGACGGTCAGGAACACGCCGGTCGCCGCCAGCGCGACCAGCATCGGCCAGCCCCACAGAATGTCGTTCAACGCGTTGACGAAATCGCTGATGGCCTGCATGCCCGCTCCCCTTGCCGTTCGGCGCCCCCCAAGGGCGTGATGTCTGGCGCGAGCCTAGCAAAGAAACGCCGTACCGCACCCCAAAAAAACTGGCATGGAAATTGACAATATGCCGGAGCCGGCGCGCCGTTCAGCCCGAGACGAGTTTGCCGGGCGGCGTGGCGGTCGGCAGGGCCTCGGCCGCGCCGTCCTCGCCCATTTCGACTTCCTGGATTCGTTCGCTGCGCTTGCTGATGCGCTCGGTCGACGTCTTGATGTCGTTGATGTCGCCCTCGGCCTGTCGGAAATGTGTGTCGAGCTTCTCGACGCGTTTGCCCAGCAGCGTCACATCCTGCATCAGCAGGCCGACATATTTCTGGATGGTGCCGGCCTGCTTGCGCATCTCGACATCCTTCAGCACCGCCCGCACCGTGTTGAGCGTGGCCATCAGCGTCGTTGGCGACACGATCCAGACCCGCGCCTGATAGCTCTTGGTCAGCACATCCGGAAAATTGGCATGAAGCTCCGCATAGACCGCTTCCGACGGCAGGAACATCAGCGCCGATTCCGCCGTCTCGCCGGGAACGATGTATTTCTCCGCGATCGCCGTCACATGCTTGTTGAGGTCGCCGCGGAACTGCCGTGCGGCAATCGCGCGTTCGGGCTCGTCCTTGGCATTTCGAAGCATGTGATAGGCATCGAGCGGAAACTTGGCATCGATGGCGATGGGCCCCGGCGGATTGGGCAGGATGATCAGGCAGTCGGCGCGCGTCCCGTTGCCGAGCGTTGTCTGGAAACTGTAGGCCGAGGGCGGCAGGGCATTGCTGACGATGTCGTTGAGCTGAACCTCGCCGAACGCCCCGCGCGCCTGCCGGTTGGCGAGAATGTCCTGCAGACCCACGACCTGGCTCGAGAGTTCGGTGATGTTCTTCTGCGCCTCGTCGATCACCGAGAGCCGGGTCGTCAGTGTGCCGAGCGTCTCGGCTGTCTTTTGTGCGGTCGCTTCGAGGCTCTGCCCCATGCGCTGGCTGACCTGGTCGAGCCGCTCGTTGAGCGTTGTCGTCAGTTCGCTCCGTGTCTGGGCCTGTGCCTCGGCCATGGCAGCAAGCCGGCCCATCAACTCGGCCTGTTGCTGCGCCAGCTGGGCCATGGTCTCGGCGCCGCGGTCGCTCCCGCGGCCGCGCCACAACAGCGCCAGCACCACGCCGCTCGCAAGAGCGGCCGCGGCAATCAGCAGAAGGACGGAAAGATCGTTCATGGTGCCTCCGGATTCGGACCGACTATAGCCGATTTCCCGGCGCGGCCGCGGCCTGCATTTGTGGATTGATCTGATGGCGCCCCTCCCTATCATGCACGATGCGAGGTCGTCGAATGACAGGGGTGGGGCTCACATGATCTATCGTCTTGCAATCTTGTTGGGGTTTCTGGGGCTCGCGGCCTGCGGCCCGGTAATGGAGCAGCGCCGTGATTTCACGCCGCCGGCGAGCGAAGCAGGCATGCAATGCGTGCTCAACTGCCAGACCCAGCAAACCGCTTGCCAGCGCGAGGAGCAGCAGCGCCGCGATCAGTGCCGCAAACGCGAAGACCGCCGTGCCGACCGGGCCTATGAGAAGGCCAGGGACGACTACATCACGGCGCTGAAGCTTCATGCGGCCGACGCCGCCAGATATCCGATGCCGACCGAGCCCCGCCGGCAGGCGAACTACGGCGCCTGCGACGTCTCCAGCCAGTGCGAGCCACAATATCACAGCTGCTACCGCTCCTGCGGCGGCCAGATCAACGAATATCAGGTCTGCGTCGCGGCCTGCGAATAGGGCGAAAGCCCCGGATTCCGGGGCTTTCGCCGCCCGCCCGGCCCCGCCTTGACCCCAAAGCCCGCCGGGCTTATCTCAGGGCCCATGGCCATACGCGAAATCATCACCGCGCCCGACCCGCGCCTGAAGCAAGTGTCGAAACCCGTCGAGCGGGTGGACGATGCCCTGCGCGCGCTGATGGACGACATGCTGGAGACGATGTATGCGGCGCCCGGCATCGGCCTGGCCGCCATCCAGGTCGGCGTGCCGAAACAGGTGATCGTGATGGATCTCGCCCGCGAAGGCGAAAAGCCGCAGCCGCGTTACTTTGTCAATCCGGACATTCTCTGGACCTCCGACGACACGGCCGTCTACGAGGAGGGCTGTCTCTCGGTGCCCGACATGTATGAGGATGTCGAACGTCCCGCACGCTGCCGTGTGCGCTATCTCGACTATCAGGGCGAGATTCGCGAGGAGGATTGCGACGAACTTCTCGCCACCTGCCTGCAGCACGAGATGGATCATCTGAAGGGCATTCTCTTCATCGACCATCTCTCGCGCATCAAGCGTTCGATGATGCTGAAGAAGCTGATCAAGCAGAAGAAGCTTCAGGAAAAGGAACCGGCTTGAGCGCCGTCCGCCGCCCGGAGGCAGGCAATGGATAGATTGCGCCTTGCTTTCATGGGCACGCCCGATTTCTCGGTGCCCGTTCTCGCTGAAATTATTGCGGCCGGTCACGAGGTGGTGGCGGTCTATTCGCAACCCCCGCGCAAGGCCGGCCGCGGCATGACCGAACAGCCCTCACCGGTGCATCGCTTCGCCGAGGAACACGGCATCCCCGTCTTCACGCCGGCCTCGCTGAAGGGCGCGGAGGAACAACGAGCCTTCGCCGCGCTCGATCTCGATGTCGCGGTCGTTGTTGCCTATGGCCTGATCCTGCCGCAGCCGCTGCTCGAGGCGCCGCGTCTCGGCTGCCTCAATCTCCACGCCTCGCTGCTGCCGCGCTGGCGCGGTGCCGCGCCGATCCAGCGCGCCATCATGGCGGGCGATGCCGAAACGGGCGTCATGGTGATGCAGATGGAGCAGGGCCTCGACACCGGACCGGTGCTGCTGGCCGAACGCGTGGCGATCGCGCCCGGCGAAACCGCCGGCAGTCTGCATGATCGGCTTTCTCTGGTTGGCGCGAGCGCGATGGTGCGCGCGCTGGCGGCGCTTTCGCGCGGCGCTCTCGAGGCGAGGCCGCAGCCGGCCGACGGCGTCACCTATGCGGCCAAGATCGGCAAGGCGGAGGCGCGCATCGACTGGTCGCGTCCGGCGCGCGAACTCGATTGCCACATTCGCGGCCTGACGCCGTCGCCTGGCGCTTTCTTCGAGGTTATGCGCGGCAGCGAGCGCATCCGCATCAAGATCCTTCGCGCCCGTCCGGTCGACAGGACGGGCAAGCCGGGCGAGATTCTGGCCGCCGGCGACACCATCACCATTGCCTGCGGGCAGGGCGCCCTCGAAATTGCGGAACTGCAGCGCGCCGGCAAGGCGCCGGTCGGCGCACGCGACTTTCTGCGCGGCTTCCCGCTCGGCCCCGGCGAGCGTGTCGCCTGATGCCCCGCTACAAGCTCACCATCGAATATGATGGCGCGCCCTTTGTCGGCTGGCAGGCGCAGGCCAACGGTCTCTCGGTCCAGCATGTGCTGGAGGCGGGGATCAAGGGCTTCTGCGGTGCCGATGTGAAGGTTCACGGCGCTGGCCGAACCGATGCCGGCGTTCATGCACTGGGTCAGGTCGCCCATCTCGATCTCGAAACGGCGGTCGCGCCCGACACGCTGCGCGATGCGGCCAATGCCCATATGCGTCCGCACCCCGTCGCCATCGTCGCGGCGGAAGAGGTGCCGGACACATTCGAGGCGCGCTTCTCGGCCGTCAAACGCCACTACATGTACCGTATCGTCAACCGCCGCGCGCCCCTGACGCTCGATCGCGGTCAGGCCTGGCTGGTCAACCGGCCGCTCGACGTTGAGGCGATGCACGCCGCCGCGCAATCCCTTGTCGGCCATCACGACTTCACGACCTTCCGCTCGGTGCAATGCCAGGCGAAATCGCCGCTGAAGACAGTCGACGAAATTTCGGTATCGCGCTACGCGGATGAAATCGAGATCGCCTGCCGCGCGCGCAGCTTCCTGCACAATCAGGTGCGCTCTTTCGTCGGTACGCTGAAAATGGTCGGCGAGGGCAAATGGACGTCGCGCGATGTCGCAAAGGCACTGGCCGCCAGGGACCGCGCCGCCTGCGGTCCGGTCGCGCCGCCCGACGGTCTCTATCTTTTGCAGGTCGATTACGACTAGAGCGCTTCCGGCGTCAACCCGGCCGGATATCAACCAGCTCGACATCCTTCTTGGCGATCGTCTCGCCGAAGAAGATGCCGCCCACCCGCGCGAAACGCTCGGGACTGTCGGTGGCCATGAAGCGCGTCTTGCCCTTGCCGCGCCGTTTGGCGGCGAGGCCCTTTGCGGCCAGCTCCTTCTCGACGAAGCGGGCCGTCGTCGCGGCGCTGTCGACAAGCTTGACGCCGCCGCTGGTCATCGTACCGGCCACCCGGCCGATGACGCGGGCCAGCACCGGAAAATGCGTGCAGCCCAGCACCAGCGTGTCGGGTACGTTGCGGCCCTTGAAAAGCGGCGCCAGATAGCGCCGCGCGGCCGCCTCGGCGACATCGCCCGTCACCCATCCCTCTTCGGCCAGCGTCACGAACAGCCCGCAAGGCGCCTGCGTCACCCGGGCGTCGCGGTCGAGCGCATGAATGGCGCGCACATAGGCGCCGCCGCGCACCGTTGCCTCGGTGGCCAGCACGCCGATCCGGCCCGACTTCGAGGCCTTGACGCCGGCCTCCGCGCCCGGTCCCACCACGCCCACGACCGGCAGCGGCGCCAACGCGGCGGCCAGCGGATCGAGCGCGACCGAAGCGGCCGTATTGCATGCGATCACGGCCATCTTGATGTCGTGCCGCATCAGGTAGCGCGTCGCCTGCGTCGCATAGGCGGTCACGGTCTCGGCGCTCTTGGTGCCATAGGGCAGCCGCGCCGTGTCGCCGAGATAGACGAGGTCTTCATGCGGCAGGCGCTGGCGCAGCGCCTTCAGCACGGTGATGCCGCCAATGCCGCTGTCGAACACCCCGATGGGCCGGTTGTCGCTCAAGCTGGGCTCCCGCCGGTCAGGAACAGCGCGCCCAGCAACTGGCCGATGCTGAAATTGAGCACGAAATCGAACACAAGGATTGCGGCCGCCGGCCCCGGCTCGGCGCCGAGCACGGTCCGCGCGATCTGCCAGCGATACCAGCCGAGCAGAAACAGCGCCGGCATCGACAGCAGCATAGCCCCGCCGGCCGGCAGCGCCCCCAGCGAATAGAGGATCAGCGGCACGGCAAACACCGCCGATGTCAGCAGCACGCCCCAGTTATAGGTGATCAGATAGGCCGTGTAGTTGGCACCGAGATCGAGCACCCGCGCGATGCGCAGCATCGCCAGCAGAAACAGCGCCCAGTAGATCAGCGTGCTGGCCATCTCGGCGATCATGAAGGATCCGAAGGAAACGTCGAAGCTGACATCGAGTTCCGATTGCGCGATCCGCCACAGCGCCGTCGCGGACAGGAACGCGAGCGGCAGGCTCAGCACCAGCGCCGTGAACGAGCGCACCGCCCCGTCGGCCGACAGGTCGAAACATTCCCGCGCGCTCTCCTCGCGCTTGACGATCCGCCAGGCGCCGGTCAGCCCGCGTGTGATTTCGCCGATACTGGTCACGCTGCCGCCTCCGCTTGTCCGGCAAAATAGCCGCGCAGCACCGCCTCGTAGATATCGGCCAGCCGCGTGATGTCGTCGATGCCGGCATTCTCGTCGGCCTTGTGCATGGTCTGGTTGGGCAGTCCGAACTCGACGACCGGCGCATGGGCGCGGATGAAACGCGCATCCGAGGTGCCGCCGCTGGTCGAAAGTTCCGGCGTCACGCCCGTCACCTTTTGCGCCGCCGCCGCGATCAGCGCCGAGAAGGCCCCCGGCGGCGTCAGAAAGGCCTCGCCCGAAGTCACGGCCTTGAGAGTGTACCGGGCGCCGGTTTCGGCGGCGACGGCGTCGCAGACGTCGCGCATCCATTTTTCCAGCGACGCGCCGGTATGGAGGTCGTTGAACCGGATGTTGAGAACGGCGCGCGCACTTCCCGGAATGACATTGGTCGCCGAATTGCCGACATCGACCGAGGTGATCTCGAGATTGGAGGGCTGGAAATGCGCGGTCCCTTCGTCGAGCAGATGCGCCTCGAGCCGCCGGAGCATTTCAAGCAGCTTGGGCACCGGATTGTCGGCGAGATGCGGATAGGCGACATGGCCTTGACAACCGGTCACCGTCAGCCAGCCATTGATGCTGCCGCGCCGCCCGACCTTGATCATGTCGCCCAGCCGCTCGACGCAGGTCGGCTCGCCGACGATGCAATGGTCGATCGTCTCGCCTCGCGCCTTGAGCGTTTCGAGCACCTTCTTCGTACCGTTGATGCTCGGCCCTTCCTCGTCGCCGGTGATCAGCAGGCTGATCGACCCTTGAAACCCCTCTGCCGCGATGCGCTGCGCCGCCGCGACGAAACTGGCGATCGAGCCCTTCATGTCGGCCGCGCCCCGTCCGTAAAGCCGCCCGTCCCTGACCTCACCCGCAAACGGGTCGACGGTCCAGGCCGCGGCCTCGCCCACCGGCACCACATCGGTATGGCCGGCAAAGCAGAAATGGGGCCGACCGCTGCCGAGCCGCGCATAGAGATTGTCGATGTCGGGCGTGTCCTTGTCGGAAAAGCGCATCCGCTCGCAGGCGAAACCCAGCGGCGCCAGATAGCGTTCCAGCACGGCGAGCGCGCCGGCATCTTCCGGCGTCACGCTCGGGCAGCGGATCAGTTCGGCGGCGATATCGAGCGGCCTGTAGGGTGTGGCGGGTGCGGTCATGGCACCTTGGTAGCCCGCCGCCCGCCACGCCGTCAAATGAACCCGCTCACGCGCGCCTCAGTCGCGCAGGAGTTCGTTGATCGCGGTCTTGGCCCGCGTCTGCGCATCGACGGTCTTGACGATGACGCAGCAATAGAGCGACGGCGAAGGCGAGCCGTCCGGGTTGGGCTTGCCCGGCAGCGAGCCCGGCACGACGACCGAGTAGGGCGGCACGCGGCCGATATGCACCTCGCCGGTCGCCCGGTCGATGATCTTGGTCGAGGCCGAGATGAAGACGCCCATCGAGAGCACCGCCCCCTCGCCGACGATCACCCCTTCGACCACTTCCGAGCGCGCGCCGATGAAGCAATTATCCTCGATGATGACCGGATTGGCCTGCAGCGGCTCCAGCACGCCGCCGATCCCGACGCCGCCCGACAGGTGGCAGTTCTTCCCGATCTGCGCGCAGGAGCCGACGGTGACCCAGGTATCGACCATCGTTCCCTCGTCGACATAGGCGCCGAGATTGACGAAGGACGGCATCACCACCACGCCGGGTGCGATATAGGCCGAGCGGCGCACCACCGCGCCGGGCACGGCGCGGAACCCCGCCTTGCGGAATTCGGCCTCGCCCCAGCCGGCGAATTTCGACGGCACCTTGTCCCACCAATGGGTGTCGGTGCCGGGTCCGCCGGCGATCAGCGCCATGTCGTTGAGGCGGAAGGACAGCAGCACGGCCTTCTTGAGCCACTGGTTGACCAGCCATTCGCCTTTGAACTTCTCGGCGACCCGCGCCGTGCCGGCATCGAGCGCGTTGAGCGCCGCCTCCACGGCCTCGCGCACCTCGCCCTTGGTCTGGAAATTGACGGCGTCGCGATTGTCGAAGGCGGCCTCGATGACGGGCTTGAGATCGGCAAGGCTCATGGGGTTCCTCTCGGGGCTTCGGGGGCAGGGCCGGGGCAAGATACCGCCGGGCCACCCCCTGTCAACCGAGGGACCGTTTGCCGGAAAAACTGTGCCTGAACCTCAATCCGCCGCGATCGACATCGCCGCCGGCTCCTCGCGCAGCACGCTTTCGCGCACCGGCCGGGGTTCGCCGAAGAGATAGCCCTGTCCGAAGGCGACATTGAGGTCGAGAATGTCGACCACCTCGCGCTCGCTCTCGACCTTGTCGACGATCAGCTGGATGCCGTTGCGGCGCAACAGCTCCTTCAGGTCGCCGGCATCGATATCGCCGGCCGCCATCTGCCGCCCGTCGAGCAGCGTCTGGGCCGAGACCTTGATGAAGCGGAAATTGCGGTCGTGCAGTTCCTTCGGGTCGAGCTTGAGGCTGGTCACCTGGTCCATCGAGAAGCGGAAGCCGAGCGCGGCCAGTGCCTCGAGGCTGGCTTCCTCCACCGGCCCCGCGCCGTTGACGGTCATCTGGCTGAACTCGAAGATCAGCTGCTGCGCCAGATCCTTGTTGTGCTGCATGTATTCGATGAACTGCGGGAAGAAGTCCGAATCGAGCAGCGAGAAGGCCGAGATGTTGCAGAACACGCCGGCCTTGCTGTTGCGCTGGGCGAGCTTCCTGACCACCTGGATGCAGCGGAAGAGCAGGATGTTGTCGACCGCCGGCATCATGCCGGCGGGTTCGGCGACGCGCATGTAGTCGCGCGGCATGATCAGTTCGCCCCGGTCGGTGCGGATGCGCGACAGACCCTCATAGTAAAGCACCTTGCGCTGCGGCAGGCTGACCACGGGCTGCAGATAGAGGTCGACGCGGTTGGTTTCGAGCGAGCGGCGGATCGTGTCGAGAAGCTCGCCATCGTCCATCTGCGCAATGCCGCGCGTCGGTTCCGGCGGCGGCACGTCGCTGTCGGGCGCGCGCGGCGCCGGCGCCGAGGCTTCGATGGCCGGCGCGGCGGCGCTGGCGGCGCGCGTCTCGGCCAGCCGCTTGACCAGACTCTCGATGACGCGGATTTCCGAGAAGATGCGTTCCATCCGCTCGGCGGTTTCGCGTTCGAAGCGTTCTTCCATTTCGACGATCTTGTCGGCCGCCTCGTCGAGATCGCGCGACAGTCCGGCCGCGAGGCTGGTCAGTTCCTGCAATTCGCGGCGCACCTGTTTGCGCTCGATCGAACGCGAAATCGCGGCATGGGCTTCGGCGCCCAGCAGGCAGGCGATCAGCCCGCCCAGTGCGGCCAGCTTCGGATCGGCGCCGAAAATCGCGATCGCGCCCAGCGCCAGTCCGATCGACGGCAGCACATAAAGCAGCGTGGCGGCGGAATGTTTGATCGGCAGCGGCATGGGAAGGCCCCCGTTTTCCCGGAATTCACTCGTTCTTCACCCTATGCCCGAGCCCTTGAGAAACGGTTAACTATGCGGTGCTGGAAGCGCCTCCGGCCCCCAATACAACCGTGTCACCCCGGCGAAAGCCGGAGTCCATGGGCGGCCCGGCAGGGTCCTTTCTTCCCACCCTCCCCTTGGGGATTCCTCTGCAAAAGAGAGTGGCATTTGGATTGTAG
>NZ_CAXBIB010000007.1:0-166129 GCF_963975745.1 uncultured Parvibaculum sp. | reverse complement strand
CATGCAACCCGTCCACCCATTCCTTAGCCGGACAGCAGTGGGTCAAGCCCGGCAAAGACGAGTCGGGGGAGAGGGGTGCAACGTCGATAGCTGGTTCGTTGCCGCTTGTGCAGCGCCCCCGTCCCGTGACCTTGATGCGCTTAATGTCCAATTGCTCTCCCCCTCACAGATCGAACAGCTTCGCCCGTCTGCTCATGGCCGCGGCGAGGCTGTCGACAATCTGTCCGGGGAAATCCTTCGGCATTTCGCGCGCGGTGTTTTCCAGCGCGGCGGGAAGTGCGCCGGTCAGGGCGTCGAAAACACCGCGCAGCTCTTCTTCGGCAATCCCCGCGGCCTTGCCGCTCTGGATGAAGTGCCGGGGGTAGATATCTTCAACGGGGTAGTGCCGGTTGTCGCCGACTGGCATGGCCAGCCGAAACTCCTGCCGCCGCAGTTTCTTCGCATCATGGTTCGGCTGTGCCGACATGATGTCGTAGAGCGGCGTCATGCGGTGGCGACCGCCCGGCGAGAGAAACAGGCTGAAGTTCTTTGCATGTCCGTCCGTCGCGCCCATCAGCCAGAAGACGATCTGCGCCTTCAGGAAAGTCAGACGGTCCTTGTCCGCATCGTCGCTGCCCTTCAGAAGCGACAGGCATTCCCCGATGCCGGGGCCGCCCTCGGCGGTGTATTTCAGCGTCGGCGGAACGGCGAGTGCCTGACAGAAATCCTCCTGCGGCACGCGCAGCAAACGCCCGTCCCGCGTTTCGATGCGGTCGAAGCGTTCAATGGCCAGCACCCGCACATCCTCGAAATCCAGGATTTGACTTTGCGCGGCCTCAAGTCCCAGTGCCCGGCAGAGGGCCAGACAGAAGTGCTCATTCTCAACACTGCGGGTCATGTCGAGGCCGTTGGGTAATTCGCCGAGCTGCGGCTTGAGAATGTGCGTTGTGGGTGTTGTGCCTTTCGGTAGACACCAACCATTGTTCCACAGCAGCGCCGTCTTTTCCTGGGCGCCAGCAATGGAAATGCGAAATTCCCGCTCGCCGTCAGGTCTGATGCCCAGCGGCGCAAAGGCAAGGTTGCGCATGATCGCGGCGATGTCGGCGTCGCTCAGCGGCGTGCATTCCGGCGGGCCCGGCGGCTGCAGATCGTCGCCTTCCGGCACGAACTGCAAGGCGCCGACGCAATCGCGACCGATCCTGTTCAGCAGGCTGAAGGCATCCGGGCCCTCGGCCCCGACTCGCCCGGCGATCACGCGCCTGATCCGGTCGTTGTCGGGCAGCAGATTGTCGAAGAAGGCGGAGACCGGGGCGCCGGTGTAGCGCTCTTCGCGCAGCGGCAGCGAAAGAGAAACCGGCAAGGCCCGGCGTTCATCTGCCAGCCATGTCGTGTCATAGGCAAAGGCAATGGCACCGCCGGCGGCACGCTCAAGAACTCCAACCAACTGACCGTTCAGTGCAACGGTGAGGCGGGCGCTTTTTCGCGTCCGCGCCATCAGAAGATGTCCTCGATGTCGCTATGGGCGCCTTTGGTGCGCGGCTGGATGACAAGCTCGAGATCGAGCGCCCGCAGCAAATCCATGAGGGTGTTGAGCCTGGCGGTCTCAAGCCCGCCCTCCGCTTGAGAGACCGTGCTTTGCCGCAGCCCGGCCCGCCTCGCCAGCTCGGCCTGGGTCAGCTTCTGCCGACGCCGATAGCGGCGCAGGGCCGTTCCGATCTGCTTGGCTGAACGCGCCAACTCCGCCATGGCCATCATCCTCATCAATTTCGTGAGTTATGCGCTATAGCGTATATATTGTCAATATACTCTGTAGAGTATAAATTTATTTTATCTCCTACAGCGTATAAGAAGCCCAAAGAGCCACATCATCCGCAAGTGGCCTCTCGCCTTGCGTGCAGGCTGAGGAATGGCGGTTTTGTGGGGGGATGCGTTCCCCTTGCGTGAGGCCTTCGGCCGACGGGGTTACGGCGCGACCATGGCGGCGAGGGTGCCGCCGCAGGCGGTCTGCAGCTGCTCGGCGTAGAAGCTGTGGCTGTCGCGGGCGTCGCGGGCGGCGCGCATGGCGAAGACTTCATGCGCGGTGCGGCATTTGGCGGTGGCGTCGGCGGCAAGGTCGGGCGGCAGGGCGCCGGCGGTGGCGGCATTGGCGAAATTGATGTAGCGCAGCGCACTTGCCTTCAGCGATGCCGCGCCCGGTTCGTCGGCGAGGATACTGGCGGCCAGCGCCTGGCAGAGTTCGCCGTCGCGCGCGCAGATGCGGTCATAGGCAATGGCGTTCCAGTAGAGCGCCTCGCTGTAGGCGGGCGGGGCCGGACGCTCGGAGGCTTCGGGCGCCCGGGCGATCAGGCCGAAGACCGAGCCGGCGAAGAAGGGTTCCTTGTCGAGCCAGCGGCGGCCGAGCGCCAGGCCGTCTTTCAATGCCTGGGCGGTGGCGACGCCGGCGACCAGATCCTTCTGCAGCATGTTGAAACGATAGAGGTCGCCGGTGCCGATCTTGCGCCAGGCGGCGGCGGCGCGTTCGGCGATCAGCTGGTCGGCCGCCGGTTTGCCGAAAAAGGGCATCGCCTGCGCGGGCAGGGCGGCCGGGGCGGCGAGCAGCGCGGCGAGAAGGGCGGCGGCGAAAGAACGGAACATGGCGAGGCCCCCCGGGGTGGTGCGCGGTTTGCGCGTCAGCCGGAGTATGGCGGGCGAATGCTAATGAAAGCTTGCGCCGGGGGAAGGGAAGGAAGGGGTTTCACGCGGCCTGTCCTCCGTAGCTGCGAAGCAGCGCAGGAGGAAGGCGCGGAGAAGAGGTTCACGCGAAGGCGCGAAGACGCGAAGGAAGGTTTTTGCACGCAGAGCCGCAGAGACGCAGAGGTGCTGCGGATGCGGTTGGTCATTGCGTATCCCACCCGCCCCTTGGGGCGGCGTGCGCTTGATCTGACTGCCCGCCGCTGGCGCGGCGGGCGGAAGATTGTTTGTCGCTGCTTCGCTTCGTTCGCGATGACGGCGTTTGTTTGGGGTGTTGGCCAAAACAAAGGTGTCACCCCGGCGAAAGCCGGGGCCCATTGGTTCCCTCAGCAAGGGCGATTGTGCACGGGGTTGACGGCGATGTGCGGCGTCGAGCGCTGCGGCAAGAGGAACTGCGAGTGGGCCCCGGCTTTCGCCGGGGTGACACCTGTGGGTGGGGTTGGTGCCGGGCCTCCAAATCCCGTCGCTCCGCTCGCAATGACGATGCCGGGAGAGAGCGTTGCGCCGCTAGAGCCGCTTCCCGCGCTTGCGCGGTTCGTCGACCAGGAAGGTCATGGTCAGCAGCGCGGCGAGGAGGACGGCGATCGAAAGCGCGAAGAGGGCGTCGAAGGAAATCGCATAGGCGACGACGCCGCCCAGCAAGGGACCTGCCGCATGCATCAGCGAGGTCGCGGTGTTCAGCACCGCGATGCGCATCGGCAGGTCGTCGCGGGCGCCGAACTCGACGATGATGTTCTGATTGCTGTTCTGGAAGCCGCCCTGGCCGGCGCCGAGGCCGGCGAAAGCGATGGCCAGCGGCCAGAGCGTGTCGACGGCCAGCAGCAGCCCGGTGGCCGCGCCCCAGGTGCCGACCGACAGGATGAAGACCAGACGGTTGCCGAAGCGGTCGGCCAGCCAGCCCCAGAAGAGATTGGTCGTGGTCTGGGCCAGCAGGAAGGCGGTCGAGAGGATGCCGATGGTGGCGCCCGAAAGGCCGATGCGCTCGCCGGCATAGAGAATGTAGAAGGGGACCGCCATGGTGCCGAGCGCGGCAAGGCCGGCGGCCAGATAGAAGCGGCCGAGCGCGGGGTCGGCCTTCAGCATCATCGGGATCTCGCGCAACCGGCCGCCAAAGCCGGCGCGGGCGCGGATGGTCGGCGGTTCGGGTTCGCGCACCAGCATCAAGAGCGACAGGCCGATCGAGGTCAGGATGAAGGCCATCAGGAAGGTCGCGGCATAGCCATTGCCGAAGAGATTGCCCTCGACGAAATAATGCCCGCCCATCCAGGAGACGCCGGCGGCGGTGAGGCCGGCGGCGAAATTGCGGAAGCCGGTCAGGCGGCCGCGCAGCCTGAGCGGGATCACCTTGGCCATCAGCGTGTTGAAGATCACCGCCTGCATGCCGTTGAACAGGCCGAAGAGGCAGAGAAAGCCGATGGCGGTGATGAGCGCCCAGCGCTCGGGCAGGAAGAAGCCCCCCAGCGCCAGGCCCAGCACGCCGGCGCGCATGCCCCAGCCGATCAAGAGGCCCATCGGCAGCACGCGCTTCCTGTGTTCGATCAGCGTGGCGCCGAAGATCGAGGAGGCGGAAGCGCCGATCCATTGCGCGGCCAGCGCCAGACCGACCAGGAACTCCGAGCCCGAGAGCAGGTAGATGTAAGCCGGGACGAAGGTCGGCGCGTTGACCAGGCGGAAGCCGGTCTGGCCGAGCAGGCCGTGGGCGAGATTGGCCGCATAGTTGCGGCGGAGATTGGCCTCGATCTCGGCTTCATAGGCGGTTTCGGCCGCGGCGAGGCGGCGGGCGCGTTCGTCTTCGTCGCTCGGAGGGGGCTCCCGGTCCACGCGCCTTGTCCTTGTTCTACCTGACTGTTTGTCAGGGCTGGCGTCGGGCGCCTTTATAGACTGGAAGCGGCGTTCGGGTCATTCGATTCGTTGGGGCTGCGGGGAAGGGAAGGAAGAAGGGTTTCACGCGGAGACGCGGAGGCGCGGAGAAAAGGTTCACGCGAAGACGCGAAGAAGAAGAAAGGTTTTGCACGCAGAGGCGCAGCCTGTCCTCCGAAGCTGCGAAGCAGCGCAGGAGGAAGACGCAGAGGAGCTGCGGCGGGCGGAGGGGTTGTGCCATGACCTTCGTCTGTTGTGTCTTCCACCCGCCCCTGGGGGGCGGGTCGAAAAATGCGAACGCAGTGAGGATTTTTCGGGGCGGGGGCGCTGAGGATGCGGCGGATGCCTGCGTTTGCGAATTCAAGGATTGGCGCTGCGCGCCGGAAGGATTCAGGGCCTCAGCCATTCCTCGCGGGCGCGGGCGCCGGGGGCCTGGGCCAGGGTTTCGGCCAGCCAGTCGAGCATGTCTCTTGCCGTGCCGGCCAGTGTCCAGGGCGGGTTGACGACGACGAGGCCGCAGCCGGTCATGCGGGCCGGATCGGCGGCCATGATGTGAAGTTCGAGGCAGAGGGTTTTCGGCGGGCCTTCTTCGGCGAGACGTTCGAGAAAGGCGCCGGAGACCGAGGGGTCCTTGACCGGATACCATAATATGTAAGTGCCGGTGGCGAAGCGGGCGGTCGCGTCCGCCAGTGCCTCGAAGAGGCGGGTGAATTCGTCGCGGGATTCGAAAGGCGGGTCGATCAGCACGATGCCGCGGCGCTCCTTCGGCGGCAGCATCGATTTCAGCGCCGCGTAGCCGTCGATCGCATGGGTCTTGATGCGGGCGTCGCGGGCGAAATTGCGTTTCAGCGCCGCGGCGTCTTCGGGGTGCAGTTCGCAGAAGGCCAGGCGGTCGGTTTCGCGCGCCATGCGCGCGGCGATCAGCGGCGAGCCCGGATAATGCATCAGCGGATCGTCGCCGAGCGCCGCAAGATATGGCGCCAGCGCGGCATGCGGCGCTTCGGCGGCCAGCACGCGGGCGATGCCGGCATGGAACTCGCCGGTCTTCTGCGCCTCGATGCCCGAGAGATCCGTCTCGCCGGTGCCGGCATGGGTGTCGAGCAGGAAGAAGGGTTTCTCCTTCAGCTTCATGTGCTCGATCACCACGGCCAGGATCGCGTGTTTCATTACATCGGCGAAATTGCCGGCATGATAGGCGTGGCGGTAGTTCATGCCGGGGCCAGCATCAGGAAGGCGGCGGCAAGGCCGATGCCGGCCAGCAGCAGCAGCGCCAGCGCCGGCACCAGGCCGGCGCGGCGTCCGGCAAAGATCAGCATGTAGCCGCCCTTCAGGACGTTGTTGGAGGCGGCCGCGATCAGGATGGCGGCGGCGGCGAAATGCAGCGGCGCGGCGCCCTGCGCGACGTTGAGAACCAGCGGGTCGACATCGGTGACGCCGGCCAGCGCGGCGATGACAAAGAGGCTGCCTTCACCGAATTCGGTGCGCGCCCAGCCGACGGCCAGCGAGAGGACGACGAAGAGCAGGGCAAAGATCAGCGCCGTCTGCAGTTCGAGCGGGTTGACCGGCGGCAGCACGTCTTCCTCGCTGCCATGCCGGGCGGTGCGGTCGTGGCGCCAGAGCAGCAGGGCGGCGACGCCAAGGCCGATCAGCAGCAGCAGCGCGATGGCGGGTGCCAGGGTTTTCGCCAGGGTCAGGTTGAAGATCGCGACCACGACCAGGATGCGCAGGAACATCACCGCCGTCGACAGCACCAGCGCCGCATGCAGGCGGTCGAGGCGCGTCTTCGCGATGCGCGCCTGGCGCGAGAGCAGCACGGTGATGGCGGTCGAGGAATAGAGGCCGCCCAGCGCGGCCGAATAGAGCAGGCCGCGGCGCGGCGCGATGTAGCGCTGCAGCAGGTAGCTGGCATAGGAGAGCGTGCTGACAACGACGACGGCCAGCCAGACCTGATAGGGGGTGATGGGGGTCAGGGCGGTGACCGGTTCGTTGGAGACCAGCGGCAGCACGACGCCGATGATGATCAGGAACTTGGCCAGCGTGAATAGCTCGCCGCCCATGCGGTCGGAAAAGGCGTGCAGCTTTTCGCGCGCGCTGGCCAGCAGGACCGCGGCAACTGCCATGGCGACCGCGACCCAGAGCGGTTCGGTCAGCACGACGGCGCCGAGCAGATAGGCGATCACATTGCCGAGCGGCGCCATGATGGTGCCGTTGAGCCGGGTGTCGGGTTCCTCGCCTGGCTCGGGCTCGGCGCGCTGCTGGGCGAGGCTCTGCCAGTACCAGATCGACAGCCAGGCGCCGAGCACCGCCAGCCCGCCCAGATAGAGCAGCGGCGGTTCGGGCGCCAGCGCATAGAGCAGCGCGCCGGCAAAGGCCAGAAGCGGAAAGGTGCGCACGCCGCCCGGCGGCTTCAGGCGGCCGCTGCCCAGATATTCCTCCCAGGCCAGGCCCAGAAAGAAGGAGAGGCCAAGCAGCGTCAACAGGCGCTCGGGCGCCAGCAGCGCATCGGGCATGGCGGCGAAGAAGGGTTCGGTCGCGTCGGGCATGGCGGCCTCAGGCTGCGACGATGCCGGATGTCAGCAGCGCCGGTTCGAAGGGCATGACGATGCGGCGGTCGGGCGCGGCCGTCGCGATGTCCTTGCCATCATAGTCGATGCGCGAAAGGAGATCGCGGATCACGTTGAGGCGGGCATGGCGCTTGTCGTCGGCGCGGACGACCGTCCAGGGCGCCTGCAGGCTGTGGGTGCGGGTCAGCATCGCGTCGCGGGCGCGGCTGTAGTCGCGCCAGTGCTTCAGCGCGACATGGTCGATCGGCGAGATCTTCCATTGTTTCAGCGGGTCGGCGCGGCGCGCGGCCAGGCGCTTCTTCTGTTCGGGCTTCGAAATGTCGAGATAGTATTTCACCAGCTGGATGCCCGAGCCCGTCAGCATGTTCTCGTAGAGCGGTGCCGAGGTCATGAAGCGTTCATGCTGCTCGTCGGTGCAGAAACCCATCACGCGCTCGACGCCGGCGCGGTTGTACCAGCTGCGGTTGAAGAGCACGAGTTCGCCGGCCGACGGCAGATGCGCGGTGAAGCGCTGGAAATACCATTCGCTGCGTTCGCGATCGGACGGCTTGCCGAGCGCAACGACGCGGGTTTCGCGCGGGCTGAGATGCTGGACCACGCGCTTGATGACGCCGTCCTTGCCGGCCGCGTCGCGGCCCTCGAAGATCACCAGCAGGCGGCGGTCATGGGCGATGATGTCGCGCTGCAGCTTGACCAGCTCGACCTGCAGCGCATAGAGCGCCTTGCGGTAGCGCTTGTCGGAGAGCGGCGCCGGCGGTGCGGCGGCCGGCTTCGTCGCCTTTTCGGATCCTGCCTTTGCTGCCATTGCGGTTCCTTTCGCCTGCGGCCGCGGGCAGCTTAGCCCGCCGGGGGCCGGGGCGGAATGGCGCCGCCGCCCTTCCTTTCAAGCCCGTTCCTTCGGGGGGTTGATCGGCGCGGCGGATAGCGCTATCAGAGTGTTACAGTATAACATACGGTCATCGGGCCGGCGTCCGGCGCCGGGTTCAAGGGGGCTTCAGATGAAACATTTCGCTTCACCGCTTTACGCGGCGGCTTCGGTCCTGGCGCTTGGCACCGCATCGGCGGCGCTGGCCGAGGAAGCCGTGGCGCCGCGGGTCGTCGTCACCGCCTCGCCGCTGGCGGCGCCGCTTGAGGAACTGGCCGTGCCGGTCACTGTCGTCACGCGGGAGGAGATCCTCGCCTCGCCGGCAACCAGTATCGGCGGGTTGCTGGGCGAGAAGCCGGGCATTGCCTCGAGCTCGTTTGCAGCGGGCGCCAGCCGGCCGATCATTCGCGGTCTCGACAATACGCGGGTCCGGATGCAGGAAAACGGCATCGGCGCCGGCGACGTATCGGCGGTCAGCGAGGATCATGGCGTGCCGATCGATCCCCTGTCGGCCAAGCGCGTCGAAGTGGTGCGCGGGCCGGCCGTTCTGCGCTATGGCAGCGAGGCGATCGGCGGCGTCGTCAACGTCATCAACAACCGCATCCCGACCGCGATGCCGAAGGACGGTTTCGAGGGCGAGGTGTCGGCCAGTTACAATCACGTCGATTATGGACGGCAGGGATATGCCGATCTCAATGTCGCGACCGGCAATGTCGTCTGGCATGTCGACACCTTCGCGCGCAAGACCGGCAATTACGAAATTCCGGATCAGCCGACCAAACGGCAGCCGCATACATGGACCGAGAGCGCGGGCGTCGCGGGCGGTGCGTCGGTGCTGCTCGAGAACGGCCATGTCGGGGCCTCGGTCAGCCATTACGACAGCGAATACGGCATCCCCGCGCCCGAGACTCCCGGCAATCCGATCCATATCCAGATGCGGCAGACCAAGCTGCAGGCCTCGAGCGGACTCGAATTCGCTGGCGGCTTCTTCAGCGGTCTGGATATCAGCGGCGGCTACAGCGACTATTCGCATGGCGAGATCGATGCCACGGGGGCAACCGGTTCGCGCTTCGACAACAAGGAATGGGAAGTGCGGGGCGAGTTGATGCACCGGGCCGTCGGGCCGTTCACCGGCGCGGTCGGGATGCAGTTGCGCAACCGGCGGATCGAGGCGGCGGGCGAGGGCGGCGAATTGCTGGCGCCGACCGAGACTGACGCGGTGGCCGGGTTCATCTTCGAGGAAATGCCGCTCGGCGACAGGCTGAAGCTGCAGCTGGGCGGGCGCGCCGAGCATGTCGACGTGTCCGGCCGGGCACTCGACTTCACCGTGCCGCTGGCGCCGTTCGACTATGCGGTGTCGCGCAAGTTCACCCCGGTCAGCGGTTCGGCCGGACTGGTGCTGACGCTTGATGGCGGCGTCGTGCTCGGCGCCACGGTGCAGCGTGTCGAGCGCGCGCCGGACGCGCTCGAACTGTTCTCGAAAGGACCGCATGAGGCGACCGAGACCTTCGAGGTCGGCGATCCGATGCTCGGCAAGGAAACGGCGCGAACCATCGAGTTCAACGCGCGGCGCGCGGGCGACGACTTCTCCTTCGAGGCAGCGATCTTCCACAGCTCGTTCAGCGACTTCATCTACAAGCGGCTGACCGGCGAGACTTGTGACGACAGCTTCGATACCTGTACGCCGCATGGCACCGGCAACGAGCTCGACCAGGTGTTCTTCACGCAGGCGGACGCCACGTTTCGCGGCTTCGAGGCGGCGGGCAGCGTGACGCTGGCGCGCTGGGGTACGGCACGCGCCGGCATCACCGGGCAGTTCGACATGGTGCGCGCCACGCTCGATGCGGGCGGCAACGTGCCGCGCATTCCGCCGATGCGGGCCGGCGCCGGCGTTTTCTATGCGGGCGAGGCCGTGTCGGGCAGGCTCGGTTTCCTGCATGCCTTCGCCCAGGACCGGCTCGATGCCAACGAGACCGAGACCGGCAGCTACACCAATCTCAAGGCCGAGCTGCGCTATCGCGTGCCGGCCTCGATGACCGGGACCACAGCGGTCGAACTGGCGCTGGTGGGGGAGAACCTGCTCGATCACGACATCCGTCATCACAGTTCGTTCAAGAAGAACGATGTGCTGCAACCCGGCCGGAATGTTCGGCTGGTGGCGACGGCGCGGTTCTGAGATACCGGCCCGCCGGGCGGTCGCGGAGGGTGTCCCCCCGCCTTCTAGAGACCGATGAAGGGCTGGACCAATCTCGCAGGCCAGCTTTCGAAGCGGATCGGGCCTTCGGTGAGGGCGAGGCAGATGCATTCCTCGCCCTCATCGATTCCGAGGGCATGCATGCGGCTGTCGTCGCTCTCCTCGACATCGCCGGGGCGGAGGCGGCCATGCGGATCGCTGAAGCTGCCTTTCAGCACCAGCACAAGCTCGGTGCCGCGATGGCCATGCTTCGGCACCTGAATGCCGGGTTGTGCGCGCAGCATCCAGAGGCGCTGGTCGTTGGGTCCGCCGCGCCAGAGCTTGACCTTCTTCATGCCCGGTCCGAGGAAACTCCATTTGAGATCGTCGATACCGCCGCCGAGCCAGTCGCGCAGGGGGGCGGGCAAGGGGTCGCCGCCTGCCGCGCGCGGCGCGGGGGCCGGCGCTGCGGGCAGCGGCGCGTCGAGGCGGGCCAGCGTCTGCGCCAGCGCATCGGGTGCCATCAGATCGGGGGCGACCGTTTCGAGCAGCGCGCCGCCCGCCGCCTCGGCGACAGCCAGGCGTTCGGCCGCATCGTCGAGAAAGCTCAGATGTGCGGCCACCAGCAGCGACTGACCTTCCGAGAGCGCGCCCGCCGCATAGGCCATCAGCCACTCGTCGCCGAGGCGATGGGTAACGGGCGAAGGGGTCAGGGACATGGCACTCATTTCAGATCCTCCAGTACCGCCCGCAGGCGGCCGAAAGCAAGTCGCAGTCTCGATTTGACGGTACCGAGCGGAATGTCGAGGCGTTCGGCAATGGCCGAATGGGGCAGGCCCTCGAGGAAGGACAGCGCCACCACTTCGGCCTGATCCGGCGGCAGATCCGACATGGCCGCATGGACGCGCGTACCGATCTGGGTGGCTGCCATGCTCTCATCGGCCGGGCGCGGCGCCTCGGGCACCAGCATCGGATCGGCGGGATCGAGATCGGGGCGGCGTTCGCGGCGCACCGTGTCGATGAAGCGGTTTCGCGCAATCGCGAATATCCATGTACCGGCAGAGGCCTTGGCCGGGTCGAAGAGAGCGGCCTTGCGCCAGACGGTCAACATAACCTCCTGGGCGAGATCCTCGGCAAGGCGCTCATCGACATGCATGCGGCGCAGATAGGACTTCACGCGCGGCGCATAGTGGCCGAAAAGCCGTGCAAAGGCCGTGCGATCACCGTCCTGCGCGATGGCGGAGATCAGGGCCGCCATTTCTTCCGCCAATCCGTCCGACGCCGTTGCGGGCGTCCTGTCTCGATTCATCGGGCCCAGCTTTCTCAGATCCGGCCGCCACTTTGTGCGGCCGGCTCGGGCCGGGCTGATCTGCAATTTACCGGTTGCGGTCATATGCCAGATACGGGCCCGGACTGCCCGCGGATCACATGCGGGCAGATGGTGCGGCGAGTCTAGGGGCTTGGCGCCAATTGTGAAAGCCGGGCACAGAGCGGCGTTCGGGCGCAGGGTGATCCGCGGCCGGAACCAGGCCGTATGGAACAGTGACCGTTTTCCTTACCGAGATTGACCATGGCCCCTTTCGATGACCGCGCTTCCCGCCCCTTCGACAGGCGCGGCTCCGACCGCCAGCGGCTGCGTATTGCCGTTGTCGGCACCGGCATATCGGGCTTGTCGGCCGCCTGGCTGCTTTCGCGCGGGCACGACGTGACCGTCTACGAGAAGAATGATCGTATCGGCGGACATTCGAACACGGTGGTGGCCGATCTGCCGGAAGGGCCCGTGCCGGTCGATACCGGTTTCATCGTCTATAACGAACGCAACTATCCCAACCTGACCGCGATGTTCGACACGCTCGGCGTTGCGACCAGCGCCAGCAACATGTCGTTTGCCGCTTCGCTGGAAACCGGGGGTGGGCGTCGCTTCGAATATTCCGGATCGGGCCTCAACGGGATATTTGCCGACCGGCGGAATATTGTCAGCCCGCGCATGTGGCGGATGATCGGCGACATATTGAGGCTCTATCGCTCGGCGCCCGATCTTGTTGCGCTGGCGGGTCTCGACCAGAAGCCGCTCGGCGAATTCCTGCGCGAACAGGGATATTCGGCCTCCTTGCGCGACGATCATCTGCTGCCGATGTGCGCGGCGATCTGGTCGCTCCCGATCGAGCGGGTCGAGCAGTTTCCGGCGCTCGCCTTTCTGCGCTTCTTCGACAATCATGGGCTGATGCGGCTGAGCGGCCGGCCCGCCTGGCGCACGGTAACGGGCGGTTCGCGCGAATATGTCGCGCAGCTCGCCGCGCCGCTCGCTGCGCATATCCGAACCTCCACGGGCGTTGCCTCGATCCGTCGCGATGCGCAGGGTGTGACGGTGTATGACGTGCGCGGTGGTGTCGAACGCTACGATCATGTTGTCATCGGCTCACATAGCGACGAGGCGCTGGCCATGCTTGCCGATGCCGATGGGCGCGAACAAGACTTGCTGGGTGCGATGCCCTATCAGCGCAATATCGCCTGGCTTCATTCGGATCCGGCCTTCATGCCGCGGAACCGGCGCGTCTGGTCGAGCTGGAACTATATGGGTGGCGGCGCGGGTTCGCCGGTCTGTGTCAGCTACTGGATGAACCTGCTGCAACCGCTGGCGACCGACCGGCCGCTCTTCGTCACGCTCAATCCGTCGCAGGATCCAGCGCCCGAACATGTGTTTGAACGGATCGAATATGATCACCCGGTGTTCGATGCGGGTGCCTTTGCCGCCCAGCGCCGGCTCTGGGAGATACAGGGGGCGCGTCGCACCTGGTTCTGCGGGGCCTATTTCGGTTCGGGTTTTCACGAGGACGGTTTGCAGGCGGGACTTGCCGTCGCCGAGCAGCTGGGCGGTGTCGAGCGGCCATGGACCGTTGCCAATCCCTCCGGCCGCATTTCACTGGCGCCGACGCATCAAGCTATGGAGGTTGCCGTTTGAACGCTGCAGCAAGGTCGCGTCTCTATTCCGGCACGGTGTTCCATCGCCGGCTGCGGCCGTGCGTTCACGCGCTTTCCTATCGCGTCTTCTACATGCTGCTCGATCTCGACGAGTTGCCGGCGCTGTCGCGGCGCTGGCGGCTGTTTGCCCATAACCGTTTCTCGCTCTTCAGTTTTCATGACAGCGATCACGGCGACGGATCGGGCCGGCCGCTGCGCCTCTGGATCGAGGCGCAACTGGCGCGGGCCGGCATCGAGACCGGCGGCGGGCGGATCGAGGCGCTTTGTCTGCCGCGCGTGCTGGGCCATGTCTTCAATCCGCTGACCGTCTATTTCTGTCATCGCGCCGATGGCGGGCTTGCGGCCATGCTCTACGAGGTCAACAATACTTTTGGCGACCGGCACAGCTATCTCATTCCGGTCGAAAGTCCGGAGGCCGGCATCGTCTCGCAGGCCTGCGACAAGGCCTTCTACGTGTCGCCTTTCCTGCCGGTTGCGGGGCGCTATCACTTCAAGGTTCTGCGTCCGGGTGCGCGGCTGGCACTGACCATCCGCGAAAGCGACGAGGGCGGTGCGATGCTGACGGCATCCTTCGCGGGGGAGGCACGTCGCTTCGACGACCGGCAGCTTGCGCTTGCGTTTCTGCGCCATCCGCTGTTGACGCTCAAGGTCGTCGGCGGCATTCACTGGGAGGCGCTGCGGCTGTGGCTCAAGGGCATCAAGCTGGCGACGCGGCCGGCGGCGCCATCGAGTCCGGTGACGATTGTTCCGTTTCGGGACAAAGGCACCGCCGTTTCGCCCCGCGTAACGCAATCTTAGTTTCCCAAGCCCTATAAACGCTTGAGTTTCCCGACAATCCGGCATCGCGCCGGGTGTCGACGCGCGAGGAATCAAGTGTCTGTCGAGTATGAGGGCGAAACGCCGCAGACCCGGACAAAGCCGCCTGGCGACAGGGGCCGGACGGCGCGTGTGCACACTCGTCTGACGACGCTGCGCGCCGGCATTGCAGCGCATTTCCTGTCGCTGCGCGCCAAGGTCGTCGCGCTTCTGACGCTGGTCGGTGCGGTGCTTGTCGTCCTCAGCGGTGTCTATGTCGTCACCATGTTCAACCAGAATCTCGCGCATGAAGCCGAGCTGCGTGCAGCTGCGGCCAGCGATGTGCTGACCTATGCCGCGCAGCAGACGGGTTCCGGCGAGATGGGGCCGATCCTTTCGGCGGTCGGGAATGCGCCCTACATCAAGGACGTTGCCATTGCCGATCGCGACGGGCGGATCGTTGCCGCCTCCGATGCGGCATGGCGGGGCCGGCAAATCGAGGCGACCATGCCGGCAATGCCAGGTCTGCCGAGTGCCATGCCCCGGCCTTTCGCCATCGAACCGCAGATGCATCTGCCGGGAGGCAGCCTTCGCGGCGGCGATTTCGCCGTCTGGATCGATCTGCCCCATACCGGACAGCGCGTGATGACGCTTGTGCGTATCGACATGGAGCGATTGGTCACACGTCTGACGACCCGGGCATGGAACATCATGACCTGGCTTACCATCACGGCGATCCTTGCCATTCTGACCATTTCGATGCTGATCCACCGTATCGTCATCGCACCGATCGAGGCATTGCGCGACTATGCCCGGGACAACCGTCATGAGGACGGGGCAGCGCCCGCGCATGGCGATGAGATCGGCGTCGTGGCGCGCGCACTGACCGCCTCGTTCCAGGCGGCCCGCGATGGCGAGGCGCGGCTGGCCAGTCTTGCCGCGACCGATGGCCTGACCGGCCTCGACAATCGCGGTTACTTCAAGACGCAGCTTGCGGACGCGATCGCCAGGGCGGAGCGGGAGTCCGTTGTTGTCGGCGTCATGATCCTCAATCTCGACAACTTCAAGGACATCAACGATACGCTGGGGCATGACTGGGGCGACCGTGTGTTGCAGCGTACGGCGGAAATTCTCAAGGGCTGCCGCCGCGACGGGGATGTGGTGGCACGTATCGGCGGCGATGAATTCGGTATCGTGCTCAACAATGTCCGCAGCGCCGACGACGCACTTGAACTGGCGAGCCGCCTCATCCGCGCGGTCGGCGCGCCGTTCCGTCTCGGCGCGCAGGAACTGCAGCAGGCGTCCTGTGTCGGCATGACGTTGTTTCCACAGGATGGGCGCGATGCCGATGTGCTGATGAAGAATGCCGATCTTGCGCTGTCGCGGGCCAAGCAGGAAGGTGCCGGCGCCTGCGTGCTCTATCGGCACGAGCTGCATCTGCGCGCCATCGAGCGCAACCAGATCGAACGCGATCTGCGCGGCGCCATGGCGCGGCAGGAACTGATGCTCTACTACCAGCCGAAAGTCGACGTCGCGAGCGGCCGGATCACCGGTGCGGAAGCGTTGATACGCTGGCATCACCATGAACGCGGATTCATTCCGCCATCGGTCTTCATCCCGGTTGCCGAGCGGAGCGGCTTTGTTGCCGAGCTCACCAAATGGGTGCTCGACGAGGCGTGCCGCCAGAACAGATTGTGGCAGGATGACGGGCTGCCGCGCATTGCGGTTGCGGTCAATGTCTCTGCGATCGATCTCCGGCGCACCGATCTCACCGATACGATCGCCAATACGCTGATTGCGCACGGGCTCTCGCCGCAATATCTCGAACTCGAAGTGACCGAAAGCATGGTGATGCAGGATGTCGACACGGTGATCGGCACGCTGCGCCGTCTGCGCAGCCTCGGCATCGGCATCGGCATCGACGATTTCGGCACCGGCTATTCCTCGCTTGCCTATCTCAAACGCTTCCCGGTCAAACGCCTGAAGATCGACCGCAGCTTCATTCATGACGTCGCCGACAATCGCGACGGGCATGTGATTCCGAAAGTGATCATCGATCTTGCGCATGCGCTGGGTGTGTCGGTGGTTGCCGAAGGCGTCGAAAGTGCCGACCAGTTCGATGCGCTGCGCAAGCTCGGTTGCGACGAAGTTCAGGGCTATTTCCTTGGCCGGCCGATGCCGCCTGCCGAGTTCGAGGTCTTTCTGCGCAATTCGCCGGCGGGCGGCCGGCGGCCGGTCGCGCTCGCCGGTTCGGCGGCCTGACGTCTCCTTCCCTTCGTTGACGCAGCGTGCGCCTCGCCATGCGCAGCGGCGCTTTACGTACCCGCCGCGCGCGCTAAACTCCCGCTCCTCAGAAACCAACAACGAGCGCGGAGGCCTGCCGGCCGTCCGAGCCGCGCCGGGAGACGCATCCCATGGATCTCGCCTACGGACCCCAATATGACGCCTTTCGCGCCGAGGTTCGCGCCTTCATCGCGGCGCATGGCGCCAGGGCGCCGCGCCGTTTCGGCGTTTCGCGGCCATCCGACGAGACACTGGCATGGCAGCGCCTGCTGATCGAGCATGGCTATGCGGCCCGAACGGTGCCGAAGGCATATGGCGGCTATGGCGCCGAACCCGACATTCTGAAATCGCGCATCATTGCCGAAGAATTCACGGCAGCCGGATTGCCGATGGGGATCGCCAATCAGGGCATTTCGATGCTGGTGCCGACGCTGCTGGAACTGGGGACCGAGGAGCAGAAGAAGAAGTGGATCGCGCCGACGCTGCGCGGCGAGGTGGTCTGGTGCCAGGGCTATTCCGAGCCGGGTTCGGGGTCCGATCTTGCCTCGCTGCAGACCAGGGCCGTCGAGGATGGCGACGATTTCGTCATCAACGGCCAGAAGATCTGGACCTCGACGGCACATGCGGCCGACATGATCTTCTGTCTCGTGCGCACCGAACCCGAGGCGAAGAAGCATGAAGGCATTTCCTACCTGATCTTCTCGATGAAGACGCCCGGGATCGAGGTGCGTCCGCTGAAGACGATGACCGGTCATGCCGAGTTCAACGAAGTCTTCTTCACCGATGTGCGGGTGCCGCAGAAGGACATCGTGGCGGGGCGCGGGCAGGGCTGGTTCGTGGCCAATGCCACGCTGAAGCATGAGCGCGGCATGCTGGGCGACCCCAACCAGGCCGGCACGCGTCTCAAGGAAATCGTCGATCTGATGCAGAAGGAAACGATCGACGGGACGCGGCTGATCGATCATCCGGGCTATCGCGACCGGCTGGTCGAACTGCAGGGGCGGGTTCTTGCGATGCAGTTTCACGGACTCAGGCTGCTGACGGCCGCGACCAAGGGCGAGGATCCGGGCATCGCGCGCCTGATCGTCAAGTTGCAGGGCTGCGAGATCAATCATCAGCTGGCGGCGCTTGCGATCGATGCGCTGGGCGAGATCGGGGTTCTCTACGAAGACAGCCCGCATCTGCGTGCCGGCGGCTCGTGGCAGCATCGCTACATGTTCGATCTCGGGCTGATCATCGGCGGCGGCACGGCGCAGATCCAGAAGAACATCATTTCGGAGCGCGGGCTCGGCATGCCGCGCGAACCGAAGCCGGCCAAGGCATAGGAGCGACACATGGAATTCGGATTGTCGGAAGATCAGAAGCTGCTTCAGGAAAGCATCGGCCGGACGCTCGAAAAGGTTTCGCCGCTGGAACGCGTGCGCCAGGCGGCCGAAGGTCATGACACCCATGCGGGCGATGTGTGGCAGGCGCTCGTCGAACTGGGCGTGACGGGCATGCTGGTGGCCGAGGAGCATGGGGGCATGGGCATGACGCTGCTCGATGCGGCGCTTGCCGCCGAAATGCTCGGCCGCCATGTCGCGCCGGTGCCGTTTGTCGCCACCGCCGTGATGGCGCCGATCGCGCTTGCCGGCGCGGGCAGCCAGGCGCAGCAGGCGGCGTGGCTGCCGAAGCTTGCGAGCGGTGCGGCTGTGGCCGGCGTCGCGGCATCGGAGCAGGCGGCGGGCGCGCGGGACGGTGCCGGCATCACGGCCGGCGGCGGCAGGCTCAACGGCACGGCGCTTTTCGTACTCGATGCGGCGGCGGCCGACGTCTTCATCGTCGCGGACAATGCGCGTGGCCTGCATCTCGTCCGGGGCGATGCGAAGGGGCTGACGCGGATCGCGCTCACGAGCATCGACCTGACGCGCCCGCTTGGCGAATTGCGCTTCGACAATGTCGAGGCCGAACCGCTGGCTTCGGGCGATGCGGGCGCGACCCTGCGGCGCATGATCGATGCCGGCCGGACGATGCTTGCGGCCGATACGCTGGGCGCCGGCTGGATGATGATCGAAAAGGCGGTTGCCTATGCCGGCGAGCGCAAGCAGTTCGGCCGGGTCATCGGTTCGTTCCAGGCGGTCAAGCATATGTGTGCCGAAATGTCGGCCGAGCTTGAGCCCTGCCGGTCGCTGGTCTGGTATGCGGCGCATGCCTTCGATGCGATGCCCGATGAGGCCCGACTGATGGCGGCGCATGCGAAGTCGCTGACGTCGGAAACCGGACGCTTCGTCGCACGCACTGCAACAGAGGTGCATGGCGGCATGGGCTTCACGGATCTTGTCGGCCTGCATTACTGGTTCAAGCGGATCGGTCTCAACCGTCAGCTACTCGGCGCGCCGGAGCGGGTGCGTCATGAAGCGGCGGTGCTGCAGGGCTGGGCGGCCGACTGAGCGCCGGCCCGCTTATTGCCCGGGCAGTACCTTGCCGGCATGCGGCGCGCCGGCGGGCGGTTCGGCGGCATGGAACTCGACGAAGAAGCTGACAGGTCCCATGGGTTGCACGTCATGCGGCTCTTCGGGATGGACAATGCCCGGCTGCACCGGCGT
The DNA here is from genome assembly GCF_963975745.1 of uncultured Parvibaculum sp. Classification (NCBI taxonomy): domain Bacteria; kingdom Pseudomonadati; phylum Pseudomonadota; class Alphaproteobacteria; order Hyphomicrobiales; family Parvibaculaceae; genus Parvibaculum; species uncultured Parvibaculum sp. The sequence continues at coordinate 147,313 of NZ_CAXBIB010000007.1, read as the reverse complement.
CAGCACCTGCGTGCCGGATACCCCGGCGCGCCGGTAGCGCAGTTTGCCCGCCAGTACATGGATCAGCGCCCAGACGCCCGGCCTGGTGCGGTGTTCGCGGCGCAGGCCGGCGGGAATGCTGTCCTGATCGAAGACCGGTGTGCGCTTGTAGGCGGTCAGCCCCTTCGGCAGTTCGTCCATCATCAGGCCGGCGCCTCCTGTTCCAGCAGCTTGCGCATGCGGCGGAGTTTGCCGGGATTGCGCACCAGATCGGCGAGGCTGTAGCGGTCGAGAACCGCGAGAAAGGCGGCCAGCGCCTCTTCCAGCGGACCGCGCAGGCCGCAAACCGGACTGATCACGCAGCTGTTGGTCTCCCGGTCGAAACATTCGACCAGCGCGAAGCTGTCCTCGGTCGTCCGCAGCACGGCGCCGAGATTGATATCTTCGGGTTTTCCGGCGAGGCGCAAGCCGCCGCTGCGGCCGCGTATGGTCTCGATGAAACCGCCCTGTGCGAGCGTCTGCGCGACTTTCATCAGGTGGTTTCTGGAAATGCCGTAACGAGCCGCGATCTCCTCGATGGTGTGAAGCTCGTCCGGCTCCATGGCCAGCAGCATCAGCATCCGGAGAGCATAATCCGTGTGTAAGGTGACGCGCATTCGGTCCGGCTCCTCGCGATCGAGGCGCACAGAATAGCACAGGCCTCCGCCCTGGCTGTCCGGCCGGCGGTCCTCTTGCCAAAGCACCGGGGCAGGCGTCATATGCGCGCGTTCTGTGCAACCTCGCCTGTCCGGTGCCTCATGAGCGAACTCGGCTATATCGCGGCCTTCCTGACCACATTCGCCTTCGTCCCGCAGGCGCTGAAGACCATCCGGACAAGGGATACGTCGGGTCTTTCGCTGGCCATGTATGCCTGTCTGACGGTCGGAATCTTTCTGTGGCTGCTGCATGGCATCAACCGGCAGGACTTTGCGCTGATCGGCGCCAATGCGGTGACGCTGATGCTGGCCCTGCCGATCTTCCTGATCATTCTCGGCAATACGCGGGCCGCGCGGCGCGCCGCTTCGGGGAAATAGACCAAGGTCTATTTTAGTGCTTGCCTCGGCGGTTGCCGCCTGCTTGCATGTCGCCAACAGAAACTCTCGCCCGGAGGCACACCCATGCGCGCGGCCGTTTTCCGCAATGGCGATCTCGTCGCCGACACGATTCCCGAACCGGAACCCGAGGCAGGCCAGGTGCTGGTCAAGACGCTGGCCTGCGGCATTTGCGGCTCGGACCTGCATGCCTTTCACCATGCCGACAAGATGGTCGAGGCCGCGCAGCGCTCGGGCTCGAGCTTCACCATGGATCTCAAGCGCGACATCGTGTTCGGACATGAATTCTGCGCCGAGATTCTCGATCACGGACCGGGAACCGAGAAGAAGCTGAAAGCCGGCACGCGCGTCTGCTCGATGCCGATCGCGATCACGATGAACGGCGACAAGGCCAAGATCGATCCGGTGGGCTATTCGAACAACAAGCCGGGCGGCTTTGCCGAGCAGATGGTGCTCAACGAACTGATGCTGCTCGAAGTGCCGAACGGGCTGCCGACCGAGCAGGCGGCGCTGACCGAGCCGATGGCGGTCGGCTGGCACGCGGTCGAGAAGGCCAATCTGACGAATGACGATGTTCCGCTGGTCGTCGGTTGCGGGCCAGTCGGCCTGGCAGTGATCGCCGGACTCAAGATCAAGGGCGTGCATCCGATCATCGCAGCCGATTTCAGCCCGGCGCGGCGCAAGCTCGCCGAGAAGATGGGCGCCGACATCGTGCTCGACCCGAAGGCCGAGTCGCCTTATGCGCGCTGGACCCGGGAAGCGACGCCGGAAGGCTACGATCCCGAGAACATCATGACGTTGCTTGGGCTGGGCCCGAAGCTCCGGCCGGGCGTCATTTTCGAATGCGTCGGTGTGCCGGGCATCATCCAGCAGATTTTTGAAGGCGCGCCGCGCTTCGCGCGCGTCGTTGTGGTCGGCGTCTGCATGGAGCAGGACCGCTTCGAGCCGTTCTTCGGCATCAACAAGGAACTCAATGTCCAGTTCGTGCTCGGCTACACGCCGGAAGAATTCGCGCTGACGCTGCATCATCTCGCCGAAGGCCAGATCGACGGCGCGCCGCTGGTGACGGCCAAGGTCGGTGTCGACGGCGTCAAGGAGGCCTTCAGCGAACTCGGCAATCCCGAGAAGCACGCCAAGATCCTGGTCGAGCCCTGGCGATAGGCGTCAGGCCGGCGGCGCTGTTTCGGCGAAGGAAGGACGTTTGGCGAGATCGCGCCACCAGCCGGCCAGTTGCGGCGCACGCGCCGGCCAGTTCATCGCGGCATGGCGAAAGTCGAGGTAACCGAGGGCGGCACCCATGGCGATGCCGCCGATGTCGAGCGGTCCGTCGAGCAGGCTGACTTCCTGTTCGGCAGATCGAGGCCGCGCTCGACGGCGCGGCGCCAGCGGCCCATCCACATGGCCGAACGTTCGCTCTCCGGACGGTTGTTCTCGAAAACCAGCGACACTGCCGCGTCCATGATGCCATCGGCCAGCGCCTGGAAGCGCAAGGCCTGCCAGCGCTGCGGCCCCGCCACCGGAAAGAACGCCGGTCCGCCGAGCACCGCATCGAGATATTCGCAGATCACCGGGCTGTCGAAAAAGGACGTGCCATCCTTCAGCGCCAGCGCCGGCACCTTGCCGAGCGGATTGGCATCGATGAGTGACGGCGGATCGCTCATGGCGGCGGCGAGTTCTTCGGTCACTTTCGCCAGCGCGTCCTTTTCACGGATCAGGACGCGCACCTTGCGTGCGAAAGGCGAGGTCGGGGAATGGTAGAGCTTCACGGACAATCCTCGATGGAGCCGGTTGTCAGAGACAGGCCGTGCCGCTGGTGTGGCCGTTCATCGCGCGAACGGTGCGCCATTCGACGAAATCGCGGCAGCGGCGGCCACGCTCGTCGGTGAATTCGCGGATCGGCGTAATCTTGCCGCTGGCGCGCTCGGAGGCGGTGAACCATCGCACTGGCTCGCGCAGCGGTACCGTCATCATCTTCGCCAGTGCCTCGCGCTGCGCCTGGGCGGGTAGGCCGGTCAGCGACGGGCCCTGCGAACCGCCGACCGCATAACCGACCGCGACTCCGGCGGCAACCGCAATCTCGGTTCCGCTGCCGGCGCCGATCGCCATGCCGAGCAGCGCACCGCCCGCCGGACCGATCAGACCCGTGCTGCGATCATCGACGGGCACGCCGCCGACAAGCGGTTCGGGTTTTTTCATCGTTACGTCCGGCTGCGGCAATCGCTCCTGCGCACAGGCCGCGACCAGGAGTGCCGCCATTGCGGCCTGAATGATCCGTCGTATTGTGCCGGCCGCCACCATGGTCACTCTCTGCGCAAGAATGGCATCAGGAAGCGCCGCAGCGCCGGGCTCATCGCGGCGAGCGCACCGACAATGATGGTTATCAAGGGCAAGCTGCCGGTCGAACCCTTGACGATGCCGAGCAAGCCGAGGCTCAGCTCGTTGAGCGTCCGCTCGATCGTGTCGAAGTCGCGCTTCACTTCGCTGCGTGCCTGAAGAATGGCGCTGTTGGCCAGTTCCATTTCCAGCCGGTCGGCACGGCCGGGCGCCTTGGCCGCCAGCACCAGCGCAACGAACGCCAGGGCCGCCAGGACACCGCCCGTGATCAGTGCACCCAGCGGATAGCCGTAGATTTCGGAGAGTGCAAGAAAGCCGGCGATCACCAGCATGGTCAGCGCGAAAAGCGCGATGAAGGCCGCGATGCCAACCAGCGAGAGCTTGCGGGCAAGCCGGCGCGCTTCAAGCTCGGCGCGAAAGAGTTCAGCTTCGGCGAGTTTGCGGATCTGCGGGGTCGGATCGATCATCGCCGTCTCCTATCGCGCCAGCAGGCGGCCGATGAGAAAGCCAAGACCGAAGGCCAGCAGGGCACTCGGCACGGGGTGCGCATCGATCTGCTTCTGGATATCGTCGAGACCTTCCTGCAGGCGCTCGCCGACCGCCTCGGCACTCTCCATGCCGAAGGACGCTTCGTCGCCGCGCGCTTCCTCCAGCGCCTTTCTCAGCGCCTCGATTTCGGCCTGCAGGGCATCGATGGTCGGTTTTTCTTCCTGCTTCTTGTCGCTCATCGGCAGTGCCTTCCGGTTCCCGTCCGCATTTCACGTTGCCTGGCCAGCATAATCCTCTCATCGGCACTTACAAGGCAGTCGGGGGTGTGCCCGGTCGTTCAGAGGTAGGGCGAGGCGAGGCGGAAAAAGGCGTCGCGGATGCGCGATGGAAGCGGACGGGTGACCAGATCCTGCAGCGCGACAGGGTGAGAGGTCGCAATCTTGCGTTCAACGCTGGCATCCAGCGTGCGGGCGAAACTTGCGCCATAGCATTCGAGATTGAATTCGAAATTGAGGCGAAGGCTGCGGTCGTCCCAGTTGGCCGAGCCGATCATCGCCCACATGCCGTCGACCGTCATGATCTTGGTGTGGTCGAAGGGGCCTGCCGATTTCCAGATGCGGCAGCCGGCGCGGGCCAGCCATTCCAGTTGCGGCGTCGCTGCCCAGTCGACAAAGGGCAGGTTGCTCGTGCGCGGCAGTACGATGTCGACAATGACGCCGCGCATGGCGGCAACCGAGATGGCCGTGCGCAGGGTCGCGTCAGGCAGGAAATAGGGCGTGACGATGCGGATGTTCCGGCGGGCTTCGGCAAGGGCGCCCAGCAGCGTCCAGCGGATCGGATTGAGACCCATGTCGGGGCCCGCCGGCAGGCCCCGGGCGATCAGTTCGCCGGCTTCGGCAATATCGGGAAACCAGTCGGCGCCGTCGAGAAGTTCGCCGGTCGTGAAGTTCCATTCATAGGCAAAGGTATGCATCAAATGCGCGACAACGGGGCCTTCGACGCGAAAGTGGTAGTCGAGGATCGGCTTTGCCGGTTCCTTCGCGACGATGTTGCCTTCGGCGATGTTCATGCCGCCCGTAAAGCCATGACGGCCATCCACCACCATGATCTTCTGATGGTTGCGCATGTTGAGATAGGGCATCTGCCAGGGCATGAACGAGTGCAGAAACCGTGCGTAGTCGATCCCGCGTTCCTCGAGCAGCGGGATCAGCGACGGGCGCGAATACCAGGAACCGACGCCGTCGATCAGCACGCGCACGCGCACGCCGCGCTTGCATGCGTCAGCCAGCGCATCGACAAAGCGGCGGCCGGCAGGATCGTTGTTGAAGATGTAGGTCGACAGCGCGATCGAACGGTCGGCCCCGTCGATGGCGGCAATCATCGCCGGATAGGCCTCGTCGCCATTCTCCAGGACGCTGATCGCATTGCCGGGCTCGAAACCTTCGGCCAGAACCTTCTGGCCGAAACGCGCAAAGCTCTCCATCTCCTTCAGCTTCGGATCGTCGTTTGTCTGTTCGACCAGCGACGTGCCGCCGTGGCTCGGGGGCAAGGGCGAGAGCAGCAGCGTCTCGTTCTTCTGGCCGCGCAGTTCGCGCGCACGGCGCTGTATCCGGTTGATGCCGAAAAGCAGATAGACGATCCAGCCGACGAAAGGCACCAGCACGATGAAGCCGACCCAGCCGGCGGCCGCGCGCTCGTCGCTTTTGTTGAGCATGGCGTGGATCGCGGCGCCGATGGCGCCGCCGAACTGGATGACGGCCAGGAGAATCGGCCAGAGGTCTGAAAATCCGGTCTGCATGGATGTCCAGACTAGTCCATGAGGCGCGTGCGGTCGCGTCTCATCTCGCAGCCGGCGGCGTCAGAAACGCAGGGATGCGCCGAGGACCAGTGCGCGGTCCTCGCCGGGGAAGTAGCGTTCGGTGCCGGCGCCGAATTCACTGTAGTCGGCGCGGTCGGCGTAGCGGCGGTCGAGGATATTGGTCAGCTTGCCGAACAGGGTCACATTCTCGGTCGCCGCGTAGTCCATGCGCAGGTTGAAGAGATCGTGGCCGTCATATTTGACGGTGTTTCCGGCATTCATCCAGTAGGCGCCCATATGGACCCATTCGAGCTCGGCGCGGGCTGCGCCAGCGAGAAAATTGTAGCCGAGCCGGACATTGCCGAAGGTGCGGGGCGCGGTGTCGACATCGTCACCGTCGCGAATGGTTTCGGTGGGTGTGACGCTGTCGAAGGCATAGGTGTGACGGGCCCAGGTGCCGGCCGCGGCGATGTCGAAGCCGGCGCCGAGCGGCGCTGAAAGCTCAACCTCGATGCCGGCATGATTGGTCTTGCCGTCGGAAACGTTGAAGCCTGCCGCATCGCGGAAATAATAGTTCCGCTTCTTCATGTAGAAGAGGTTGGTTTCGTATGCGATGCCCGCCCAGCTGCCTCGCGCACCGACTTCGATACTGTCGAGCTCTTCCGACTTTGCCGCGCCGGGTAGCTGCAGCCGCTGCAGGCGATAGAGATCCGTCGTCTGCGGTGCCCGTGTGCCGCGGGCGAGATTCACATAGCCGGCGAGACTGTCATTGAACTTGTGCAGCAGGCCGAGTTTGGGTGTCAGGTCGGTGAATTCGTCGACGCGGCTCGGAATGCGGAGATAGCGCCCGAAAACGCCGACCGGCGCGTAGTTGGTATAGTCGTAGCGCGTATATTCGAGGCGCAGCCCTGCCGTCAGCAAAGTCGCCGGCGACAGTTTCCATTCGCTGTGAAGATAGGGCGCCAGCACCAGCGCCTTCACCGTATAGTCGTAATGAAGCCCCTGCGGCGACTGGTTGGGCGGAAATCCGGCCGTCGGATTGTCCTGCGTTTCGTTCAGGCTGCCGTCGGTATACTCGCTGTCGAAGCCCAGGATCACGCGATGGCCGCCATCGAGATCGGCGACATAGCTCGACAGCAGGCCGGCCGACCAATGCTCGTTCTTCTCGATCGGCTGTCCCGGCAGGAAGTGCATCAGGAAATCCATCTCGTTCTTGCGCGCATAGGGCGTCAGGACGAGCATGCGGCCCTCGGAAATGTCGTGTTCGAGGCGCAGCGCCGCGCGCACCGCCCACGCATCGCGATAGGCTTCCGGATTGGGGTTGGTCCGGTAGAGCGCGGGGTCCTTGTAGGCTTTCGGGCCGCTGACAAAGCCCGCTGTTTCCTGATTGGTATTGACGGCGGTCAGTGTCGCCACGGCGCGCGTGTCGGGCGTTGCGAAATCGTAGCGTAGGCGGGCCTTCTGCTGGTCGAGGCCGGAATTGGCGCGGAAGCCGTCGTCATTATAGGCCGAGAAACTGGCGCGGAAGCCGTGCGTCGTCAGGTCCTCGCCGCGCAGGGTCCGGCTGGCGGTACCGATTGTCTTCCAGCGGCCATAGGGCCCGCCCCAGGCCGTCAGTTCCGCGTCGGCGTCCGGCGCAGGCGGGCGGCTCAGGAAGTTGATCAGGCCGTGTTCGGCGTTGGAGCCGTAGCGGGCGCTGCCCGGTCCGCGCACCACTTCGATGCCGCCCGAGACCTCGTCCATTGCCTCCATCAGCGCATTGACATTGGCAAACCCCGCGGCGCGCATCGGCACACCATCCTCCAGGTAAAGGAAGGAACCGGCGCCGGCGCCGGCGGTCAGCACGGGCGAGCGGATGGCGGTCAGATGTTCGGCGCCGCTTCCCTGCTGGATAGCGAGGCCGGGCAGGCGGTTCAGCGCCTCGGCCGGCTGGACCGGCAGGATGAACTCGGCCTCGTCGCCTGAAATGCGCGAGATGTTGCCGATATGGCTTGCCCGGGGAGTTCCGAATCCCGTGGTGGTGACGACCAGTTCGTCGAGCACCGGCGGCTGGTCTTCGGCGAGCGCTCCGGCCGCCAGCGACAGGGCCAGTGCCCCGGTCCCCAATCCCAACGCAATACGAATTCCCGACACCGCTCCCCCCATCCGTTACGCACGCCCTGCGACCGGCTCTTGCGGCCGGTTCCGGCCCATTGTTACCATGCTCAGCGCGCAGGTCGACTCCCGGCGCGGCCATCTGCCGCGCAGGAGGCAGGGGCTGATCTTCTTGCCCCCTGGCCGGGCCGGAACTAGGGTGTCTTCCTATGAGGCTTCCCGGCTCCAAAATTTCGTCGCTGGCGCTTTCCGGTGCCATTCTTGCCGTCATGACGACGGCGGTCGTCTATTCGCCGACGCTTTACGAAATGTTCTGTGCCGCGACCGGCTATGGCGGCACCGTCAGCGTCAACCGGCCGCTTCGCGCCGATCTCAACGAGGCCGGACCGCCGGTCACCGTGCGCTTCGACGCCAATATCTCGCCCGGACTGAAATGGGATTTCCGCCCCGCCCAGCGCGAGGTGCAGACCCGGGTCGGGTTGCCCACCACCGTTTATTACCACGCCACCAATACCAGCGACGAGACGCTGGTCGGGCGCGCCACCTTCAACGTGACGCCCGAATCGGCCGGCTACTATTTCAACAAGACCGAATGCTTCTGCTTCGTCGAACAGAAGCTGGCGCCGGGCGAAAGCGCCGAGATGCCGATCGTCTTCTTCGTCGATCCCGAGATGCTCGAGGATGTCGACGCCAGGGGCATCCGCACCATCACGCTTTCCTATACTTTCTTCAAGCAGGTGTCGGACGAGGATGCGATCGCGGCGGCGCGTTCGTTGCGTGAAGGTTCGGAACGGCAGAAGCAGGATCTTGCGACCGCCGAGACGGCCGAATTCTCGATCCGCGCGCCGCATGTCCGCTAGGCGAGGCCGCGAAACCCTGTAGGCTCGTGTTCGCGTATCGCTCACCAGCCGGACAGTCCGCATGTTTCCCGTTTCCGACGACAATCCCGAACCCGGCACGCCCATTGTCACCTGGGCGCTGATCGCGGCCTGCGTTGCGGTCTTTTTCTGGCAGTTGTCGCTGCCGCCGGATGCCGGCGAGCTTGCGGTCTACCAGTTCGGCCTGATCCCCGGCGTGCTGTTCGGCTCGGTCTCGATGGTGGATGCGCCGTTGCCCGCCTGGGGCACGATCGTCAGCTCGATGTTCATGCATGGCGGTCTCGCGCATCTTGCCGGCAACATGCTCTATCTGTGGATATTCGGCGACAATGTCGAACTGGCGATGGGGCGGGTGCGCTTCATCGTCTTCTATCTGGTCTGCGGCGTGGCGGCGGCGCTGACGCATGCGTTTCTCGTTCCCGGCTCGACCATTCCGCTGGTCGGCGCCAGCGGCGCGATTTCCGGGGTGCTTGGCGCCTATCTGCTGCTCTATCCGCGCGCCCGGGTGCGGGTGCTTTTCATTCCGTTCCCGCTGATCCTGCTGCGTACCTTCTATGTGCCGGCGCTGATCGTGCTCGGGCTCTGGTTCGTCATTCAGGTGCTGAGCGGGCTGGGGAGCCATGTCGAAGAGGCGGGCGTTGCCTTCTGGGCGCATGTCGGCGGTTTCGTCGCCGGCGGATTGCTGATCCCCTTCTTCAAGCATCGCGACGTGCCGCTCTTCCACAAGCCGGCACCGCGCGTCTTCGACGGCCGTGGCGGCCGGCGCGGACCCTGGGGCTGAGCTCAGCGCGGCGCGACCCTGAAGCGGCACACCAGTTCCATCGTTTCGCCCGGCGCCAGCGCGACGAGGCCGGTGACGCTTTCCGGTTCGGGCCGGTTGACCGCGTCCGGCACATGGCTGACCGGCTCGGCGCAGAAGAAATCCTCGCCCGGCGGCGCATAGACAATGGCATGCGGGGCGCCGGTCGCCTCGATGCGCAGCGCCAGCGGCCGGTCGTCCCAGGCGACCTGCAAGTGTCCGTCGCTGCCTGAAAAGCAGTGATCGACCTCGACATTCCTCATCGCGCGGGACTGGTCGAAAGACCATTGCGCCGGTGCCGGCGCCATCCCGGTCGGAATGCCTCGCGCATCGCTTTCCCAGACCTGCGGCAGATGGGCGGTCAGACGTGCCGTCGCGCGGCCTTCGAAAAAGGGATGGAGGCCGAGGCCTGCCGGCATCGCTTCGCGCGCGCGATTGGTCAGCCGCATCGTCACCGCAAGGCCCGTCTCGTCCAGCGCGAAGCGCTGTTCGGCCTCGAAGCTCCAGGGCCAGGTCCAGCGCCTGTCGTCGCCGTCATGGCGAAAGCGCAGACGGGCGTCGGCGGCGCCTGCCTCGACGATCTCCCATGCCGATTGCCAGCCGCGGCCGTGAATGGCGTGCGGCGCGCAGATTTCGTCGGGCGGCAATTGCACGGCGCGGCCGGCAAAGCAGAAGCGGCCTTCGGTGATGCGGCCCGAGAACGGCACCAGCGGATAGCAGGCCATGTCGAGCGGTCCGGGTGCGGCGATGCTGGGCGGCAGCGGGCGCAGCATCTGCTGAACGCCGCCGCGATGGGCGGCGGTGAAGCGTGCAATGCAGCCGCCGCTTGCCGGCGCCAGCCGCACTTCGAGATCGCCCTGTCCCAGGACCAACATCATCGGTCCTCCGCTGCCGCCGGTGGCGCGGCTGTGGCGAAGACTTCCTCGAAGATCTCGCGTGCCGCGTCGAGATCGTCGGCCGCCGCGACGGCGAAATCCGGCGCCGCCAGCGCCAGCGCGGCCTCGCGTTCGGCGCGGCCATAGCCGGTCAGCACATGCACGGCGCCTTTCAGTCCGGCGCGCCTTGCCGCCTCGATGTCGCTGGCCTTGTCGCCGACCAGCCAGCTTTCGGCCCGGTCGAGCCCGATCCGCCGCGCCGCTTCCTCGATCAGGCCGGGGCCGGGCTTGCGCCAATGCTCATGGGCGGGGCCGTAGCCGGGCGTGAAATCGGGATGGAAGGGGCAGGCGATCACCAGGTCGAGCGCGGCGCCCTCGGCCTCGAGCAGGCGGGCGATCTCGGCCTCGACCGCCTCGAATTCGGCCCAGCTGATCCGGCCCCGGGCGATGCCCGACTGGTTGGTGACGGCGGCAAGGCCGAAACCGCGCCGCGCGGCCCAGCGGATCAGCGTTGCCGCGCCCGGCTCCAGCGCCACATCTTCCTTGTTTTTCAGATAGTTGACCTCGCGCACCAGGACCCCGTCGCGGTCGAGGAACAGGCCCGGCTGGCCGTCGCGGCGCGGCGGGGTGTCGGTCGAAAGCCAGATATCGTCCTTGGTGCGCATCAGACCGCCTCGATGGGAGCCGAACAATTCAGCCGTTTTTACGCTATCTTGAGCGCCGCTTCGCCATGATAGCGTCCGCAGCATCGCCAGAGACCGCCTTATGACCGAAAAAAGCCCCGATATTCAATCGCTTGTCGCAGAGCTTGCCGGCGTGCGGGCGCTGGTGCTGGGCGATGCCATGCTCGACCGCTTCGTCTATGGCCGGGTCGAGCGCATTTCGCCCGAGGCGCCGATCCCGGTTCTGGGCGTCGAGAGCGAAAGCGCGATGCCGGGCGGGGCGGGCAATGTGGCGCGCAATCTGGCCGCGCTGGGCGCCGATGTGGTGTTTCTCTCGGTCATCGGCGATGACGAGGCGGGGGCGGCGCTTGTCCGCGCCTTCGCGGCGCATCCCGGCATCGATGCCCGGCTCAGCGCCATTGCCGGCCGCGTCACCACCGTCAAGACGCGCTTCGTCGCCATGGGCCAGCAGGTCCTGCGTGCCGATCGCGAAACCACCGCCGCGCTCGACACGGCGCAAGGCGCGGCGCTGGTCGCCGCGCTCGCGGCCGCGCTCGAAGGTTGCCAGGTGCTGGTGCTGTCCGACTATGGCAAGGGCGTGCTGACGCCGGCCGTCGCGGCGGCGGCGATCGCGGCGGCGCGGGCTTCCGGCATTCCGGTCGTGGTCGATCCCAAGGGGCGCGACTATGCGCGCTATGCCGGCGCTGCAGTCGTCACGCCCAATCGCAAGGAACTGGCCGAGGCGACCGGCAGGCCGGTGGCCGGCGATGCCGATATCGTCGAAGCGGCGCGCGGGTTGCTGGCCGCACATGACATCGGCGCCATGCTGGTCACGCGCTCGCAGGACGGGATGAGCGTGGTCACGCCGGCCGAGGTGCATCACCTCAAGGCGGAAGCGCGCGAGGTCTTCGACGTCTCGGGCGCCGGCGACACCGTGGTTGCGGCACTTGCCTGTGCGCTGGGGCGCGGCGCGGCGCTGGCCGATGCGGCGCGGCTGGCCAATTCGGCCGCCGGCATCGTCGTCGGCAAGGTCGGTACCGCCGTCGTCCATCGCGACGAACTGGCCGCCGCCTTGCGCGAGCGCGCATTGTCGGCGATCGAGGCCAAGCTTGCCGGCCGCGAACGCGCCGCCGAAATCGCCGCGGGCTGGCGCGCGCGCGGCCTCAGCGTCGGCTTCACCAATGGCTGTTTCGATCTGCTGCATCCGGGCCATGTGACGCTGCTGGCGCGGGCGCGTTCGCTCTGCGACCGGCTGATCGTCGGCCTCAACAGCGATGCCTCGGTGCGCCGCCTCAAGGGCGAGACGCGGCCGGTCCAGCCCGACATTGCCCGGGCCACGGTGCTGGCCGCGCTCGGCACGGTCGATCTGGTGACGATCTTTGCGGAGGACACGCCCGAAGCGCTGATCGAGGCGCTGAAACCGGATCTTCTCGTCAAGGGCGGCGACTACAAGGCCGCCGACATTGTCGGCGCCGCCTTCGTCCAGTCCCATGGCGGCCGTGTCGAGATCGTCGACATCGTGCCCGGCTTCAGCACCACCGGCACGCTTGCCCGCATGGAGCGCTGAGAGGGTGGCGGTCTGGGGCCCCCGCGCCGTGCACGCCACGGCGGCACAGCCGGGTGATGCGGCCGAGGGCGGCATGCCCGCGCGGCCGCCGCATCGCTGGTGGGACATCGTTCTGGTGCCGGTCCTGTCGTTTGCGCTGCTGATCGTGCTGATCGCCGGCGCGATGCTGGCGTTGCGCCGGGCCGGTATCGCGCTGCCGGGCGATACGGCCGCGTTTGTCGAGCGGCTCGCCGCCGATCCGGTGATCCAGAATGCGGCCGGCATCCTGGTCTACATGCTGCTGGCCGGTCTGCTGGCGCTGCTGCTGGCCCTGCGCGGCCATACGCTGCGGCAGGTGCATTTCCGGGCCTTCAAGGGCTACGTCGTCATCCTGGCGGCGCTTGCCGGCGTCGCGCTGGCCTATCTGGTTGCATATGCGATGCAGCGCCTGCCGGCGGAAGCCTTGGCGGAAATCGAGGCGGCAGAGGCCTTTGCGCTGCCCGGCAGCCTGGCCGGCATGATCGTGCTGGGCCTGCTCGCCGTCCTGGTCGCGCCGGTTGTCGAGGAGCTCTATTTCCGCGGCATCGTGATGCCGGTGCTGGCGCGGCGGTTTTCCTTCGTTGCCGCCGCCACGGTGTCGAGCGCCTATTTTTCGTCGATCCACGGACATCTGTTCGTGCTGAGCGGGATCGGCGCCTGGACGGTGTTCGGATTGCTGTTTCTGGTCGGCGTGGTTCTCGCCTGCGCGGCGCGCTGGACCGGTTCGCTCTATGCGCCGGTCGCGATGCATGCGGCCTACAACGCGGCGCTGTTCCTGCCGGCCTTCGCCCTGATGCTGACGGGGGCCGAGGCCTGAGCGCGGGGCCTGCCGCGCGGCGCCGTTGCTCAGGCGTAGCCGAGATAGCTCTCGATGCCGGCGCAGAGCATGTGCCCGATCACGATATGCATTTCCTGGATGCGCGCCGTCGTCGTCGAGGGCACGCAGATCAGATGGTCGGCCAGATCCTTCATCGCATTGGGTTCGGCGCCGGTCAGCGCCGCGGTGACCAGGCCCTGGCGGCGCGCGGCGGCCAGCGCCAGCACGACATTGGGGCTCCGGCCCGAGGTCGAGATGCCGATGGCGAGATCGCCGCGCCGTCCCAGCGCCTCGACCTGCCGTTCGAAGACATGGTCGTAGCCCATGTCGTTGGCGGCCGCCGTCAGCACCGAGGTGTCGGTGGTCAGCGCCAGCGCGGCGATCGCCGGACGGTCCTTGACGAAGCGCACCGAGAGTTCGGCGGCGATGTGCTGCGCGTCGGCGGCGCTGCCGCCATTGCCGAACAGGATCAGCTTGCCGCCGCCCGACACCGCTTCGGCGCAGGCCGCGGCCAGGCTGGCGAAATCATGTTCGAGCTTCTTGGCCGTCTCATGCGCCACCTTCAGATGTTCGTCGAAGGTCGCGTGGAAGATCTCGCTGCTGCCCAAGGCCGGTCTCCATGGTTCGAATGACGCCTTTATAGGCGCTTGGTGGCGGCGCCGCCAGTGCGGGGGCCGAGCTCTTCCTTCAGCCGCATCAGCCGCATGATGTCGCGCAGCGCGACGATGCCGACCAGCCGGCCGCCGCTGACGACGATCAGCCGCCCGCTGCCGCCCTGGCGCATCGCCTTCAGCGCGGCCTCGCCGCTTTCATGCGCCTCGATGGCGGTCGCCGGCGAAAGCGGATGCATCACCTCGCGCACTTCGATCCGGTCCCAGTTGGCGCGGTCGATGTCGCGCAGATCGGCGACGCTGATCACGCCGACCGGGCGCCCGCCTTCCATCACCGGAAAGGTCTCGTGGAAGGAACCGTAGACATGTTCGTCGACCAGGCGCCGCAGCGTGATGCCGGCCGGCACGGTCAGCGGGTCCGGCGTCATGAAATGCGCGACCGGTTCGGCCTTCAGCAATTGATGCGTCTGCAGTTGCGTATAGGAGGCGCGCGAGGCGGTGTTGAGAAAGAGCCCGATCAGGCCCCACCAGATGCCGGCGACGAGATTGCCCGAGAGCAGGCTCATCACGCCGAGCGCGATCAGCGCCAGTCCGAAGGCCTGGCCGACATGGGAGGCGTGCTTCGTCGCCGCGTCGATGTCGCCCGAACGGCCCCAGAGCCAGGCGCGGTAGACGCGCCCGCCATCGAGCGGAAAGGCCGGCACCATGTTGAAGACGGCCAGGATCAGGTTGATCAGCGCCAGATAGCGCGCCACGCCCGAAACGGTTTCGGGCAGACCGGCGGCCAGCACCGCCGCGCCGGTCAGATAGAAGATGGCCGACAGGACAAGACTGGCGATCGGTCCGGCAATCGCCATCATCAATTCGGCGCGCGGCGTCGGCGGCTCCTTCTCCATCTGGGCGACGCCGCCGAAGATGAAGAGCGTGATGCCCGAGATCGGAATGTCGTAGCGCCGTGCCACCACCGAATGCGACAGCTCGTGCAGGATGATCGAGAGGAAGAGCCCCAGCGCGCCGACAATCCCCATCGACCAGTAGGTCGCGCTGTCGAGGCCGGGATAGAATTGCGGGAAATAGCCGGTCGACAGCGTCCAGGAAATCAGCAGGGCGATGAAGATCCAGCTCACATCGAGCTTCACATCGAATCCCGCCAGCCGGAACAGCCGGATTTGCGCGCCGAACATCCTGTCTCCTTCACGATTGTCGTCGATGATCAGTCTATACCGAAAGCCGGCCCGTCCGGGGCGGCAATCGGTCGCCATCCGGTCCTTTGTCTATGGGCGCTGCTGGGCCATACTGGCGGCGCCGGACAATCCGGGGAGGATATCATGGCACTGTGGACCAAATGGCTGATCACGCTTGGCGCGATGCTGCTGGCCAGCATCCTTGCCGGCCTGTTGTGGAACTGGCTGTTCAATGCCGACATCCCGTCCTATGTCAGCGGGCTTGTCGGCGGCGCCGCGGCGGTGCCGGTATGGGAAATGCTGCGGCGGATCGGCGGCGCGCCGGCGCCCTGAGCCTGCGGCCGGGATCGGAAAGCGGATGACCGGAATGTCGCGCGAAAGGATTTTGCCAAAGCCCGGCCGTTATCGGCCGGCCCTTCTGGCCGTCGTTTCGCTCGCGGCCGCACTGGCGGTGCCGGCGGCGCAGGCCGAAGAGACGGGCTGGCACTTCAGCGGCGATATCCGCGCCGGCTATTACGATAGCGAACGCACCGACCGCAACGGCATGGAGAGCGACAGCCATGCGCTGCGCGGGCGCCTGCGTCTGGCCGCCGAGCGCGATCTCGGCGAGTATCTGCATTTCCGCGCGCGCTTTGCCGGCCGCTACGGCCAGCACCAGACCGGGCACGGTTTTCAGCTGCATGGCTATGCCTCGACCTCGACCGGCATGGAACTGGGCGAGAGCACGCTCGACGAAGTCTATCTCGACTATGCCGATGCGGCGCAGCCCTGGTCGCTGCGGCTCGGCCGCTTCCAGACCCGGTTCGCGCTTCAGGGCGTCGCCTCCAAGGGGCTCGACCGCAATGACAGCCCCAATATCGACATCACCTGGACCGACGGGCTGCATTACCGCCACCAGCTGCAACCGGCCTGGCGCGCCCATCTGGTGCTCGAACACAATCACCGCAAGGGGCCGGGCTCGGCGGTGCGCGCGCCGCTCGAATTTTCCGACGATGCCAGCCGCGTCACGGTGTTTGCCGGGCTTGAAGCCAGCGAGGCGCTCGGGCCGGTCACGCAGCGCATGATCGGCGTCACCTGGATGCCGGCCGCGCTGGCCTCGGACGGCACCGCGTTTTCGCGCCGCGAGGACTACATCACGCTGGTCGGCCGCATGGCCGCCAGCTGGCGTCTCACCGAGGCGGGCTTGCGGCTGGTGCCCGGCTTCGAGATCGGTTACGCGCCCAACACGCCGCGCGCCACCGTCACCGGATCGGGCAATGCGGGCGATGCCGGCGGGCTGGCCTGGCAGGCCGCGCTCAGCCTCTACGACATCGCGCCCGGCCACAATCTCGGCCTCGTCCATGCGCGCACCGAGGCCGGCTGGCTGATCTCGGGCGATTTCCGCGGCAACGACGCCCTGTCGGAGATCCGTTACCAGTGGCGCTTCACGCCGGAATGGTCGATGGAGGCGCGCTACCGTCTGCGCGAGGAAATCGACATTCCGGCCGGCGTGATGCGGCAGCGCGAGGATCGCGACTTCTATATGAGGATCAGTGGCCGTTTCTGAGCGCGGCGGCTTCCCTGTCTCATCGAATGTTACGGGCCGGTCGCGGCGCCGGGCCAATTCGGTTGACGATCCGGTCAAACGCGTCGAATCTGTAGCGGGGTACCCAAGCGTGATCCGGTCGTGTCTCCGGCCGGGGCAGCAATGACGGAGGTTCATGCAGCCGGACGACGCGGCTCGCTCGCCAGAGATGCCCGAAAACCAGGGCGAGAGCCGTGTGCGGCGGTCCTGGTTCCGGCTGCGCTCGTCCACGCTGCCGGTTGCGATTGTCGCATTTCTTTCCTGCCTGATCCTGCTCGGTGCGGTCTCATGGCGCGCGGTGCAGCAGTTGAACCTTGCCGATGCCCGCGTCGCGCAAAGCCATGAAACGCTGCAATTGCTCAGCCGGGCGCTGCTGACGACGGTCGATGCCGAAATCGCGGCGCGGGGCTATGCGCTGTCGGGCGATCCCGCCTATCTCGCGCCGGTCAGTGTGGCCGAGCAGAGCGAGGCCGAAATCCTTGCCGCCCTGCGTGCAGTGCTGGCCGGGAACGAAGCGCAGCTCATGCGGCTCGATGAGCTCGCGGCCCTGGTCGATGGCCGTTTCGCGCTGATCCGGACACTGATCGAAACGCGCCGCGCGCGCGGCGCGGAGGCCGCCGAGGCCTTTGTCCGTGCCGGTGAGGGCATCCGCGCCCAGAGCACCGTTCGCGATCTGGTGCGCGACATGGTCGCGATCGAGGAACGCCGGCTCGGGGCCTACGAGGCGGCCAGCGACGACGCCCTGATGCGCGCCCAGGCCATTGTCGTTTTCTCCTTCCTTCTGGTCGGTCTCGCCGGCGCCGTCGCCTTTCGCTACGACGCGGTACGGCGCGAAGCCGAACAGGCGCGCCGCAACAGCGAGGCACTGCTGCGCTTGGGCGGCGAGGTGGCGCGCTTCGGCGGCTGGCAGCTCGATCCGGCCAGCGGCCGGATTTCCTGGTCCGACGATCTGGCACACCTGCTCGAAATCGCACCCGATACCAGATTGACGCTGGACAGCGCGGTCGAGCGCTGTTCGCCCGAGGCCGGCCGGCGCTTGCGGCGATCGCTCGAGTCCTGCATCGCGGAAGGCATTCCCTTCGACATCGAAATCGATTTCTCGACGCGGCGCGGCATCGTCTTCGACCTGCGCGTCGCCGGACGGCCGGTCCATGACGCCAACGGGCAGATCGAGCGGATCGGCGGTGCGGTGCAGGACATTTCCGAGCGCAAGCGGATCGAACGCTCGCTGCGCGCCAGCGAGTCGCAGTTCCGCCAGCTCGCCGATGCGATGCCGCTGATCGTCTGGACGGCCGATCCCGGCGGCCGCGCCGACTTCGTCAGCAAGAGCTTTCTCGCCTATACCGGCACCGAACGCGCCGGCGACATCAACACGCTCTGGTCGCGCGCGATTCTGCGCAAGGACCGGGCGCCGATGCTCGACAAATGGCGCGCGGCGCTGGCCTCCGGCGGCAACTATCTGACCGAGTTCCGGCTGCGCCGGCATGACGGCGTCTATCGCTGGCATCTGGTCAGTGCCGTGCCGGTCCGCGATTCGGAGGGCCGGGTCGTCAAATGGTTCGGCTCGGCCATCGACATCGACGACCGCTACCGCACCGAGAAGGAACTTGAGGCGCTTGCGGCGCGGCTGTCCTCGACGCTGGAGAGCATCTCCGATGCCTTCTTCATGCTCGACCGCGACTGGCGCTTCACCTATTTCAACAAGGAGGCCGAGCGCGTGCTGGGGCGCCGCGCCGAAGACCTGATCGGCAGGAATATCTGGGAGGAGTTTCCGGCGCCCGCCGGCCGCGTGATCCGTACGCTGTGCGAAACGGCGGTGCGCGACAATGTCAAGATGTCGACCGAGACCTTCTACGAACCGCTCGGTCTGTGGCTGCTGGTCAATGCCTATCCCTCGCCTGAAGGACTCGCCTTCTATTTCCAGGACGTCACCGAAAGACATCGTCTGCAGGAAAAGCTCAACCAGTCGCAGCGCCTCGAGGCGGTCGGCCAGCTCACCGGCGGCGTCGCGCATGACTTCAACAATCTCCTGACGGTCATTCTCGGCAATGCCGAGATACTCGATGCGCGTCTGCCACCCGACAGCGATCTGCGCAAATTCGTCGAGACGACGCGCCATGCCGCCGAGCGCGGTGCCGAACTGACCGACCGCCTTCTGGCTTTCGCGCGCCGGCAACCGCTCGATCCGCGGCATGTCGACCTCCACCAGTTGATGGCCGATCTGCAGGACATGCTGCCGCGGGTACTGGGCGAGGACGTCGAGATCGAGTTCGTCATCGATGACGGCCTCTGGCCGGCCGAGGTCGATCCCGGCCAGTTCGAGAATGCCATGTTCAATCTCTGCATCAATGCGCGCGACGCCATGCCGGGCGGCGGCAAGCTGACGATCGAGATTGCCAATGCCGTTGTCGATCACGATGGCATGTCGGGACCTGACGAACTGGTGCCGGGCGATTATGTGCAGGTCTCGGTGTCGGATACCGGCATCGGCATGACGCGCGAGATACGCGACCGGGTGTTCGATCCCTTCTTCACCACCAAGGAAGCGGGCAAGGGAAGCGGTCTCGGCCTCAGCATGGTCTATGGCTTCGTCAAGCAGTCGGGCGGACTGGTGAAGATCTATTCCGAACCGGGTGAGGGCACCACGGTCCGGATCTTCCTGCCGCGTGCCGGCGGCGCGGCCGAGCCGTTGACGGCGCCGGATGTGGCGGCCGATGCTGGTGTGCCGCGCGGCGACGAGCGCATCCTGCTGGTCGAGGACGACGATCCGGTGCGGGCCTATGCGGCGGGACAACTCGCGGAAATCGGCTACCGGGTCGTCGAGGTGCGCAACGGCGTCGAGGCGCTGGCCTTGCTGCAGGACGACAAGCGATTCGACCTGCTCTTCACCGATGTCGTGATGCCGGGCGGCCTCAACGGACCGCAGCTTGCCGAGGCGGCGCGCAGGCTCTGTCCCGGTCTCAAGGTGCTCTTCACCTCGGGCTACACCGAAAACGCGATCGTCCATCACGGCCGGCTCGATCCGGGTGTAGACCTGCTCAGCAAGCCCTATCGACGCCGGGATCTGGCGGCCAGGATCCGCCGCGTGCTCGATGCGACGGGCTGATGCGGCTCAGAAATAGCGCGCGATGCGCAATTGCAGGAAGCTGTCGTCGCTGACCGAATAGAGCGGATCGGCGCGCGGTACATTGGCGAAGAAACGGCCCTCCAGCGACACGAAGAAATCGGCGCCGAAGCGGCGTTCGGCCTCGAAGGAGAAGCCGAGCGCCTGCGTGTCGAGATCGGCCGTCACGCCGGCCAGCACCGCGGTCGAGGCCGCGTCGTTGGGCGTCCAGCGCAGCGCCAGGAAGGCGTCGTTGGCGAACGGGTTCTGCAGATTGGCGCCGCGATCGTCCCAGACATATTCGGCCACCAGACCGATATCGGAGGGCGTGTCGAAAATGCCGTAGAAACTGTATTCGATGCCGCCGGTCGCCTGCAGATGCTGCTCGCCGAGCTGTTCCTGCCAGAAGCCCTCGAACTTGTAGAGCCAGGCGCCCGATGTCGCCTGGATGTCGGTGCCGGCGCGCCTGGCCTGCGCATAATAGGGGATCAGCACCAGATTGCCGCCCGCATCGAGCCCCGGCGTCAGCAGGGGCGCGCGGTTGGTGCCCTGGAAATAGGTCAGGCCGACATCCCAGATGTCGAAGGCATTGGCATAGCGCAGCGCGAAGTCGAGATGGTTCTGCTTGGCACCGCTTTCATATTGCGTCTGGGTCTCGTCCACCGTCAGGTCGAAGGCGGGGCGGCCCGAACGGCTCGGAAAGGTCCGCTCACGGAAAAACGGCAGCAGATAGCCGGTGAAGGTGCCGAAATCCTGCACCGTCGAGACCATGACCATGGGCTGGCCGAGCTTTTCCTCGCCGTCGATGCTTTCGACCAGATCGGTCTGGTTGACGATATCGACCAGATGCACGGCCTCGGTCACGCCCCAGAAAACCTTGTCGATGCCGATGCGGAATTCCCAGTTGTCGATGGCGCGGGCATATTTGGCCTCGCGCAGGTCGGCATGGCTGCGGTTGCCGTCGCGCAGGTCCCAGCGCGCGAAGGGTTTGACGACGACCCACTGGTTGGAATTGTCCCAGAAGCTTTCGAACGACACCTCGGCCGCCACCGAGGCGTTCCAGCGCCGCTGCTCGGCCTGGCTGCCGCTTTCGGCAAAGGCCTGCAGCTCGGGCTCCACATAGCCGCGCACCCGGAACTCGCTGGCCGCGGCGGCGCCCGTCAGGGCCAGCGCCGCAAGCGCGGCGCCGGCCATGGTCCTTGTCGTTCTCATCGCATGTTCCCCAGCGGTGTCCGATTCAGAATCCAAATTTAACCGTCATGACCCGGCCCTCCTTTGTAATCAAGGTGGCGGGTCATCCACGTCCTTCTTTTCTTCTGTTCCGTGCCGCAAGGACGTGGATGGCCCGCATAAAGCGGGCCATGACGATTTTTGAGGTCGTGCCAACCATCTCGATGCCGCAAACGCATCAGCGGGCGCGTTGAAGCGCATTGGTGTTGAAGTCGTTGCGGCTCAGTCCGTTCCCGAAATTGTAGCTGTCCCATGTCAGGCGTGTCGATTTTCCGGTCACGAGGTTCTGCATGTAGAGATCGTGCGCACGCCAGAAACGGTCGTCATAGAGACGGTAGTCGTTGAGCGTCAGGGTTTTCAGCAACTCGTCCTTGCGGTCGTAATAATCGACCTTGCGCGGCTGGTAGTCGGTCGTGTCGGTCCATACGATCTGGCGCGTATAGCCCGAATGCTCGTAGAGCGGATAGCGTTCGGTCACATGGCAGACGCGGTCGGCCACCGGCTCGGGGCAGGCCTCGTCGCGCAGCCATTTGTAGTCGTACTTGCCGACTTCGGTGGAGGAGAAATCCTCGAAGGCGAATTCGCTGCCCATGAAGGGGCCCGACTTGTTGACCGACGAGATCCGCTTCACGCGCTTGACCGCCGGCAGATACATCCACTGATCGTCCGGGTCGAGAATGCGCGCATGGGTCAGGAGCGCCGTGCCCTCGACGTCGCGCGGCTTGTCGAAGACATTGAGCGTCCAGTCGCCTTCGCCCGGGTTGGGTTCTTCCAGCGTCATCGAGCGCAGCTCGCGCACGCTGGTTTCGCCATAGGCGTTTTCGAGGATCATGCGCATCGAGGCGCGGGTGTCGCCGAAGCCGCTGTTGCGCCGGTCGCTTTCCTCGGCAATGGCAAGGCCCTTGGCCGCCGGATCGTCCGGCAGCGCGATCGCTTCGGCGCCGGCGGGCAGCACGGGCAGGGCGGCAAGGGCGGCCGCGAGCGCAAGACCCGCTCCGCCGATGAAAAACCGCATACGCATAAGTCACCTCCTTGAATGTATCCCGCAACATGACGGGACAGGACGGGCCGGGCAAGTATGCGCGCCGGCCCCTGTTCGATCGCCGCCGCCGCTCAGTCGGCGGTTGCCGGCGCTGCGGCGGGTGCCGCGGCCGCCCGGCGCCGCCGGTCGACCGTGATCAGCAGCGCCGGCAGCAGCAGGAAGTCGATAATGAGCGCCACCGCGACGGTCAATGCCACCATGATGCCCAGCATCGCGTTCACCTTGAAGGGCGAGAGCGCCAGGATGGCGAAGCCGACCACCAGCACGAAGGTCGAGACCCAGAGCGCGGTGCCCACTGTCGAGAAGGCGTAGCGCACGCTGTCCTCGGGCGATTTGCCCTGTTCGATGCTGGCGCGGCGGTATTTCGACAGGAAATGCACCGTCGCATCGACGATCAGCCCCAGCGCGGTCGCGATCACGAAGGTCGACCAGAAGCCGACCTCGGTCGTGAACAGCGCCAGGATGCCGAAGGCGACGATGGGCGGCGTCAGGTTGGGCACCAGGCTGACAATGCCGAGCCTGAGATTGCGCAAGGCCAGCATCAGACAGGCCGAGATCAGCACCAGCGCGATGCCCGTGCCGGTCGTCATGGCGTTGAAGTTGTTGCGCCCGATAAAGGCGAACATCACCGCCTGGCCGGCCGGATAGGCATACATGTGTTCCGGCGCGTTGGCCTTCAGCCATGTGTCGGCACGGTCGATCAGGCCCTGCATCTCGACCGTCGAAATGTCGGTCAGTGTCAGGGTCAGCTTGGTCGCCGACTTGTCGACATTGATCTGGTCGTTGAGGTCGAGCCCGTAGGGCAGCGACATCTCGTAGAGCAGCAGGAACTGGGCGGCCATGTCGCGGTCGTCGGGCACCCGGTAATAGCTCTCGTCGTCGCCATGCATGCTCTTGTTGATGCGCTTCATCACGTCGGAGAAGGTCGAGACATGCACCACTTCCGGCTGGGTGCGGAACCAGTTGGCGAATTCCTCCAGCTTGGCGACATATTCCGGGTTCGACACGCCCCCGGTCTCGCCGGCCGAGAGCGAATAGCTGATCTGGTAGATGCCGGTCAGATTGTCGGCCGCCCAGTCGGAGGCGACGCGGAACTCCATGCGCTCGTCGAAATAGGTGACGAAGCGGTCGTTGAAGACGAAACGCGGCAGCAGCGTCGCGAAGCCGACGATCAGCACGGTCATCGCCACCAGCAGGACGCGGCGGTTGCCGATCACCACTTCGGCGATGCGGCCCATGAACTCGCTCTGGCGGACCAGCGTGTCCTTGGCCTGCATCGGCAGGATGGCGGCCAGCGCCGGCAAGAGCGTCACCGACAGCGCCCAGGCGATCAGCGCGCCGACAGCGGCCGTGTTGCCGAGGTCGCGGAAGGGCGGGGCGTCGGAAAAGTTGAGGCTGGCAAAGCCGATGGCGGTGGTGATGCTGGTCAGGAAGACCGGGCCCCAGTTGACGCGCAGGCTTTCGATGATGGCCTCGTGCTTGGTACGGCCGCGCCGCATCTCGACCAGCATGGTGACGAGAATGTGGATCGAATCGGCGACCGCGATGGTCAGGATGATGGTCGGCGCGCCGGAAGAGGGCGGCGTCAGCTTGACGCCGAACCAGCCCATCACGAGGCCCATGGCGGCGGCGGCCGACATGGTGACGACCAGAATCGTCGCGATGGTGCCGGGGATCGAGCGGGTCAGGAAGAAGACGGTCAGGGCCAGCACCATGTACATGGCCGGCGTCAGCGTCGCGAGGTCGCGCTGGGCGGCCTCGGCAAAGGAGTTCGAAAGCGCCACCGAGCCGGTCAGCTCGAAGCGGATATCGGGATGGGCGGCGCGCATCTCGGCCAGCAGGGCGCGCGCATGGGTCATCACCTCCGCCGTCGCCGCCTGGTCGTCGCGCGGCATTTTCAGCGTCGCGACGATGGCCGTCGTCGTCTCGTCGTCGGAGATCAGCCGGTTGGCGATCACCGGTTCGCCGAGCGCGATGGCGCCGACGGCGGCGGCCTCGGCATCGGTGAGGCTCGCCGGATCGGCCACCAGGTCGCGCACGGTCAGGTCGTCATTCTCGGCGCTGGTGTGCTGGTAGTTGGTCAGGCTGTCGACGCGGATCGAGAAGGGCGTCTGCCAGGCCTTTTCGGTGATCTCCTTGACGATGGCCAGGCGCTCGGTCGTCGTGACCTTGCCGTCTTCAGGCTGCAGCACCCAGAGCAGCGTGTCGGGGCTGGTGTAGGTGCGTTCGAGCTTTTCGAAGGCCTGCAGGTTCGGGTTCTGCTCGGTGAAGAAATAGCGGTAGTCGTTCGAGAACTCGATGAAGCGCCCGCCGCTTGCCAGATAGAAGACGCCGGCAAAGGCGGCGATGACCACCAGCCAGCGGAATTTCACGACCGCCTTGCCATAGGCGACGACCCAATCGTTCATGCAACCTCACTCGCCGCGGCGGCCGGGGGCGGCCGCAGACTGTCCAGATAGTCGAAAAATGCCGTGGCCGCCGCTTTCCCCACTTCGAGGTTCTGCGTCGCCTTGATCATGCTGGCGACCCCCTGATGGCTGGCGACGATCAGCGTCGCGACGCATTGGGGGTCGATATCGGAACGCACGGTCCCGTTCTGCTGGCCCTTTGCCAGTGCCGCCGCGACGACGCCGCGAAAGCTGGCGAAGAGGTCGGTGAAAAGTTTCTGGAACCCGGCATCGATGCCGGCCATTTCCTGGGTCAGGTTCTGGAAGGGACAGCCGAGGCGCGGGTCGATGCCGACATCGCCATCGGCATGGCGCCGGATGATGTTGCGGATCGTTGTCAGCGGATCCGCCGTCTCATGAAGCGGCTCGATCCAGACACTCTTTATATAGGTACCCATGAACTCGGCCGCCGCCGCCAGGCCCAGCGCGTGCTTGTCGGGGAAGTGGTGATAGAGCGAGCCCTTGGTGCAGCCGGCCTTGGCGATGATCTCGTTGAGGCGCGCCGCCTGAAAGCCGTGTTCGTAGATTTCCGCGAAGGCCGCCTCGAGCAGCAGCTGGCGCGTCCGGTCGCCGCGCGCATGACGGCCGTCGCTCCCGGCTTCCACAGCTTCTCGATGGGAAATATCGCTGCTCACGCGTCTCGGCCCTGCAATCGGGGAACGTCCGGTCCAGCGGTGTGAATGTGTCGCAAATCCGAAACAAACAGACCAGTTGGTATGTTTTTACATTTCCAGATTTTGCCGCCGCCGTCAAGCCGGCCCCCGGCCGGTCGCGGGATGACCGTCGCCGCTTGAGGGCCGGCCCCCCGCAATGGGGCTCCGGAATGTGTGCGTAGATTCCGATTCTGTGCAGGCCGATCTGATTCTGGCTCTGATATTCCAGTTGGACGTGTCCTTCGGGAACGGACGACCGGAACCCTCGCTTGGATACACACCCCGCCCCCCCGACATTCAAGCGAGGGTTTCGCGGTCCCGACGGAGATTTCCATGCGCCAGATCATTTGCTATCAGCGCCCCGAAACGGGGAGTGTGCTGGCCCGGATCTCGGTGCCGGACGAAGCGGAGACCTTGCGGCAGGTTCGGCGCCTTGAGGCGCTGGGCTATACCGTCGTCGACGTGACGCCGAGCTCGTCCGGCCACCCGGTCATGCGCCGCGGCCTGCAGCTCGCGACGGTTCGCTGACCCCTCAGTCCGGCAATTCCTGTTCGGCAATGCCCTGTTCGGTAAAGATCGTGTCGATGTCCTCGATGACCTCGAGATAGCTCGACGAGGGATCGATCTGGATGCCAAAGCCCAGTTCGCCCGGATCGGGGCCCTTATATTCAAATGTCAGCACGGCCATGATGACATTGGCCAGCCTGTCGTCGTCGGACAGGGGAAGCAGCAGGCGGTTGACGACCAGGCTGCTCTCGGTGGGCGCGACATAGGTGCCGCGGGAAAAGACCGGAAGGCGCTCGCGATAGCTTGTCCGGTAGAGATCGAGGGTGAAGTCGTCGTCGATGTTCGGCAGCGTCTCTCCGACATATTTGCCGGTGATGTTGGCGCCATAGGCATTGACGATCCCCGTTCCGACCAGGCGGCAACGAAAGCGTGTGCCGTTCTCCATGACGTCGGCCAGCAGGATGTTGGGCAGGATGGGCTTGATCTCGCCGGGAACGATGTCGGCCTTTTGCGGCATCGATCGCGCGCCGCGCTTCATGTTCCAGTAGGCCAGCGCCTTGCTCAGCTTGGCATCGTTCAGATAGTCGTAGCGGGCGTGGCGGTGTGCACCCGATCCCGCTTTGCGGGCGGGCGGCTGCTCCGGCTCGGTCTGGCGATGTTTCCGGGCGGTGTCGGGTGTCTCCTCCGGCGAATGCGGCATCGCGATGGGGCCTTTCGGGATGTGGCGGAAGGTTCGGAAGAAAATCGCAAAGCCGACCGCCGAGCCGTCATCGCGGGTTGCCGACGCAATACGCCTGCGAACTGAAACACTGAGTTTCGATGCTATCTGCGCGCGGCTGTCCGGAGGAGGGTCGGAATGTACCGAGCGTGACGCTGCGCCGGCTGCGCCGTCCCCGTCATCGCTTCCGGATTCGCAGTCATGGAATTGAGGCGACAGTGGCAAAACATCGTGTCTGCACTCGCCCTGCCTTGCACGAATGGCAAAACAGGTGCCTGACGCCTATTGCTCCCCGTCGGACCCGTTGTCCGGCTCGTCGCCTGGCGGCGTCCTGCCAGCCGGACCGGCGGCGCCCGAAATCCGTATGTGACAGTTTTTTGACAGTTCCGTGACAGAGGGGGGGTAGCGGAAATCGGCTGCGCTGTCACATATGCCGGTTCCAAGCGCTATCACCTTGAAACTGCAGGAAGATTGCCGGCCGGCCCCGTTTGATGACAGTGCTGTCGCAGCGTCTGCAGCGTCCGCTGTCAGACGACGCCGGCTTTCTTCTTTCTCGATTGACTTTTGTATCCTATGGGATACAAATTTTCGATGATCGAGATACGCCAGACTCGGGTATTCAGCGATTGGCTGGCAGGGTTGCGCGATGCACAGGCGCGGGCGCGCATTCTGGTCCGTCTCGATCGGCTGGCGCTCGGCAATCCGGGTGACGTCAAGGCGGTGGGCGAAGGCGTCAGCGAGCTCCGGATCGCTTATGGTCCCGGCTACCGGGTCTATTTTGTTCAGCGAGGCAAGGCACTTGTGATCCTGCTGTGTGGTGGCGACAAAGGCCGCCAGGATCGGGATATCGCCGCCGCCAAGGCTTTGGCGCGGCAGTTGCGAAACGAGGATGAAGATGACGCGTGAATTGACCCGACCCTATGACTCGGCCGAATTTCTGAAGACAAAACAGGATGTTGCGGCCTATCTCGAGGCGGTCTTCGAGGATGGCGACCCGGCGCTGATCGCTCATGCGCTGGGCGTCGTGGCGCGGGCGGAGGGCATGACCGAGGTCGCGAAGCAGGCCGGGCTGACAAGAGCCAGTCTTTACAAGGCCTTGTCGGCCGAGGGGCGGCCGGAATTTGCCACCGTCCTCAAGGTGGTGCGGGCGCTCGGCCTCAAGATCACGGTCGCTGCCTAGACGACGCCGGCTTTCAGGAAGTCGTGGATATGGACGATGCCGACCGGCTTGCCCTCCTCGACTGCGAACAGGCTGGTAATCTTCTTGTTGTTCAACAGGTTGACCGCTTCCGAGGCCAGCATGTCGGGGCTGACCGTCACCGGGGTGCGGTTCATGATCTCGCCGGCGGTCCGGGCCAGCAGGCCCTCGGCCGAGTGGCGGCGGATGTCGCCATCGGTGATCATCCCCGCGAGGCGCCCGCTCTCGTCGGTCAAGCCTATGCAGCCCTTGGACTTTTTCGACATGATCACCAGCGCTTCCGACATCGGCGTGTCGGGGCGGGCCAGCGGCATGGCCTCGCCGGTTTCCATGATCTCGCGCACATGGGCCAGCATCGCGCCGAGCTTGCCGCCGGGGTGGAAGACCTTGAAATCCTTGGCAGAAAAGCCCTTGCGCTCGATCAGCGCCATGGCGATCGCATCGCCCAGCGCCAGCTGCATCGTCGTCGATGTGGTCGGCGCCAGCTTGTTGGGGCAGGCTTCCTCGACCTTTGGCAACAGCAGCGCGATGTCGGCGGCGCGGCCGAGCGCGCTTGCCGCCTCGCCGGTGATCGCGACCAGCGGGATCGCGAACCGTTTCGCATGCGAGATGACACTGTAAAGCTCTGAAACTTCACCGGATTTCGACAGCGCCAGGATGGCGTCGCCATTGACGATCATGCCGAGATCGCCATGGCTGGCCTCGCCGGGATGGACGAATTGCGCCGGGGTGCCGGTCGAGGCCAGGGTGGCGGCGATCTTGCGCGCGATATGGCCGGACTTGCCCATGCCGGTCACGATGACGCGGCCGGTGGCCTGCCCGAGCGTCTCGACGGCCGCGGTGAAGGGCCCGTCCAGCGACGCCATCAGGGCGTTAAGTCCTTCTATTTCCAGCGAAAGCGTCCGCCGTGCCGAGGCCAGATGATCGGCGGCGGCGATGGCTTTGAGGTCTTGCGGCAAGGCGTCGTCTCCTGAGTTCTGCCTTTCTATATATCATGGAGTGGCGCGCGCCTATGCGCGGCGCGGTGCGGTCCGGCAAAAGACGCCGGGGCCGGCCGGGATTCCGGTTGCTATCTCCTTGTTTTTGCAGGCAAAGCGGATAGTGTCGGGCCGAACGGGAACGAGGTGGCTGGTGCCGGGCGGGATCTTCAATCGGTTGCGGGGCATGTTCGGCGGCGCGCCGGCCATGGTGCCGCGCGCGCCGGACGGCATGCGGATCTATGCGATCGGCGATATTCACGGCCGCGACGATCTGCTGGCCGCGCTTCTGGGCCTGATCGAGGCCGATGCCGCCACCGCCGCGCCGGGGACGCGCAAGGTCTTGATTTTTCTGGGGGATTACGTCGATCGCGGGCTGCAGTCCAGGGCCGTGATCGACCGGCTGACCGGCGATTTCGCACCCGGTTTCGAACGCGTCTTCCTGAAGGGCAATCACGAGCTGGCGCTCAGGCAGTTTCTCGACGATGCCGGTTTCGGCCGTACCTGGAAATATTATGGCGGGCTCGAGACGCTGCATTCCTATGGAATCAAGGAGTTGACGCTCTCCGATGACCCGGGTGATTTCGAGCGCGCGCGCGCGCATTTCCGCGAGATCATGCCGGACAAGCATCTGGAATTCCTCGACAATCTGGCGCTCTCTGCCGAATTCGGCGATTATTTCTTCGTCCATGCCGGGGTCCGGCCGGGCATCGCGCTTGCCCGCCAGATCGAGGAGGATCTGTTGTGGATCCGCGAGGATTTCCTCGATTCCACAAGCAGTTACGGCAAGGTGATCGTGCATGGGCACACGCCGCGCGAGGCGGTCGAGTTCCGCGTCAATCGCATCGGCGTCGATACCGGCGCCTACATGACCGGCGTGTTGACGGCGCTGGTGCTGGAAGGCGAGGGCCGGCGTCTGATCCAGACCGGCGTTGCGCCCGCAAATTAACCAGGGCGGCAGAAAGGCGCAGGAATCAGGCCCGATTGCGCTCCATCGCCGCGCCGAATGATGTTAGAAATGGCAATCGACAACCGTCGCGCCGCTTCTCCGGCTGCGGCGGCAACAGCAGGCGGAGGCGTATCCATGAGCCGATCAGCGATGGCGCGACAAGGGGTTTTGCCGGTGCGGCAACGGATATTGCCATGGCGGCAATTCCTGACGGCAAGCGCCGTCCTCCTGATGGCCTTCCTGCTCGCCGCCTGCACCGACGGACCGCGGCCCAACATGCCGGGGCCGGTCAGCCATACGGCGCAAGCCGCCGGCGACATGTCCTTGCCGGCCGATGCCACGCTGGATTACCGGCTGGGCGCCGGCGACAAGCTGCGCCTGATCGTCTTCGGCGAGGCCGATCTTTCTGGTGAATTCGACGTCACCGGCGGCGGCCGGGTTTCGCTGCCGCTGATCGGCCAGATCGACGCCGAAGGCCTGACCTTGAGCCAGTTCGAGGCGGCGGTGATTGCCAAGCTGCAGGACGGCTATCTCAACAATCCGCGCGTCAGCGCCGAAGTGCTCAATTATCGGCCATTCTACATCTATGGCGAGGTCGAAAGTCCGGGCCAGTATCCCTATACCAGCAGCATGACCATCCTGAACGCGGTAGCTGTGGCCGGGGGTTACACCTACCGCGCCAACCAGGATCGCGTCTTCATCACGCGGGGCGAGGGGGCCGAAGTCGCCTATCCGGCAAGCCAGGCGGTCAAGGTGCTGCCCGGCGATGTGGTGCGCATTCCCGAACGCTTCTTCTGAGCATCTGATCGGCCTTGTTGCGGCATCTTCGACGCGGGTACCGCCTTGTCATCGCAGAGTCATCGTCATCCGGCAAGGAGTCGAGCTTGAATCAAGATGCGTCGTGCTTGAATCAAGGCGGAATCTGCCTTTTACAACTGATGTATTTGAATCACGGTGAGACGAAAGTCGGCGTTAACCAACAATTAAACATGTTCAGACGCGTGCTGTTGATTGTAGATTGAGGTAACTATCGACGTTATGCGATCCGTCGAACGGTCATGCGATGGCCGCTGGTGACGCCCCGGGATGGGCGCCGCTTCCGGATCGTGGCAAGACCGGTGTCAGGCGATGATACCGGCACGAAATGGTCCGGGCGCGTGGAGGCCCGGTCATTGGACTATGGAAATGGGGAGTATCACGATGAAGAAGCTATTCTCGGCCGCGGTCATTGCCGGTGCAATGGCTTTGACGCCCGCGATTTTCGCGACGGCGCCAGCGGTGGCGCAGGGCATTGACGCCGAGCAGCTTGCCGCAATGGAAGCTGAAATCGAGGCGCTTCTGATTGCCAATGCCGACGACCCGGATGCCTTTGCGGCCGCGGTCGAGGCCTATGTCACGGCATCGGCCAATGCCGAGATCGCCGGCGAGGCGGTCATCAATGTGCTGACCAATCCGAAAAGCGATGCCGCGAAGCTGGCGCTGGCCAACAATCCGGGCCTGAAGACGGCCGGTGGTGCCGGTCTCGGTGCCGCGATCGCCGTGATCGGGATTACCGATCCGACAGCGGCGGCCAATATGCAGGCCAAGGTCGAGGCCTCGGGCGATACCACGCTGCAGGCTTCGGTGAGCCAGGGTACGGATTCGCGGACCGCGACATTGCAGCAACAACAGCAACAGCAGCAGACCCCGGGTGCCGGCGATACGCGGGACTCGACGCCGGAAACGCCGGCAAGCCCCAACTAGGGCGCGAATGGCCGACAGGGGGCCTTTGCGGCATTGAATATGGCCGCGCGTGTTCCCTGATCGGATTTGACGTTGCGTAACCGGTCGCCGGGTGGCGGTAGCCCGCTTCCGGACTGCAGGTTCCAGATTTACTTGGGGAAATCCTTATGTCCGCTTCACTTCTGTCGAAAACACTGATTGCCGCGATTGCTGCGACGGCGCTCTATGCCGTGCCGGTTTCGGTTGCATCCGCACAGGAAGAAATTGTCGACAACCGCAATGTCGGTGTGCGCGACCGGGTGCGTCCCGGCTACGACGCGGCCGGCGTCCGGGCGGGGGGCTTTACCGTGTTCCCCGAGGCGTCCGTCACCGGCACTTATGATGACAATATCTTTGCGGCCAATGTCGGTGAAGTCGACGATTTCATCACCACGCTGGCCGCCAGCGTCTCGGTCCAGTCGACCTGGAGCCGGCACGCGCTCAATCTCAATGCGGGTCTGGCGCAGTATCTCTATGCCGACAACAGCGACGAGGACCGGCTCGACTGGAATGTCGGCGGCAATGGCCGCGTCGACATCACCCGGGACACGAATATCAGCGGCGGGCTGTCCTATGCGCAGCTTCACGAAGATCGCGGCGCGCCGAACGCCCCGGGTCTGGCGGCCGAGCCGACCGAATATGCGCTGTTTCAGGCGAATGCCGCCCTCGCTCACCGTTTCAACCGGGTGACCACACGGGTCGGCGTGGGCTATGCCGATTATGATTATGACGATGCGCCGCTGATCGGTGGCGGTGTGCTCGATCAGGATTTCCGCGATCGCGAGGAATTCGAGCAGTTCCTGCGTCTGGGCTATGACGTCTCGCCCGACACCAATCTCTATATCCAGGGCACGCTCAATCAGCGCGAATACGATCAGAAGCCGCCGGTTGTGGCCCTCAACCGCGACTCGGACGGTTGGGCGGTCGTTGGCGGCTCGGAGTTCCGCCTGTCGAACCTCGCCCAGGGCGAGGTCTATATCGGCTATCAGGAGCAGAGCTTTGACGACCCGACGCTCACCGACATCAGCGGTCTTGCCTTCGGGGCGGCTGTCGACTGGTTCGTGACGCCGCTGACCACCGTACGGATCAATGCGGCCTCGACGGTGGAAGAAACGGTCGCGGCCGGCGCGTCGGGCTTCCTCGATCAGTCGGTGGGTCTCAGGATCGATCACGAGTTGATGCGCAACGTGATCGTCGGTGCACGTGCCTCCTTTGCCAATCAGGATTACGAGGGGATCGCCCGTTCGGACGATGTGATCCGCGCCGGGCTCGGCATCGATTATCTGCTGAACCGCAATTTCTCGGTGGGGCTCGGTTACGACTACACCGACCGGGACTCGAATGTGCTCGGGCTCGACTATACGCGCAATGAAATCGGGCTGACGCTGCGGGCGGCGCTTTAGGGCGGTCACGCGAAACAAATCCGGGTATCAGGGCAGCACGGGCGACCGTTGCTGCCCTTTCCATCTGCCAGGAGACGTCTGCCCGGGGCCATCTGCCGGGGCCGTCGTTAAGGATGGCAACGGGTTTCGGGCCGCCGTTTACGCATTTCGGTGGCCTATTGGCTAGGATGACGATCTGACAGAGGTACGGGCGTCCCGAAGGCAGGGGCCCCGACAGGCAAGGCGGCAAGGGCGTTGTGACAGATGCGTCCTGATGAGGAAATTAGAACGATGAATGCACCGGTGAAGGGCGCGGCCGCAAGGGCGGAGGGCGGAGCGCCTTATGGCGGCATCGAGGCCGAGGATCAGGGCTTTCTCGAGCTCGACCTGATGGCGCTCTACCGGACGTTGCGCAAGCGCCTCGGCGTGATCATGGGCGTGACTGTCGGGTTGACCGCTCTCGTCATGGTGGTGGTGCTGCAGCAGACGCCGCTCTACACGGCCGAAGCGCAGATCCTGCTCGACCGGCAGAAGATGCAGGTGACCGACATGCAGGCCGTGATGTCGGGCCTGTCGCCCGACAGCGCGACGGTCGACAGCGAGGTCGAGATCCTGCGGTCGCGCACGCTTGCCGCCCGCGTCATCGAGACCCTCGATCTTGTTCAGGACCCCGAATTCAACGGCGCCTTGCGCGAGCCCTCGATGCTGCGCTGGCTCGACCCCCGCGTCTGGATCGGCACGGCCCTGTCGCTGATCGAGGCCGAACCGCTGCCGCAAAGCGAGGATGTCCGGGCCCGGGCCGAGCTCAACGGGGTGATCAACAGCGTGCTCGGGCGCCTCACCGTGACGCGCCAGCGCCTGACCTATGTGATCAATATTTCCTTCGTCTCGGAAAATCCGGCCAAGGCCGCGCGGATCGCCAATAGCCTGGCTGACCTCTATATTCTCGACCAGCTGGAGGCCAAGTTCGATGCGACGCGCCAGGCCAATGACTGGTTGTCGCGGCGTCTCGCGGAACTGCGCCAGCAGGTGCAGGATTCCGAACGCGCGGTCGAGATCTACCGTACCGAAGAGGGGCTTGAATCCTCGGCCGCCGGCGTGACGGTCAGCGAGCAGCAATTGTCGGAGCTCAATGCGCAGCTGATCCTGGCCCGCACCAGCCTTGCCGAGGCGGAGGCCAAATATTCGCGCGCCCAGCAGATCCGCCGTTCCGGCGGCACCATCGAGAGCATGGCCGATGTCGTGCAATCGACCACCATCTCGCAATTGCGCCAGAAACAGGCCGAGCTTGCCCGCGAGCTTGCCAATCTGGCCTCCAAATACGGCCCGCGGCATCCCGAAATCGTCAATGCCGAGGCGCAGCGCCGCGATATCGAGCGCCAGATCGGTTCGGAAATAAACCGGATCGTCGGCAGCCTCGAGAACAATGTGTCGGTGGCGCAGACCCGCGTCGGGGCCCTGGAAGACAGTCTGCGCGAGATTCGCGGCGAGGCCGGCACCGGCAATCAGGCGATGATCCAGCTGCGCGAACTCGAACGCGAGGCGGCCGCCAACCGGGCGGTCTATGAGAGTTTCCTCAACCGCTTCAAGGAAACCAGCCAGCAGCAGGATTTCCAGACGCCGGACAGCCGGGTGATTTCGGCGGCGACCCCGCCCGTCAATCCTTCGCATCCGCGCAAGGCGCTTTCGCTGGCGCTGGCCCTTGTTCTCTCGGGCATGCTGGGGGTCGGCCTCGCCTTCCTGCTCGAGCATCTCGACAACGGGCTGCAGACGGGGCGCGACGTCGAACAGGCGCTGGGCCTGCCGCATCTGGTCTCGCTGCCGGCGACGCCGGCCGAGAAGGGGGCGGATGGCAAGGTCATGAGCCCGCAGGACTATCTTCTGGTCAAGCCCTTGTCGGCCTTCTCGGAATCGCTCCGCAGCCTGAGAAGCGCGTTGCAATTGTCGAATGTCGACAACCCGCCAACGGTCATTCTCTTCACTTCCGCTTTGCCCAACGAGGGCAAGACCACGACCTCGGCCGGCTTTGCGCGGGCGGCGGCGGCTTCGGGCCTCAAGGTGGCGCTGGTCGATTGCGATCTGCGGCATCCAAGCGTGCACAAGGCCTTTGGGCTGAAGCGGCCCGAAGCCGGGCTTGTCGAGCTGCTGGCCGAGCGGCTGGACCTCGCACAGGTGCTGATCAGGGACCCGAAATCCGAGCTCGACATCCTGCCGATCGCGACCGGCACCGCCAACCCGCCCGATGTGCTGGGCTCGACGCAGATGCGCCTGCTGCTCGACAGGCTCAAGGCCGATTACGATCTCGTGGTGCTCGACAGCGCACCGGTGCTGCCGGTCTCCGACAGCCGGGTGCTGTCGCGGATTGCCGACGAGACGGTCTTCGTGGTGCGCTGGAACGAGACGCCGAAGGACGCGGCCCAGGCCGCGATCCGCGAGCTCCGGCTTTACGATGCCAATATCGCCGGTGCGGTTCTGGCCGTGGTCGATACCGCCGCCCAGGCCAAATATGGCTATGGCGATGGCGGCTATTATTACGGGAAATACAGCCGTTACTACGTCAATTGAGGCCGGCATGCGCATGGGCGGTGACGACATCAGGGGTCCCCGCGGTGAAAGGCCCTGGGGTGCGATCCTGGCCGCGCTGCTGCTCGGCGCGCTGCTGGCGGGGCTGAGCCTGCCGCGTATCGGTGCCCATGCATCGCTTGTCCCGGCCGCGGCGGCGGTTGCCGCGCTCGATTCGGGTGCGGCCATCGAGCCCGCGGCGCTCCAGGCCGCCTATGCCGCGCATGACGCGGCGCTGGCCTGGCAGGCCGACGATCCGCAGCTGCGCCGCGACCGGGCGCGGATTGCGCGGCGCCTGTCGGCCCTTGCCGATGCGAACGAGAATACCGATCCCGCGGAAGACGGGCGTGTTGACGTGCTGTCCGATGCGACCGCCTTGCGTGAGGCCGCTCTTGCCGATCTGCGCCTGGCCGCGGCCGCGGCGCCGGGCGACGGGTTGACCTGGGCCCTGCTGGCCGATGCCGGGCTTAACGCCGGGGTGTCACTTGAGGACGTGCTGCCGGCCTTGCGTCTGGCGCGGCTGACCGCGCCGCGCCGGGCCTCGGCGCTGCTGCTGCAGCACCGGATCGTGATGCGGCACTGGACGGCGATGCCCGACGAGATGCGCGCCCATGCGCTGGCCGATCTGCCGGCCTTGTGGCGGCGCGGACAGCTCCGGGGTTTTCTGGTCGCCAGCTATCTCGATGCCGGTTTTGCCGCGCGGGCGGCCTTCCGGGAACGGTTGAGCGAAGACCCGCGCGCGCTGCCGCAATTCGACCGCTTGCTGTCAGCCGCGCTCGGCACCTGACGCTTCCCCCGCGCCTTGTTCGGCCGTCGCCGCCCTTCGCTTGCGCGAGGGCGCCGACTGGGCGATGGCAAGCCCCATCATAAAGGCGTAGAGGACGGCCACCGCCGGGATCTGCAGGCTGAAATCGACCAGCGCGTGAAGACCGACCAGCAGCGTCGCGGCAACGCCGAGGGCCGGGTAAGCGCGGTCGCGCCGCCGCTCGCGCACGCCC
Source organism: uncultured Parvibaculum sp. (assembly GCF_963975745.1). NCBI lineage: Bacteria > Pseudomonadati > Pseudomonadota > Alphaproteobacteria > Hyphomicrobiales > Parvibaculaceae > Parvibaculum > uncultured Parvibaculum sp. The sequence goes on along the minus strand of NZ_CAXBIB010000007.1, from coordinate 111,026 downwards.
CTGAAACAGATGGCGGCCAGCCAGAGGATGGCGAGATTGAGCGCCAGCGCTGCCGGCAGGCCGAGCTCGAGGGCGTTTTCGAGATAGCTGTTATGCGCCTTTTCCCAGAGCTTGAAGATATCCGGATCGTTGAGCCGATAGGCCTCGATCGCCTGTTCATAGGTGCCGGCGCCGGTCCCGGTCCAGGGCGTGGTCCCGATTGCCTCGATGGTGGTCGCGAAGATCGTCGATCTGAGATCATTGTCGAGTGAAAGGCCCTGCCTCTCGATGCGGTCGATGAAATTGCCGCCGCCGATCACCAGCGCGATGCCGACCACGATCAGGATCAGCAAGGCGATGGGACCGCGCCGGTTTGCGGCGCCCGCGCTGGACCGCAATTGCAGCATGGTAAGGCCGGCAAGCGCGACCAGTGTTGCCACAATGCCACCGCGCGAGGCGGTGAGGAAGAGCGCCAGCGCGATGGTCAGCATGGCGGCCGTCATCCAGCCCGACTGGAAGACCATGGTCTCGATCACCAGCGCCGCCTTCTGGCGGGCCGGGCGCGCCAGCGCCAGAATATGCCGGATGCGCTCAAGGAAGACCGAAACGGCGGCGAGAAGCGCCAGGCCGGCAAAGGTGGCGAAGGAGTTGCGGTTGACGAAGGTCGAGATCAGCGCATCGGGATGGGTGGCCAGGAGTTGCCCGAAGACCCAATGCGCGCCACCGAAATAGGCAAAGAGGCCATAGACCGCATAGAAACTGCCGATCGCGATGATGGCGCGCCGCGCCTGAGCCGCGCGTTCCGGCGCGCGGCCGAGCTGCAGGGCGAGCCAGAAGACCGCGCCATATGCGAGGAGGTTCGAGAGGGCGGCCCGCGTGGCGGAAGGGTCGATGCTGATGCGGGGGGTGATATCCTGCGCAAGTGCGGCCGATGCCTCGGCCCAGAGCGGGTCGCCCCATGAGGCGAAGGGCAGCGGCGCCGATTGTGCGGCGATCCAGAGGGTGACGGCGGCGAAAAGCAGGAAGGGCCCGCGAAGCCGGCGAATGACACCCCCCGAGGCGGACGGACGAAACATCGCCAGAAGCGCCCAGCCGATGAGCAGCAGGCCGGCAAACAGCGAAAGAAGCGCGGCGGGCAGGGGGCGGTTGCTGCCGAGCGGCAGCGGCGCCAGGGCGATGAGGGCGACGAGGCCCCGGAAAAGCCAGGTTTCGGCGGCGCTGGACGCGGTGCGAATGGGTGAGGCGGGCATAAGGCGGAAACCGGTGAGTGAATTCGCGCGGGCGCGAAGCTTGAAACGGAGGCGGCCGATGGTCTCAGGCTAGAGGAGGAAGCACAGGCCGTCAGCCTCGACATGCCGGGCTTATCACTTTGTCCCGTCGCTGGCTGCATAACAGGCATGCCTGCGGGACGGAATGCGGCGCGGTGCGTGCAAGCAAAACCGCAAGCCGGGCGTGACCCCGAATGCTGGCCTGTGACATTCCGCCAGTATTGGCGCGTCCAAAGGGCGTCTACGTTAATCATGAGGTGTAAAACCCGGCCGATCGGTGCGCGGATTGTGCTTCTGTCGTTGCGGTATGCTGCGGCGCCACGTAGTTTTGCACGGGATGGCCGATGCGGCCGGGGGGGCTGGAATTGAGTTTCGTATCAACAACTTGCGTTAACGCTCCCGCGCCGTTGGCGGCGGAGGCGGCGCTCCGTTCGAGCGGCGCGGCCGGGCAGCGCGCGGCGCTTCGTGCCCTTGATCGTGGCACCGGGCCGGGCGCGCAAGGCGCCGGCCGGCGCTGGTATGTCGCGGCCGTCAAGCCGGGCTGCGAGGACGCGGCCGAGCGGCATCTCGCGCGACAGGGCTTCGAGAGTTTCACGCCGCGTTGCCGCAAGACCGTGCGCCATGCGCGGCGCCAGATCGAGCGCCATGTGCCGCTCTTTCCGGGCTATCTGTTTGTCGCCTTCGATATTGCCGATTGCCCCTGGCGCTCGGTCAACGGCACTTTCGGCGTCCGCTCGCTGGTGATGGCCGGCGAGCGGCCGACCCCGGTGCCGCCGGGGCTGGTCGAGCATTTCATCGAAATGACAGACAATTCGGGTCTGATGGCGGCCGAGCTGCGGCCGGGCCAGCGCGTCGAGATCCTGTCGGGCCCCTTCGCGCAGCTGGTCGGAACGATCGAGCGGCTCGATGGCAAGGGCCGCGTCTGCGTGTTGCTGCGTCTCCTGAACGGCGAAAGCCCGGTTCTGATGGACCGCAGCGCCTTGTGGCCGGCGGCCTGAGGCACGACGGAACCGCCGCGCCGTTGCGGTGACAATGATTTTGCCCGGGGGCTTTCACCCTCGGGTGCGGTAGCAATGGAGATATTGATGACGAGTGGCGAGCTGATCCGGAAGCTCACCGACCGCAGCGCCCGGGTGGGCGTTGTCGGACTCGGATATGTCGGGCTGCCCTTCTGCATGGCTGCCGCGGGCAAGGGCCTCTCCACAACCGGTTTCGATATCGACCCGGACAAATGTGCGGCACTGGCCGCCGGCCGCAGCTATTTCGAACATATCGACGATGCGCTGGTCGCGCAGACGGTGGCGACCGGACGGTTCGAGGCGACCGCCGATTTTTCGCGCATGGGCGAGATGGACGTGATCGTCATCTGCGTGCCCACGCCGTTGACGCGCCACCGCGAGCCCGATCTGTCCTATCTGGTGCGCACCGGCGAGGACATCGCCAGATCGCTGCGGCCGGGGCAGATGGTGATCCTGGAATCGACCACCTATCCCGGCACGACCGAAGAGGTGCTCCGCCCCATTCTCGAGCGTCCGGGCCTCGCCGCGCATGAAGACTTTTTCCTCGCCTTTTCGCCCGAGCGCGAAGACCCCGGCAACGGCGCCTTCACCACCTCGACGATCCCCAAGGTCGTCGGCGCCGACACCGAGGCCGAGCGGCGCATCGCCGAGGTGTTCTATTCGATCTTCATCGACAAGGTGGTCGTGGTCTCGAGCACGCGCACGGCCGAGATGGTCAAGCTCAAGGAAAACATCTTCCGCAGCGTCAACATCGCGCTCGCAAACGAGATGAAAATCGTCTGCGAGGCGATGGATATCGACATCTGGGAGGTGATCGCGGCCGCCAGCACCAAACCCTTCGGCTACATGCCCTTCTATCCGGGGCCGGGCCTGGGCGGGCACTGCATTCCGATCGACCCCTTCTATCTCACCTGGAAGGCCCGCGAATACGACATCTCGACCCGCTTCATCGAGCTGGCCGGCGAGATCAACTCCGCCATGCCGCAGCGCGTGGTCGAGCGGCTGGCGCAGGCGCTGGACGCGCATGGCGGCAAGGGCCTCAACGGCGCGAAAGTGCTGATCGCCGGCATCGCCTACAAGAAGAATGTCGACGACATGCGCGAGAGCCCGGCGCTGAAGATCATCGAGCTTCTCGAGCGCCGCGGGGCGCGGGTCGCCTATTTCGATCCCTTCGTGCCGGTCATCCCGCAGACGCGGGAGCATGCGGAACTCGCCGGCTGGAAAAGCGTGGCCTGGCGCGCCGATCTCGCGGCCGATTACGACGCGGTGCTGATCGTGACCGATCACGACAATGTCGACTATGCCGCGCTTGTCGCGCATGCGCTGCTCATCGTCGACACGCGCAATGCCTGCCGTAAGGCGGGCGTGGCGGGCGGGAAGGTCGTGCAGGCGTGAGTGTGCGGTACTCCGAGCTTATAGGAAACATTGCTCGCGCGAATGCAGTATTGAAATTGAAAGCACTTGGTGTGTTGCGATGAAGGACAACCTGCCGTGGCTTGATTGGCTTCGATTTTTGGCGGCGTTTTGCGTCACACTCGCACATGCTCGCGGCCTTCTGTTTGTTGAGTACTCATCTTTGCAGGCGGACAGCCAGAGTTTCTTGGTTGGCATTTTCTTTGCTGCGACCCGGTTAGGGTATGAAGCGGTTGTGGTTTTTTTCGTCTTGAGTGGATACTTGGTGGGCGGCCGAGCATTTGAGCGGTCGCGCGCTGGGCAATTTCGAGGTTCGGACTACGCGCTGGATAGAATTACGCGAATTTTCCTCCCGCTGATCCCTGCCATAATTTTTACTTGGCTTGTTCAGGCGTTGGTTGGCGTGCCAGACGGAATTTCCATTGTGCTCGGGAATCTCTTTGCCCTGCAGGGATTGCTGGTCCCAGTAATGGACAGTAATGGACCGCTTTGGTCCCTATCTTATGAAATTTGGTTCTACTTGCTGTGCGGTGGAGTGGCTACCATAGTTTCTCGGGCTGGTTTCGTGCCGTTCTTCTTGGTGGTTTGCTCATTTATCGTATTCTCCGTTCTTGAACCATATCTCCTGTTTTCATGGCTGCTCGGCGTTGCTGTCTATATATGGAAGCCGACAGGCAGATCTGTTTTTGCTTTGCTCGCCGCAGTGACTTTGGCATCGACCGGCATTGTGTGCCTTCAACTTGGTTCTGAAGGTGCAATGCAAATCACTTGGACTTTCTTGCCGTCAAAAGGTTTTTCGACCTTAATACTTTCCGCGGGCATTGCGCTGCTCATCTCTCAGTTGGTTCTCATGTCTACCCCGCGCTCCGGCTTGAAAGTATTTTTCTATAAGCAGGGAACGATACTCGCTGACTTTTCCTATACTTTGTATCTCGTTCATTACCCTCTTTTTGTTTTTGCAGTACCAATGTTAGGGAAATCAGACCAGGTTACATCAATGGAGCTTCTTGCCTTATGCGGCATGATGCTAGTTTGTCTTATCTTTTCATATGTATTCTATCTCGCCTTCGAGCGACCTACGATGACGGTGCGGCGGCTATGCCGTCGGCTGCTGGTTCGCCGCCCTCAAAAGCTCGCTTAGCTCACGCGACAAAACGAAAATCACGGGCATTTAGTCTCTATGCGAAGATCTTCTCTGAATCTGACGACCCTTTTAGCAGGGAAATTTTTCAGTGTACCGCTGATTTTCTTGGCAGTTCTTATTAGTCATCTTCTTGTCGAAGACATTCACGCAAGAAACCTGACAACGTTTTCGCTGATTCTCGTGATTTTCAACGCATATGTTATGCGTTGTTCCGGCCGTGATCTGATGGTGTTTCTCTACCCGTCTGTATTCGCCGTCAACTACCTCTATGTGTCCCTCCTGATAGGGGCTGCTGGATTCTACGGTAACAAGATCGTTGTGCCATATATGGCAAGCTACTCGCTGAGCTGGGATGCATCGGTTGGTTCGATGTTATTCTTTGGGGGGGTGGTCGCTGCGATACTCTTGTTTTCGGACTACAAGGCACCTCAGGTATTTTGGCTCGAACGTCGACAACACGTTGGCGGCATTCTACTTTCTCTGCTGGGATTTTTTTTCGCGCTCTTGGTGTTCGCGGATGGGGAGATATTCTTTGCCGAACAGATAATTGGCGCCGTCTTTGCTGTTTATGTGCTTCAGGTTCTTGCCGTCAAGCAGCCTTCAACTCGGATAGTTCTGTATCTTTTAGCTTTTATTCCGTTTGCCTTAGCAATGGCACATTCGAAACGTGAGGCGATTTTTTTCCTCTATTCGATACTTGTGTTTGAAGTGATATTGGCGAAGAGACGGCAGTTGACCCTATCCCGAGTTAGTCTCGCTTTGAGTGGAGCAGTTGTACTTGGTTTCCTAGTCCTGATCATGACAGTGGTCAGGGCGTCGGCGATTTTTGGGGTGAGTGGAATCTCCAATATTCTACCCGCAGTCGCCGCATATCTCGAGTGGCATGACTTTTGGGGCTACTTTCTTCTCAATATTGAAGCAACGTACACGTATTTTCATGTCGTCAACGCTATAGATATGTCGTCAAAAGGTTTGGTTCCTCTGCTCTGGGGAGAGACCTATGCAAAGCTGTTCTATATATGGCTTCCCCGTGAGCTTGGTCTTTGGAAGCCGGACAGCGCTGTTCACTATTATACGACGCTCTTTTCATATGATGTCCGGCGAGAAGGCGGGTCATGGGGCGTTTCGATGCTCGGCGAGGCTTATATGAATTTCCGGTTCGCTGGGGCGATAGTGGTTGCGGGTTTGCTTTCTGGATTTGACTGGATATTCAGGAACTTTATTCTTCGGCCTCGCGGACGGGGGCTCCTCTATTCAGTTGGAGCGCTTTACTTCGGCGTGGCCGTTTTGACGTTTGCGAGAGGGTCGGGCCTTGAGCTTGCGTTTATTCAATGGGTGGTGACGATCGCGGCGGCGCTTCCATTTGCAATTGTGTTGGGGTTCGGCAAACGAGTTACTGCATTGTGGAGGCGCAGTGGGACCTTCGAGGCAAGGCGCGTTCTAAGTGAGGCTTCGAGGGCGTCATCTCGATCTATTACGACTTCGCTATATAGATCTGAACGCTCAGAAAGAGGCAGCCGGGGCGCATGACGAGGCCCCGCCATCTCTTCGGTGATGGCTCTTGGGTTGTCGCCGGACAAGTTGTGGCAGCTAGTGCCATGTTGGCCTCGCTCAAAGTGTGGGCAACGTATCTTGCGCCCGCTGAAGTTGGGCTGATGGGCCTGGCGGTTGGCATATCGTCCATTTTTGTGGGGATTGCGATCGGGCCTGTGACGCAAGTCGTATTGGTCAACCGCGTCAGGTATCAGGACAGGGATGTATCGTTTCAGGTCAGTGCAGCCGATCTTGTGTTGAGGGGGTGTCTTCTCGCCGTTCTCATGCTGACTGTGTTCGGCGTTCCAATATCGTTTTGCCTGGGTCTGAGCTCGTGGTTGCCGCTGCTGGTAGCTAGCCTTGTTGTCGTTGAGGGCTATCGGGCCTTCGAAATGGCTCTGCTCGCCGCACAAAGAAGGCAGAGGGACACAGCTGTTGTTTACGGCGGCGATGCATGTGCGCGTCTTGCCGGGCTGTGGTTCATGTTGCATTTCTTTGCCGGAACTGCCGAAATGGCTATGTTGGGCACAGTTGCTGGCGCCGCGGTCTTCACCGTCGTCTCCGGCTTTTTCCTGCGCCGTGAGGCGTTGGCGGCTTTCTTACGTATTCGTACCGGTGCTCACCCCGAAATCCGGAAGTCGATTCTTCACTTGGCAAAGCCCCTGTTCCCGGCGGCTGTCCTTTCCAATACAACAGAAATGCTGGGCCGTTATGTTGTCGCCCTGACGGCGGGTCTCGGCGCGGCAGGTCTATTCGTTATCGGTTATGGGCTGGTCAAGCGTCCCTATGGACTTGTGAACGGAGTGACCGACTGGACCATGCGGCCGGCACTCGCCGGGGCACTTGCAGACAAGGAAGCCGAGAAAGCCGCACATGTGAGGCTTGCCTGGCTTGGTGCCGGTGGCGGTATTGCCGCCTTGGGGGTGGTGCTCTTCTATCTTCTGGACGAGCTGATTGTGCATGTTCTGCTGTCACCCGAATATGTTGAACTCGCGGAACTGCTGATTTGGTTTGCGGTTGCGGTCACCCTCTTCAACATTGCGAATATATTTGGCGGGTTTTCTCTTGTGGCTGGCAAATCGCGCCAGCTGCTGATCAATAGCGCATCCGGGGCTATTGCGTGTACTGCCCTGACTGTACTCCTTACGCTGTGCTTCGGTCTGAAGGGTGCCGTCCTTGCGCTTGTTGGCGGCTACGCGATCCAGTTGATCGTTTCCATAGCCGGATATGTTCGCACATCCGATTCTGGGCGTGACAGATCGTGATGAAGCGAGTCGTCATATTGCAGAATGAGGTCATGGAATACCGTAAGCCGGTGTTTGACGGTCTCGCCAGGCACTATGACGTCACTGTGGTGCACACGGGGCGTCCTAGTGTTGGTGAAAACAATATCTATGCCGAGACGATTGTATCGAGCCGCAAGATTGGCCCTTTCTTTATTCAGAGCCCGGTTCAAGTTCGTCGCGCTGTGGCGCATGCTGACGCCGTCATTGCGATGTTCGATTTGCATTGGCCGATCTATCTTTCTTCCGTCGCGAGGTGTGATGGCAGGAACATTCTATGGGGCCATCGATATAGTGAGAATCATACGGCCAACCGCGTTCGGGACTGGCTGATGAAGAAAGCCGATGGTTTGCTTATGTATGGATCAGAGGATATCGATTTGATGATCGCGCGGGGTGTTAGGCCGGAGCGCATTTTCATGGGGTGGAATACGATTCATATTCCGAACCATCGTGACTATAGCCAGCAACAGAAAAGTAGCTTGCTCTTTGTCGGTCGTCTCCAACCCAGAAAGCGAATCGATGATCTGATTTCATCCTTTGCTCGCTGTTTAAGTCGAATCCCGCAACATGTGGTTCTGGACATTGTCGGTAGCGGGGATATGGAGCCAGAGCTCAAAGCTCTTGTGGAAAAGCTCGGCTTGTCGAAGCGTGTGCACTTTCATGGGGCTGTTGTGGATCATGAGGCATTAGCTAGCTTGTTTTCGACAGCTTTCGCCTACGTGTCGCCGGGCCCCGTAGGGCTGGGTGCCTTGCACAGTTTCGCCTATGGCGTGCCGGTCATAACTTGTCGAGAGGAGCGGCATGGGCCGGAGTTCGAGAACGTCCGGAATGAAGAAAATGCCATCGTTTACGGCAATCCCGGTGAACTTGATCAGGCCATCACGAAAATATGCAGGCAGTCGGACCTGTCCTCTCGGCTTGGGCGTTGCGCCTACCGGCAGTATGAGGCCCGGTCACTCGAGTGCATGCTTCGTGGATTCCACGACGCTATTGAAGGAGTCTCGTAAGGGGGAACTAAAAAGTGCGCTCCAGACTCACGTTTCATAGACAGAAAGACCAGGTTGGCGTGATGTGGGATGCGTTCATTATTGTCGGGTTTGAGAAAGTGGAAATATACATTTGACCGCAGACTTATGCGGGGAGTTTCTGATGGACAGCTTAAGTGACATAGACATCGGTCCATATCTTCGGGGCGAGAAACTGATCGGAAACGACTACGATGAACTGAGTATCCAACGATGGTTCTCTGATGAAGCCGAGGGATACGCAAACCTCGGAGCCAAAGACCACGAATCCTACGTGTACGGTTACCACGCGCTCAATCAGAAGCACGGCTTTTCGCAATTGCCGGACGGGCCGATCGCCCATGCGCTGGGATTCGGAAGTGCTTACGCTGAAGAACTCGCGCCAATTTTGGATCGACTGGGACATATCACCATTCTTGATCCAAGCGATCAGCTGAAAGTCGCAGAGATTCGGGGGATACCGGTGAGCTACAAGAAGCCGAACTCTCTTGGAGTGATCGAATTTCCAGATTCTACCTTCGACCTAATTACCTGCTTCGGTGTTTTGCATCATATTCCAAACGTATCGTATGTCACCTCGGAGATGGGCAGGGTTTTGTGTCCAGGGGGGTACCTGCTTTTGCGAGAGCCTTCGGTTAGTATGGGTGACTGGCGAAAACCTCGGCGCGGACTGACGGCCAGAGAACGCGGAATACCAGAAAAGATCATGCAGGCGTCGCTGGACGCAGCCGGACTTGAGATCATTTCGAAGGCCTATTGTGACTTCTCGCCTCTCCCGCGTCTTGCGGAGATGCTTGGCCTCACCGAAATTTATAACTCGGCAGTGTTGACCCAGATTGACGCTTTGGCCGGTCGACTTTTCGCATGGAACAAACGTTATCATCGCACGAGCGCAATTCATAGCGTCGCTCCTGCATCGATATTTTGGGTCTGCCGCAAATCGTAAGCGTTTGCAGATGGTTGGTACTGGAATTTGGTGGTCTGTGGCTGCCCCTCGTGCAACTGCTTTGAGACATTCAACATACCTAACGAATTCGATAAATTGATGTTGGTTTACGCGGGTTCGAACAAAAGAGCCGATTGGGTCGCTCCAATCTCGAAACGGACTCTCCAACGTGTTAGCCGCGCAGTGATGCTGCGCCTGCCGGCAGTATGAGGCCCGGTCACTCGAGTGCATGCTTCGTGGATTCCGCGACGCTATTGAGGCCGCAAGTCACTAGGTCATGTTGACAAACTTCTGACCCAGAGGCGAGCAGCAACTATTTGAATGAAGCCGAGGTAGCTTGCGGCGGTTTTGTCATATCGTGTTGCGAAGCGGCGTGAGCATTTGAGCTTGTTGAAACACCGCTCCACCCGGTTTCTCAAAGCATATGTGATGGCATCAAACCGGATCGGGACTTTGCGATTGGCCTTGCCTGGAATGACAGGCGTTCCGCCGCGATTGGTGATTGTCGTGCGGATGTGGTCACTGTCATAGCCGCGGTCGGCCAGAAACACTTTGGCATTGGGCAGATCATCATCGACCAGAACATCAAAGCCCTTGAAATCAGAGACCTCACCGCCGGTTATCTCAGCCCTGACAGGAAGTCCGTGAGCGTTGGTAATGAGGTGGACCTTGGTCGTAAAGCCACCTTTTGAGCGGCCAAAACCCTCTTTTTGAGTCCCCCTTTTGCGCCCGCTGCCAAGTGGTGCGCCCGGATTATTGTGCTGTCGATCATCTGAACTTGTTCGGGCATGGTCCCGCTCTCATTGAGAGCCTCCAGGATCATGTCCCACAGCCCTGCCAAGGTCCACCGCCGGAACTGGCGATAGACACTGGACCACTTGCCGAACTCTTCGGGCAAATCCCGCCAAGGCGAACCAGTGCGCGCGATCCAGAACACAGCATCAAGAATACGGCGATGATCCGATGCGGGACGTCCTCCGCGACCTCGAATGGCAATCAAAAAGGGTTCGAAAAATACCCACTCGGCATCTTCCATCAACAAACGCGCCACGATAGCCTCCGCAAAAGCTATCTTGAATCAGAGTTCAGGTGATTTGGGAATCCAGTTTGTCAACAGAACCTAGGAGCTAGACGAACACGTGGCAACCATTGTGATAAACGCCCTCAACTCCAATTCAGGTGGTGGGGGGAGCATAAGGGACAGCTATCTGACTCTGCTGAACCGGCAACGCCTGCACGACCAGTACATAGTCATAACATCAGCCCCGAAAGGTCTGTCTTTTCTTGATAATCCGAGGATCGAGGTTAAGGAAATGCCCGGGCTCCTCGGCAGTACAATCATGGCGCCGTTGGTCTACGGGTTTGTGCTCGGCCGCCTGATTGAAAATTGGGGGGCAGACGCTGTTCTGAACCTGGGCGATCTCATCATCGATACGGCGGTGAAGCAGCTTTATATCTTCGATTGGCCCTATGCGCTTGAGGTTCACCCGGAAGTCTGGGCGGGAATGACGTTGCGCGACTGGATCGTGCGCAGGGCAAAACTCTGGCTGCTGACAAGAAATTTTCATCGAGCCAATATCGTTGTTGCTCAGACCGGCGGCATCAGGGAAATGCTGATCGAAAAGTATCGGCTCAGGGATGTTCGGGTTATCGGCAATGCAGCGACCGTTGACGAAGCTTCGTCTTGGTCTGCGGTCAAATTCGACCTGCCCGATGGAGTGAAACTTCTGTCGCCGAGTGTGTACTATCCGCATAAGAACCTCGAAGTGCTGCTTGGTGTTGCGGATGCCATACGGTCCCGGGATCTAAACTATCGAATAGTGGTCACCATAAATCCGGACAGTAAGGCTGCAGCAAAATTTCTGGCAGAGATTTGGAGCCGTGGTCTCGAAGGTGTGATTTGCAATGTCGGGCAGGTGTCGTTGGCAAGTATGCCAAGTCTATACAAACAATGCGACGCAGTAATAATGCCCACGCTTTTGGAGAGTTTCAGTATCGTCTATCTGGAAGCGATGCACTACCGGCTGCCAATTCTTACAAGTGACATGTGGTTCTCACGTTCGGTTTGTGGAAACGCCGCAAAGTATTTCGATCCATTTGATGCGCAAGAAATACTGTCGTCTGTCGAGGAGATATTCCTCGATGAAAGCAAGAGATCGGCATTGGTTGAGGCCGGAGTCCACCGCCTGGAGACATTTCCGACGTGGAAAGAGAACTTCGAGACCTATCAATCCACAATGGCCGAACTGTCGAAAGGAACGTGATGCAGGTTCTGCATGAAGAGGCAGGTTCTCTGCGGGAGGAAACGGGTCTATGACCAACCGGCCCCATCAAATCTGCACGAACTGCGTGATGGACACGACGGACAGCGCCATCGTGTTCGACGAGAAGAGTGTTTGCGATCATTGCAACACGTTCTACAGCAAGGTGAAGCCGAACTGGCACACGGATGAGCGCGGCAGGGCTGCGCTCGACAGGATGGTCGAGAAGATCAGGGCCGATGGGCAGGGCAAGGATTTCGATTGCATCATTGGTATGAGCGGGGGCATCGACAGCTCCTATCTGACATATGCGGCGAAGGAGCTGCTGGGGCTTCGGCCGCTCGTCTTTCATGTCGATGCCGGATGGAATTCGCAGATCGCCGTCAACAATATCGAGAAGGTGGTGGACGGGCTGGGGCTCGATCTCTTCACGGAAGTTATCGACTGGGAGGAGATGAAGGATCTTCAGCGGGCATTCTTTCGCTCGGGCGTGCCGCATATAGATACGCCGCAGGATCATGCCTTCTTTGCGACCATGTACAAGTTCGCGCTCGAACACGGTGTGCGGAATATGTTGACGGGTGCGAACCTGTCCACGGAATGTATCCGCAACCCTATCGAGTGGATGTATTACCAGTCCGATTCCCGGCAGATACGCGATATCCATCGCCGGTTCGGCGAGAAACCGCTGCGCAATTTTCCCCTCACCTCCATTCTCTGGCACAAGGTTTGGCTCCCTTATGTCCGGGGAATCGAGGTTTTGCGGCCGCTGAACTTCATGCCTTATATCAAGGCAGATGCGCGGCTGCTGCTGATGGACCGCTTCGGTTGGCAGCCCTATCCGCAGAAGCATTTCGAGTCACGTTTCACGCGGTTCTACGAAAGCTACTGGTTACCTGAGCGGTTCGGATACGATGTGCGCAAGGTTCAGTTTTCAAGTCTGATCGTGACGGATCAAATGACTCGCGATGAGGCGCTGGCGGAGCTCAGTAACCCTTCCTACGACAAGGAAACGATAGGACAAGAGATCGAGTTTGTGGCGAACAAACTGGATATCAGCGTCGAAGAGCTGATGAATTACATGGCGCTGCCGAAGAAGACATATCGAGACTATCGGAACCAGGAGGAAGTCTACAGGTTCGGTGCCCGGATCATGCGGATGGTCGGGCTGGAACTCGGAGGCAAGAGGTGATCGGCATCGTCGATTACGGACTGGGCAATGTCTGCGCCTTTGAGAATATCTACAGGCGGCTTGGAATCAATGCGGCGGCTGTGCGCACAGAAGCTCAGCTGGAAACCGCCGAGCGGCTTATCCTGCCGGGGGTGGGAGCCTTCGATTGGGCGATGGAGCGGCTGGCGTCCTCCGGCATGCTCTCTGTGCTGGACAGGCGGGTGCGGGTCGACAGTGTTCCCGTACTCGGCGTATGTGTCGGCATGCAGATCATGGCGCGTGGCAGTGATGAGGGAATGAAGCCCGGCCTCGGATGGGTTGCCGCCGACGTGAAGCGGTTTGACGATAGCTGGTTCAAGGGCAACGCCTGCCTGCCGCATATGGGATGGAACGATGTTGCCCCAAAACCGGGCTGCCCTCTGTTTCGCGATATTTCCGACCCCCAGTTCTACTTTCTGCATTCCTACTTTTTCAAACCGGATTCTGAGGAATGCATATTCGGCACGACCGTGTACGGAAAGCCGTTCGCATCCGCGATTGCACAGGGTCATATCTGGGCAACCCAGTTTCATCCCGAAAAGAGCCATGACTGGGGCATTCGTCTGCTGAAGAATTTTGCCGAGGTCTGATCTTGCTGCGTCCACGTCTTATACCCTGTCTGCTGGTCCACGATCGGGGCCTTGTGAAAACGATCAAGTTCGCGGAGCCGAAATATGTCGGCGATCCGATCAATGCGGTTCGCATCTACAATGAAAAGGAGGTGGACGAACTCGTCGTCCTCGATATTGATGCGACGCGCCTCGGACGGGAGCCGGATTATCGCATGATTGCGAATCTCGCCAATGAGTGCCGTATGCCACTTTGCTATGGCGGTGGTATCAGGACGCATGAACAGATCGAGAGGATCATCGGTCTCGGCGTCGAGAAAGTGGCGCTCAGCGCCGCGGTGGTGCATGAGCCCGAACTCGTTTCATCCGCGGCGGCGCGTGTCGGCAGCCAGAGCATCGTTGCGGTGCTCGATGTCAAATATACTGGTTTGATGCGACGACCGGAAGTCGTCACGCACAATGCAACGGTTCGGGCAGGTCTTGATCCATTTGTTTTTGCTGAGCGGTTGCAGGATCTTGGTGCTGGCGAGATTGTTCTCAATTCGGTCGATCGGGATGGCACGATGCAGGGATACGATATGGAGCTTGTAGAGCGTTTGCGCGAGTGTGTTCGTTTGCCGGTCACGTTTCTTGGGGGGGCAGGGTCACTCTCGGACATTGAACAACTTTTTGCAGCTGAAGGCATCGTCGGTGCTGCGGCTGGCAGTCTGTTTGTGTTCAAGGGAAAATACCGTGCCGTTCTGATCAATTATCCTAGCCGCACCGAGAAAGAAGCGCTTCTGCGGCGCGCCGGGCAATTCGTATGAAACAACTCCTCCAGTCCCTGAAGAACGGCACGATAGAGCTTGCCGATGTACCCGCCCCGCGCGGGGCGGCGAGGCGGCTTTTGATCCGCACGGCGGCCTCTCTGGTTTCCGCCGGCACAGAGCGCATGCTGGTCGAGTTCGGCCAGGCCAACTGGTTCGACAAGGCGCGCCAGCAGCCCGACAAGGTGCGCATGGTGCTCGACAAGGCGCGCACCGACGGGCTGGCCGCCACCTTCGAGGCGGTGCAGAGCAAGCTCGATCAGCCGCTGGCGCCCGGCTATTGCAACGTCGGCCGCGTCGCCGAGGTGGGCGCCGGCGTGGTGGGCTTTTCGATCGGTGACCGGGTTGCCAGCAACGGGCGCCATGCCGAAATCGTCAGCGTGCCTCTCAATCTCTGCGCGCGCATTCCCGACGGTGTCAGCGACGAGCAGGCCGCCTTCACCGTGCTGGCCGCGATCGGCTTGCAGGGCATCCGTCTCGCCGCGCCGACGCTCGGCGAATGCGTGGTCGTCACCGGGCTCGGCCTGATCGGCCTTCTGACCGTGCAGATGCTGAAGGCGCAGGGCTGCCGCGTGCTCGGCATCGATTTCAACGAGGCGCGGCTGGCGCTAGCGCGGCAGTTCGGGGCCGAGACCGTCAATCCCGGCGCCGGCGGCGATGTGCTGGCCGCCGCGCAGGCCTTCTCTCGCGGGCGCGGCGTCGATGCCGTCATCATCACGGCCTCGACCAAAAGCGACGAACCGGTGCACCAGGCGGCGCAGATCTGCCGTCAACGCGGCCGCATCGTGCTGGTCGGCGTCACCGGGCTGAAGCTGTCGCGGGCCGATTTCTACGAGAAGGAGTTGAGCTTCCAGGTCAGCTGTTCCTACGGGCCGGGCCGCTACGACCCGGCTTACGAGGAGGGCGGCCAGGATTATCCGGTCGGCTTCGTGCGCTGGACCGAGCAACGCAATTTCGAGGCGGCGCTCGACATGATGGCGGCGGGCACACTCGATGTCGCGCCGCTGATCTCGCATCGCTTCCCGCTCGCGGCGGCTCCCGAGGCCTATGCGCTGCTTTCGTCCGGCGCGCCGTCGCTCGGCATCCTGCTGCAATATCCGGGCGCCGATGCGGCGGAACGTGAAGCGCCGCCCGCGCGCCAGGTTGCGCTTGGGCCCCGCGCCGCCGCGCCCGGCAAGGCCGGCGTCGGTTTTCTGGGCGCCGGCAATTATGCCGGCCGGGTGCTGATCCCCGCCTTCAAGGCGGCCGGCGCCTCGCTGCAGACGGTGGTCAGCGCCGGCGGCGTCAGCGCGGTGCATTTCGGACGCAAATACGGCTTCGCCGCCGCCGCCACCGACAGCGCCGCCGCGCTGGCCGATCCGGCGGTCGACACCGTGGTCATCGCCACGCGCCACGATGCGCATGGGGCTCAGGTGCTGGCGGCGTTCCGGGCCGGCAAGCATGTCTTCTGCGAAAAGCCGCTCTGCCTGACGCTGGCGGAACTCGAGGCGATCGAGGCCGAGGCGGTGGCGCGGCCTGCGCAATTGCTGATGCTCGGTTTCAACCGCCGCTTCGCGCCGCAGGCGATCAGGATCAAATCACTGCTCGACCAGGTCGCCGAACCCAAGAGCTTCATCATGACGGTCAATGCCGGCGCCATTCCGGCCGATCACTGGACGCAAGCCCGGGCGGTCGGCGGCGGCCGTATCGTCGGCGAGGCCTGTCATTTCATCGATCTGCTGCGCCATCTCGCCGGGGCGCCGATCCTGCGTCATCACGCGGTGGCGCTGGGCCGGCATCCGGCGCTTGCGATCCGGGACGACAAGGCGGTGATCACGCTCGAATTCGCCGACGGCTCGGTCGGCACGATCCATTATCTCGCCAATGGCGACAAGGGCTTCCCCAAGGAGCGGCTCGAGGTCTTCGCCGCCGGCCGGGTGCTGCAGCTCGACAATTTCCGGCGCCTGCGCGGCTGGGGCTGGAAGGGCTTCTCGCGGATGAACCTCTGGCGCCAGGACAAGGGGCAGGGAGCTTGCGCCAAGGCCTTTGTCGAGGCGGTGCGCGCGGGCGGACCGGCGCCGATCCCGGCTGCCGAGATCTTCGAAGTCAGCCGCGCGACGATCGAGATCGCCGCGAGCCTCGCGGACGGATCATGCTGATCGACATCATCGCCGGAGCGCGGCCCAATTTCATGAAGATCGCGCCGATCATTCGCGCGCTGGACCAGCGCATGGCCGAAGGCGGTCCCCTGCGCTACCGGCTTGTCCATACCGGGCAGCATTACGATGCGCGCATGTCGGGCGATTTCTTCACTCAGCTCGGCATTCCCGATCCGCATGTCAATCTCGAGGTCGGCTCCGGTACGCAGGCCGAGCAGACGGCGGCGATCATGACGCGCTACGAAAAGCTGCTCATCGAGGCGCCGAGCCGGCTCTGCCTGGTGGTGGGCGACGTCACCTCGACCATGGCCTGCGCCATTGCGGCGCAGAAGCTGCAGGTTCCGGTCGCGCATGTCGAGGCCGGCATCCGCTCGGGCGACTGGAGCATGCCCGAGGAGATCAACCGGATGGTGACCGACGCCATCAGCAATTTCTTCTTCACCACCAGCACAATCGCCAACGACAATCTGCGCCGCGCCGGCATCGGCGACGAACGGCTCTTCTTTGTCGGCAACACGATGATCGACACGCTGCTCACCAATCTGCCGCGGTTGCAGAAGCCGGGTTTCTGGGACGCATATGGGCTTGAGGCCGGGGGCTATTTCGTGGTCACGCTGCACCGGCCGGCCAATGTCGATGAGGGCGGGGCCTTCACTCGCCTGCTGGGCGCAATCGGTGCGGCGACGCGCGGGCTGCCGGTCGTCTTCCCGGTTCATCCGCGCACCGCCCGGACCCTCGAGGCGCTGGGCGCGGCGCCGGCCGGCTTTCATCTGGTCGAGCCCCAGCCCTATCTCGAGTTCAACTATCTCGTCCAACATGCGAAAGCCGTGATCACGGATTCAGGCGGCATCACCGAGGAAACCACCGTGCTCGGCGTGCCCTGCCTCACCTTGCGCGACACGACCGAGCGGCCCGAGACGGTCAGCATCGGCACCAACGAGCTGATCGGCACCGATCCGGCGCGGCTTGCGCCGGCGCTCGACCGGTTGTTTGCCGGCGACTGGAAGAAGGGCGGCATTCCCGAACTCTGGGACGGCCAGACCGGTCCGCGCATCGTGCAGCATCTCGAACGGCTGTTGCAGCCGGCATGAGCGTGCTGCGGACCGCATCTCTCTACTGGCACACGCTGCGCCATTTGCGGCCTGTGCAGGTCTATGGCCGGGTCCGCTTCCGGCTCGTCCGCCCGCGGGTCGATGCCGCGCCGGCGCCGGACCTGCGCGCGCCCTCGGGTGCCTGGGTCGCGCCAGCGGCGCGCGCGCCGAGCCTTGCCGGGCCCGGCGCGTTCCGTTTTCTCGGCGAGACCGGCACGCTTGCCGAAATCGGCTGGGACGGCCCGGCCCGCGACAAGCTCTGGCGCTACAACCAGCATTATTTCGACGATCTCAATGCGACCGGGGCACCGGAGCGGGCCGGCTGGCATGTCGCGCTGATCGCGGACTGGCTTGCGCAGAATTCACCCGGCCGCGGCAGTGGCTGGGAGCCCTATCCGACCTCGCTCCGGATCGTCAACTGGATCAAATGGGCGCGTGCCGGCAACATGTTGTCAGCGGCGGCGGTGCAGAGCCTTGCCGTCCAGGCGCGCTGGCTGTCGCGCCGGCTCGAATATCATCTGCTCGGCAATCATCTGTTCTCGAACGCCAAGGCGCTGGTCTTTGCCGGTCTGTTCTTCGAGGGCGCGGAGGCCGAGAGCTGGCTGGAGACGGGCCTTGCGATCCTGGCACGCGAGCTTCCCGAGCAGATCCTGGCCGATGGCGGCCATTTCGAGCGGAGCCCGATGTATCATGCGCTGGCGCTCGAGGATCTGCTTGATCTGGTCAACATCGCCGCCTGCTACCGGGCGGGGCTGGTGCCGGCGCAGCAGACGCAGGTCGATTGCTGGTGCGAACGGATAGAGGCGATGCGGGGCTGGCTTGATGCGATGAGCCATCCCGATGGCGGGATTTCCTTTTTCAACGATGCGGCTTTCGGCATCGCGCCCGACAATGCCGAACTCGATGCCTATGCCGGGCGTCTCGGTTTCGAGGCGGTCGACCGCCTGCCGCCGACGCAATGGCGCGCGGCGAGCGGCTATGCGCGGCTCTCATGCGGGCCGGCCGTCGCGCTTCTCGACATGGCCCCGGTGGGCCCCGACTATCTGCCGGGTCATGCCCATGCCGATACGCTCAGTTTCGAGCTGTCCCTGTTCGGCGAGCGGGTCCTCGTCAATTCCGGAACCTCCTGCTATGGCGACAGCGATGAGCGCCTCCGGCAACGCGGCACGGCCGCCCATAACACGGTGATCATCGACGGCCGGGATTCCTCCGAAGTCTGGGGCGGCTTCCGGGTCGCCCGGCGGGCACGGCTGCGCGATATGGTGGTGACGACGGGCGAAGCGCCGATCGCCCAGGGCACGCATGACGGCTATCGGCGCCTGCCCGGCGCGCCCCTGCATCAACGGCGCTGGCGCATGGATGACGGCTCGCTTGCCATCAGCGACCGTATCGGCACTGGCACCCTGCCGGCCGAGGCGCGGTTTCATGTTCATCCCGGGGTGACGCTTGTGCCGGCATCCGATCCTTCGGCCGGCGAGGGGCTGACCCCGAACGGCAAGCGTTTTTCCTGGCAGGTCCGCCGCGGACGGGCGCGGATCGAGCCGGCGACCTGGCATCCGCGCTTCGGCGAGGCCTGCGCCAGCCAGTGCCTCGCCGTCGCTCTCCATGGCGGGCAGAGCGAGATCGTCTTCGCCTGGCATGACGGGCGGTCCTGAGGCGCATGCATATCCTCTTTCTCAGCGACAATTTTCCGCCCGAGGTCAATGCGCCGGCCAGCCGCACATTCGAGCATTGCCGTGAATGGGTGAAGGCCGGGCACCGGGTGACGGTCATTACCGGCGTGCCGAACTTTCCCAAGGGAGAGGTATTCGGCGGCTATCGCAACCGTCTCTGGCAGGCTGAAGAGATGTCCGGCATCCGCGTGATCCGGGTCTGGACCTATATCACCGCCAATGAAGGCTTTCTGAAGCGGATACTCGACTATCTGAGTTTCATGCTGTCGGCGTTCTTCGCCGCGCTCTTCGTGCGCAAGGTCGATATCATCATCGGAACCTCGCCGCAGTTCTTCACGGCGGTCGCGGCCTTCATGACCTCCCTGCTCAAGCGGCGGCCCTGGATTTTCGAGCTGCGCGACATCTGGCCGGAATCGATCCGTACCGTTGGTGCCATGCGCTCCTCGCGGGCGCTCGATCTCCTCGAGAAGCTCGAGCTCTTTCTCTACCGCCGCGCGAGCGCCATCGTGGCGGTCACGCATGCCTTTCGCGACAATCTGATTGCGCGCGGTATCGACGGCGCGAAGATCCATGTCGTGACCAATGGCGTCGATACCAGCCGTTTTGCTCCGCGCGAAAAGGATTCGGGGCTTGCGGCCGAGCTCGGCCTCGAGGGCAAGTTCGTCGCCGGCTATATCGGCACGCATGGCATGGCGCATGCGCTGGAGACGATTCTTGATGCGGCCGGCAAGATCAGGGCAGAACCCGATGGCGACCGGTTCCGTTTCCTGTTCCTGGGCGACGGATCGAGCAAGGCCGCCCTTGTTGCGCGCGCAGGCAAGGAAGGGCTCGACAATGTGATATTCGTCGATACCGTGCCGAAGGACGAGGTCGTGCGTTACTGGTCGTTGCTCGACGCTTCGATCATCCATCTGCGCCGGACGCCGCTTTTCGAAACAGTGATCCCCTCGAAGCTTTTCGAATGCATGGGCATGGGGATTCCGGTGCTGCATGGCGTGCGCGGCGAGTCAGCGATGATCGTGACACAGGAACAGGTCGGCCTGAGTTTCGAACCAGAAGATTACGACGATCTTTGCCGCGTCCTTCGGACGCTTGTCTCGGAGCCCGAGACCCTGCAAAGGCTTCGCGGCAACGGGCCGGCCGCCGCCGCCCGCTATGACCGTCGGGTGCTGGCGGGCCGCATGCTGGACATTCTGCAGGACGTTGCGACGCGGCGCTCCGCCGCCTAGCGCGCCCCGAAGCCCGTCAGCATGGTGCGGATCGTCTTCAACACGATCAAAAGATCGAGCCAGGGCGAGAAGTTCTTGATGTAGTAGAAGTCGTAATGGAGCTTCTCAAGCACCTGATCTGGCGCGGCCACATGACCCTGCATCACCTGGGCCCAGCCCGAAATCCCCGGCCGCACGATATGGCGGTAGCGGTAGAAGGGCAGTTCCTGCTCATACCATTCCGATAGCGGCACCGCTTCCGGGCGTGGGCCGATCCAGCTCATCTCGCCGCGCAGGATGTTGATCATCTGCGGCAGTTCGTCGAGCCTGGTGCGGCGCAGGAAGCGGCCGAAACGGGTGATGCGCTGGTCTGCGTCCTGTGTCATCGCCTGCTCACGTGCCGACCTGGTACTGTCACGTTCCGTCGTCATGGTGCGGAACTTGTAGACCGTGAAAACATTGCCGCGGTAGCCCATCCGGGCCTGCCTGAACAGGGCGGGCCCTTTCGATTCAAGGCGGATGACGGCCGCGATCGCCGCCAGCAGCGGCAAGGTCACCAGTAGCGCGATGAGCGCGCCCAGCCAGTCGATCGCCTGCTTGATCTTCAGATAAAGGTCGTTGGGGTTGAGCGCGCCCAGCGTGTTTTCGGAGAGATGCTCGATCTCGACGCGGCCGGTCAGCGTTTCCTGCAGCTGCTTGACATGGAAGACCGGCGTTCCGGCGATCGCCGTTTCGGCGATGAAACGCTCCCATTCCGGCGAAAAATCTGTGCGCAGATCGGCGACAACTGCATTGAGACCGTGCGGCAGGGCGCGGGGTTCGCTCAGCCTTTCCCAGCGGACCGAACCAGGATCGGGCAGACTGGCGACGCTGCCGCCCGGTACGATGCCGATCCGGTAGGTCCGCAGCCGCACCATGGCGATCGACAGGGCAGTAAACCAGATGACTGCCATCAGATAGCTCGCGCCGAAGAGATAGCGGCTGTAGTCGAGGCGCAGGAAGACGAAAAGGACCAGGATGCCGGCATAGGTCAGGGCAAAGACCGGTACCGCATAGGAAATGCCTTCGGTGCCCGGATAGTCCGTCAACCGCCGATAGAAGAAGAAGCCGAGCGTCAAGGCGATTGCCGCACCGATGATCGTGTTGGTCAGGCTCGATTGCGTCAGCGGGACGTCGAACAGGTTGAAGCGGAATACAAGCGGCAGCAGGATGGCAAAGAGCACCCCGCCAAGGAGCTGGACGCGGTTGCGGAAGATCGACCGCCGCAGGAAGCCCGCCAACGTCCGGTCCCGCCGCTCCACTTCTGGCAGTGCCGCGTCGGTGCCGGTGTTTATCGTATCGGCCCTGTCGGGCATGTTCCCCATTCCCCCGTCATCCCCTGGTCTTTCGAGATGATGATCAACCTGGCAGCGCTTCATCCTAACGCGGTGGTTCTCCGTAACAATGATTTACTATTCGATTGTGCCCGACAGGCGGGTGCTATTTCGCCGCAGATCGCAAGAGGTGGTCCGTCGGCGCGGCCCGCGGGCGTTTCGTATCGTCAAGACGGCTGTAATGCGGAGTATGACAACGCAAGCTGTTGTGTCGCGGCTTCCATTGTGAGCGTTCGAGTGCCGGGATGGCGCGCCGGCCCCTGGCAATTGCGGGGCACATGACGTGATACACAAGTGACGTGACACAGATGCGGTGTGATACAGATGCGCGACAAGGCGCGGGGCGATTGCGGGCAGGCGGAGCGGCGCCCCCCGGACCTTGTGCGCTTCAGTCGGCGGCGCCCGGTGCCAGTCCGTCTGACAGGTCAATCGGCGCGACCGCGCGTGCCGTTGTTTCCGGTATGTCATTCCGGGCCGCCAGCCGCTTCAGCCGTGTGCGGAACAGTGCGCTCAGGATTTCGGCATAGTGCTGATCGCGGTCGCTGCGCAGATCGGGACGTTCGGCGCGCAGCCGTGTCAGCAGGCGCCGGTTCTGGTTGTAGAGGGCCTCGAGGCCTTGCGCCGAGCCTGCCGCCTCGATCGCGCGACGCAGCGCCGAACAACAAAGGATCGGGCTCTTGAAGACGGCCATCAGCTCGCCGGCCGCATCCCGCATCATCCAGTAATCCTCGCGCGCGACGGGCGCATCCTGCCGCTGCAATGTCGCCGGCATTGTCGCCGCGTCCGGTTTTGATGCGGGCATGCTTGCGGATCTGCCATGCGCCGCCGGAAAATCCGGCGCGTGTGTCTCGTAAAGGCTGAGCCCGAAAGGAGCGCCCAGTGTTGCCAGCGCCCGCTTGGTCGCATCGGTTTCGGCGGCCTTGATGGCCTGACCATGGGCCTCGCCGGCATGCAGGTTCTGCCCGTGACCGACGCCCGAGCCCTCGCGCACCAGGCTTTCATGGCCGACCCGGATGCAGAGACGGACCCGGGCCGTATAGGTGCAGGCGGCCTCGCCGCGATGCTGGCCCTGCCAGACACATTGGCTCGAGAGGGTGATCCGGTCCCAGTGATCGGTGCCGAAAATGCGGTTGGCCTCGCGGATCACATACCAGCCTTCGAGATAGGAAAGGGCCCGGCCGCCTTCCTGACGCGTCCTGATGGCGTCGGCCGGCGGGGCGGCGTCGAGGGCGATGCGCTGGTTGCGGGTCAGTGCCATGATGGTGTCTCCCTTCAGGCGATGCGGATGCTGATCGAGGGGCGCGCCGTGCCGAGCGTTGCGCCGGTGACGGTGCGTCCGCTGCGCAGCGCGTCGCCGAGACCGCTGCGGTCGAGCTTCGGGGCTTGCGGTTTCCAGAATTCATCGGGGATCGCGGTCTCGTCCTCGATGACCAGCCCGGGCGGCACCATGCGCAGGGAAGCGGTGAAATCGGGCGCCAGCAGCCGCTTGATGGCCGCGCGCGCCATGGCCTCGGTCACAAGCGCCCGTTTGCGTTCGGCGCGTTCCTGAAAGCGGTCGAGCCGGGCCTTCAGCGCCTCGATCCGCGCCTTGAGGCCCGTGACAAGCCCCATATCCTCCTCGCGCGAGCGCAGCACCGCGGCCAGCATCTCGTTGAGCCGCGTCTCGCCTTCCAGCGTATCGGCCAGCGTCTCGTCATCGAGATCCGGAAACTCGGCCTCAAGACGTTCCTTGAGGTAAAGATGCGTATGGAGCTCGGCCGAGACCGCCGGGCTTGCCTGCGGCGCAGGTGGGCCGGAGATAGCTCCTGCGGCATCCGGGCGGTCCCATGCTCCAGCGGCATCGTGAGCAACGACTGGTGAGGCTGCAGGGTGATCTTTCTTGATCGGGATCGCATCGTTCTGGATCGGCGGTGTGGAATCAGGATACAGCATGGGCATGACCTGTTTTTGTTCGAATTCGGCCGTATTCTATCATTATCTGATTAAAAAACAACAGAAACAGTTCATTAAAAGATAAAAAATGAGCATTAAATGCTGTTTTCATCTCAAATTAGAGCCGCAAGAGGTCTTATAGAGTGGTCGCGCGAGGATCTGGCGCGCAAGGCGGGCCTCGGCCTGTCGACCGTTCAGAGGATGGAAAAGGGCGCGGGCCTGGCGCAAGGCACGGTCGCCAATATCTGGCGGCTGCAGCAGACGCTGGAGGCGGCCGGGGTGGTCTTTGTCGTGGCCGATGAAGCCGGCGGCCCGGGCGTGCGCCTCAAGGCGACACCGGTCATCGATCTCTAGGCGGCAGGGGCTGCGGATTGTCGGGGCGGCCACGGGCGCTGCCGTCTGATCGTTGATCGATCAAGTCAATCGATCGCGACCGATGCGGCCGGATCATGCATTGTTGGCCGAGCCGCACTGCCGAAACCGGGTTACCAGCGTTTTCTGCCGAGTGACATCAGTGCTTCGCGCATGGCCCGCTTTGACTGGCGCCGCAGGTCAATGTATTGCCGCTTGTAGAAACCGGTTTTCAAGGCGTTCTGGTTTCCTTTGGGCGCCCCGCTCCCTGCCGCGCCGCCATGCATGCGGCAGCGGCGCTTGCCATTGACCGGCGGGTTTCTGCAGGGCAGGCCGTTTCTTGTCCTTGCGCCGCAAAGCGCCGGCGTCTCTCCCGGGCTTTCGGAGGCTCTCCCTTCGATGGTCACGACGCCATGATCCTCTGAGCACATTTGGGCTTGCGCCTGTTCCGAGCGTGCCCGTTCAATCCGTGCCCGTTCAAGGCATGTCCGTTCATGGCATGCCCGTTCATGGCGGGGCTGCCGTTGACCGGGCGTCCCTCCTGCTTGCGCTTGCCCTGTTTTGGTTTCGCGTGCGCGTCTGGCCCGGCCTCCTTGCGAGTTACATGGTTGTATTCGAAGGCGATGACCTTGCGGTCTTCTCCGTTCTGAAGCCGGTGCAGCATTTCCAGCAAACCCTTGTTGAGGTGGCCAAGTTTCGTGGCGGTCTGGAACAAGCTGGTTCTTATGGGCACGAGACTCGCACGCATGCCGAGATGCATGTTCACGTTCATGAAAAAATAAGTCGACAGCAATTGTCCGCAGATCATGCGTTCGTAGGCTGTCTTTGGCGCGAACTCCGAGACGAGATTAGTTGCGTCGATAAGGTCCCCCGGTGGCAATAACTGCCCGTCTGCCACGGCGCGGCAGATGGGATTCAATATTGTCTGGAGCTGTGCCTCGGTCATGCCCGTGGCTTTGAAGGCATTCCTGCGCGCGGTCTCTATGTCCAGACAGTCCTGGTAAAAGCGCGCGTGTTCCGGACTCTTCGGTGTCTTTTTCCTGGCTTTGGGCTTGGGGGACTTCTGTGTGTTGGGTTTCTTCTGTGCGTCGGCTTTCATTGCAACGGTTCCTTGTCATCGATTGTCGCTGGCCGTCCGACTCCCCTTCCCGATCTCAGGATCGAGCGATTCGCTGCATCTGATCCAATAAAAACATCAGCTCCCGTGAACATGCGGGAGAGTGCATGGGGTTGTTTTTCGTTTTTGCTTTTTTGCCCCCCCCCCCCCGGGGGGGTGAAGCTTCGGCTTCTTTCTCCTGCAAAACATCACCTGTATCAGGCTGGAACACATTTTGAGGCCGCAGAAACGGCGGCGATGCATCCCGACATTCCGGTATCGACATTCGGTTGACTGCCATATCCGATTTCAGGCGTGTCCTGGATTGAAGTGCCGACAGTCCGGACGTCTGTCATATGATCTGCAGACGGTCAGATGGCCACAGAACGGATGCGCGTCTCGAGAGCGAGCGTCCGGTTCGGCCGGCAGGTGCAATGTCCGCTGTGCCAGCATGCAATTCGTCGATATGATCGACGGTCCCTTGCCGCACGATACGAAGCGCCTGCGGCGCCATGTCGGGGCGTCCGGGCATTGTGTCCGATGGGTTTTTGTCGGCAGGTCCTTCAGGCGCTGTTCTCTGCGGCTGACAGGCGCAGGTACGCTTTCACCCGCCGCGTCGGGTCGATCGAGCAGGCGAAGGCCGCCCGACCGAGTGATATTCGAAGCCGGCCTCGGCCATATCGCCGGGCGTATAGATGTTGCGCAGGTCGATCATCAGCGGACGCTTCAACTCGCGTCGCACGCGGTCGAGATCGAGAACGCGGAATTCGTTCCATTCGGTCAGGATCAGCAAGGCGTCGGCGCCGGGCATCACGCCATAGGCATCGGCGCTCCATTCGATATCGCTCAGATATTTCCGCGCCTCGCTCATACCCTCCGGGTCATAGGCGCGGATTCGTGCGCCGGCCTGCTGCAGCAAGGGCAAGATGTCGAGGCTTGGCGCGTCGCGCATGTCGTCGGTATTGGGCTTGAAGGTGACACCGAGCACCCCGAGTACCTTGCCGGCGATAGTGCCGCCGCAGGCCGCGACGATCTTGTCGGCCATGCGCCGCTTGCGTTCGGCATTGGCCGCCATCACCGCTTCGACGATCTGGGTCGGTCGGCCGACCTTCCTTGCGGTGCTTGTCAGCGCCAGCGTGTCCTTCGGGAAGCAGGAGCCGCCGAAGCCCGCCCCCGCCTGCAGGAATTTGGTGCCGATGCGGCTGTCGAGGCCGATGCCGCGCGAGACGTCCTGCACGTCGGCACCGACCTGCTCGCAGATATCGGCGATCTCGTTGATGAAGGTCACTTTCATCGCCAGAAAGGCGTTGGCCGCATATTTGGTCAGTTCGGCCGTGGCGCGGCTCGTGTGCAGGATGGGCGTTTCGGCGAGCATCAGCGGCCGGTAAAGCGCCTGCATGACCTCCCGGGCACGCGGGGCGTTCGTGCCGATGACAATCCGGTCCGGCCGCATAAAATCGTCGATCGCGTTGCCCTCGCGCAGGAATTCGGGGTTCGACGCCACGTCGAAATCGGCCTCCGGATTGGCTTTGCGAATGATCCGTTCGACCTCGTCGCCGGTGCCAACAGGGACGGTCGATTTGTCGACAATGACCGTATATCCGTTCAGATGCGCCGCGATGCCTTGCGCGGCGGCATAGACATAGGAGAGGTCGGCATCGCCATCCTCGCGCGGCGGCGTGCCGACGCAGATGAAAATCGCGTCGCATGACGGCACGGCTCCGGTGGCGTCCATGGTGAAGGAAAGCCTGCCCGCTTCGACACTGCGCGCGACGATGTCTTCGAGACCGGGCTCATAGATCGGGATTTCTGCGCGGCGGAGCTTCGCGATCTTAGCGGCGTCGGTATCCACGCAGGTGACGTGATGCCCGAGATCGGCAAAACAGGCGCCCGAGACCAGGCCCACATAGCCGGTGCCGATCATCGCAACTTTCATTTCTCGCTCCCGAAACTCATCGACCGGCCATCCCGGCGGAACAATGGACCTGCCCTGACGGTCCAGACATGATCACCGGCCCTTCGCCAGCGCGCGCAGATAGGTGCCATAGCTGCTCTTGCCGACGCCGCGGGCGGCTGCCAGCAATTGTTCGGCATCGATATAGCCCATGCGGAAGGCCACTTCCTCGGGGCTGCCGATCTTCAGGTTCTGGCGCTCCTCGATCGTCTCGACGAATTGCGCCGCCTGCAGCAGCGACTGATGCGTGCCGGTGTCGAGCCAGGTAAAGCCCCGGCCCAGCAGTTCCACCGTCAGCATGCCACGCTTCAGATACATTTCGTTGAGCGTCGTGATTTCAAGCTCGCCGCGCGCGGAGGGCCGGACTTCGGCGGCCATGTCGCAGACGTCTGAATCGTAGAAATAGAGCCCCGTCACCGCATGGTTCGATTTCGGCTTTTCCGGCTTTTCCTCGATCGAGATCGCCTTGCCGGCGTCGTCAAATTCGACAACGCCATAACGTTCCGGATCGCGGACCCAGTAGCCGAAGACCGTCGCGCCCTTGCCCGGCCGTGCGGCGCGCTGGAGAATGGCCGACAGGCCGTTGCCGTAGAAGATATTGTCGCCCAGCACCAGGGCGCAGCGGCCGCCGCCGACGAAGTCGCGACCGATGATAAAGGCCTGTGCGAGACCTTCGGGTTTCGGCTGCACGGCATAGGAAATCGAAATGCCCCATTGGCTGCCGTCTTCCAACAGATTTTTGAAGGCGGCGGCATCCTCAGGCGTCGTGATCACCAGAATGTCGCGAATGCCGGCCAGCATCAGCGTCGTCAGCGGGTAGTAGATCATCGGCTTGTCATAGACCGGCAGCAATTGCTTCGAGACCGCGCGGGTCACGGGGTAGAGCCGCGTGCCGCTGCCGCCTGCCAGGATGATGCCCTTCATATGCCTTGTGCCTTTTTCCGTCGTAAGGGTCAGTGGGGCGGCGCGAGAAGCCTGTCGAGTACGTCATCGAGGGCTTCTTCCCAAGGCCGCGGAACGATGCCGAAATCCCTGGTGAGCTTCGCGCAGTCGAGCGCCGAATTGGCCGGGCGCCGGGCCGGGGTCGGATAGGCCGATGTCGGGATCGGCCGCACGCGGGCTGCAGGCGCGTGCCGCTGGGCGGCGCCGGTCATGATCGCGCAGGCGAACTCATACCAGCTGGTCACGCCTTTGTTGCAGAAATGCCAGGTGCCGCGTGGCGGCGCTTCGCCGGCGGCCTGCCGGTCGAGCGACAGTCGGGCCAGCGTCAACAGAACCTGCGCGATATCGATGGCCGCGGAGGGCGAGCCCTTCTGGTCGTCGACCACGGTCAGCTCGTCCCGTTCGGCTGCGAGGCGCAGCATCGTCTTCACGAAATTGCTGCCGCAAGGGCTGAACACCCAGGCCGTGCGCAGGATGATGTGGTTTTCCGTGGCCTTGCGGAGTGCGGCTTCGCCTTCGGCCTTGCTCCTGCCATAGACGCCAAGCGGGGCCAGCGGGTCGTCTTCCCGCCAGGGGCGCGCGGCCGAGCCGTCAAAGACATAATCGGTCGAGATATGCAGCAGCGGAATGCCGGCCCTGTCGCAGGCCGCACCCAACAGGCCCGGTGCATCGGCGTTGATGGCCCGGGCGAGCTCTGCCTCGCTTTCGGCGCGGTCGACAGCCGTATAGGCGGCCGCATTGATCACGGCGTCGGGTTTCAGCGATGCGATCGCCGCCTCGATCGCCGCCCGATCGGTGATGTCGAGCTCCGCGCGCGTGGTTGCGATGGCCGCAAAGCCATGCGCGGCCGCTTGTGCAACGAGCTTCCCTCCCACCTGGCCGCCGGCGCCGGTCACCAGCAGGCGTCTCGATCGCGGTTCGGTCATGTGCGTTCAATCCGCGTCGATCAGACCAAGGCGCTCGCCGCGATAAAGGCCGGAGCGAACGCGTTCCCACCAGTCGCGGTTCTGCAAGTACCATTCGACCGTCTTGCGTAGCCCGCTTTCGAAATTCTCCCGCGGCTTCCAGCCGAGGTCGCGGGCGATTTTCGCGGCATCGATCGCATAGCGGGCATCATGGCCCGGGCGATCGGCAACATGGGCGATCAACTGCTCATGCGGGCAATAGGGCGATTGTGGCTGCATCTCGTCGAGCAGGCGGCAGATGGTCCGCACGACATCGATATTGGTGCGCTCGGCATTGCCGCCGACATTGTAGCTCTCGCCGACAAGGCCCCTTGTCGCAATGGCGATCAGCGCGTCCGCATGATCGTCCACATGCAGCCAGTCGCGTATCTGCAGGCCGGAGCCATAGACCGGCAGCGGTTTTCCCTCCAGCGCGTTCAGGATCATCAGCGGGATCAGCTTTTCGGGGAACTGGCAGGGACCGTAATTGTTCGAGCAATTGCTGACTAGGGCCGGCAGACCGAAGGTTTCGCGCCAGGCGCGCACCAGATGATCCGACCCCGCCTTCGATGCGGAATAGGGCGAGTTGGGCGCATAAGGCGTTTCTTCGGTAAAGGCACCTGTCGGTCCCAGCGAGCCGAAGACCTCATCGGTCGAGATGTGGTGAAAGCGGAAGCGCGCCTTCGCCGCGTTATCGAGACTTTCCCACCAGGCGCGCGCGACTTCCAGCAGATTGGCGGTGCCGACGACATTGGTTTCGATGAAGGCGGCCGGGCCGTCGATCGAACGGTCGACATGGGTTTCGGCGGCCAGATGCATGATGATGTCGGGACGGAAATCTTCAATGGCCCGACGCAGCGCCGGCAGGTCGCGAATATCGGTCTGCGAGAAATGGTAGCGGGCATTCTCCGATACGTCGGCCAGTGAATCGAGATTGCCCGCATAGGTCAGGCAATCAATGTTCAGCACTTCGTGCTCGGTTTGACCGATCAGCCGGCGGATAACCGCCGAACCGATGAACCCCGCACCCCCTGTTACTGCAAAACGCACCGAACAATCCCCCTTGGTCTCTCGCCTGCTTTTGCCCCGTTCAATCCGTGCCATAGACGAAAGGCGATGTCATGTTGGCCAGACGCGGAAGCCGCATGTCCTTTTCCGACAATGTGGCCTTGTCCGGCGCGACCGGCCAGTCGATCGCAATATCGGGGTCATTCCATATTATCCCCGCATCATGCGATTGCGAGTAATACGCGTCCACTTTGTAAAATACGCGGGTATCCGGCACAAGCGTGCAGAATCCATGGGCGAAGCCTCTGGGCACCAGGAGTTGCCGTCCATCCTCGGCGCTCAGCGTCACGGCGACATGATGCCCATAGGTCGGCGATCCGCGCCTGATATCGACGGCCACGTCGAGGACCGCGCCGGTCAGGACGCGCACCAGCTTGGTTTGTGCGAAATCCGGTGCCTGGAAATGAAGAGCCCGGATCGTACCGGGTGCGGCCGAGAGCGACTCATTGTCCTGAATGAAGTCGATGTCGATGCCGGCTGCCGTCATGGCGCGCCGGTTGAAGGTCTCGGAAAAATAGCCGCGCGCATCGCCGAAGCGGCGCGGCTTGACGATACGGACGCCGGGGATGGCGGTTTCCTCGATTTCGAGCATGCCTCGCTTTTTCCCTTCCTTCTTCCCCCGGCCTTTTTATAGACGGGAAAAACCCCCGATCTCAGCGCCCGATCAGGCGCTCCAGGAGCGGTCTGAATGCCGGTTCGATGTCGGGGCGCGACAGGGCGAGCGCCACATTGGCCGCCAGGAAACCGATCTTGTCGCCACAATCATAGGTCGTGCCCTCGAAGCGGTAGGCATGGAAGGCCTGTTCGGCCACCAGTGCAATCATCGCGTCGGTCAGCTGGATTTCGCCACCGGCGCCGGGCTTCTGGGTTTCGAGCCGGGCGAATATTTCAGGCTGCAGGATATAGCGTCCGGAAATGATCAGATTGGACGGCGCCTCTTCGCGCTTGGGCTTTTCGACCATGCCGGCGATCCGGTGGGTCCTCTCGTCGAGCTTCTGTTCCAGCGCCACGACACCGTAGCGATGGACATGCTCATGCGGGACTTCCTCGACCGCGATCACATTGCCGCCATGGGCGCGATAGACATCCATCATCTGGGCAAAGCAGCCGCGGGGGCTAAGGATCAGCATGTCGGGCAGCGCCAGGACGAAGGGCTCGTTGCCGACAATGTCGCGCGCGCACCAGACGGCGTGTCCAAGGCCCAGCGGTTCCTGCTGGCGGACGAAGCTTGCCGTGCCGGCGGCCGGTCGGCTTGCCTCAAGCTGCGCGATTTCGGCCGTCTTGCCGCGCGCCTTCAAGGTCGCCTCGAGCTCATAGGCGATGTCGAAATGATCCTCGATCGCTCCCTTGCCGCGACCCGTCACAAAGATGAAGTGCTCGATGCCGGCCTCGGCCGCCTCCTCGACGGCATACTGGATCACCGGCTTGTCGACCACGGTCAGCATTTCCTTCGGCACTGCCTTGGTTGCGGGCAGGAAGCGGGTGCCGAGACCGGCGACCGGGAAAACGGCTTTGCGGGGCATCTGGGGCATGGGTGGCTGATCCGCGAGGGGTGTCGTCTAAGTCGTTAATAACAGTGGCTATTTTTGAAATCCCGGCCCACTTCTGGCACGGGTCGCGGCCGGCTGCAAGCCGAAGCTCCGGCCCCTGTTCCCGTTCCGGCAAAATCCATGTATCTAGAGGCCGTTACGGGCCGGGCGCAGCGTCACCAGTCCATTCATTCAGTCCATCCAATCCCGATCCATCGATCGGGGCCGGCATTGATCGGCAAGTGCGGGAGAAAGTCGGGCATGACCAAGCGGGTCGCGTTAATCACGGGCATTACAGGCCAGGATGGCAGCTATCTGGCCGACCTGCTGGTCGAAAAGGGTTATGAAGTGCATGGCCTGATGCGCCGCTCCTCCTCGTTCAATACCGACCGGATTCAGCATCTCTATGGCGAGGAGCGCGGTGTCGATTCGAAGCTCCGGATGCATTTCGGCGACATGACCGACGGTTCGAGCCTCTTCCGTGTCCTGAAGGAAGTGAAGCCCGACGAGGTCTACAATCTGGCTGCACAGAGTCACGTGAAAGTCAGTTTCGACAAACCCGAATACACAACCGACGTCAATGCGACAGGGGTCCTTCGGCTTCTTGAAGCGATCCGCCTGCTCGATATGGGCGAGAGCATTCGCTTCTACCAGGCGTCGACCTCGGAGCTTTTCGGCAATGTGCAGGAAACGCCGCAAAGCGAGACAACGCCATTCCGGCCGCGCAGCCCCTATGCCATTTCGAAGCATTTCGCTTTCCAGACCGTCGTCAATTATCGCGAGGCTTACGGTTTTCACGCCTCGAACGGAATCCTCTTCAATCATGAGGGCCCCAATCGTGGCGAAACCTTTGTCAGTCGCAAGATCACGCGCGCTGCGGCGGCCATTCATCATGGCCTTCAGGACAAGCTCTATCTCGGCAACATCAATTCGCGCCGCGACTGGGGCCATGCGCGCGACTATGTCGAAGGCATGTGGCTGATGCTGCAGAAGGACCGCGCCGACGATTATGTGCTGGCCACGGGCGAGGAGCATTCGGTGCGCGATTTCGTCCAGCTGGCTTTCGAGGCCGTCGGCCGCCCCATCGAATGGGACGGTTCGGGCCTGGAGGAAAAGGGTATCGACCGGAAGTCCGGACAGACGCTGATCGAGGTCGACCCCTCCTTCTACCGTCCTGCCGAAGTCAATTCGCTGGTTGGCAATGCCGCCAAGGCACGCGACGAGCTCGGCTGGGTTCACAAGACCAGCTTTGTCGAGCTGGTGGCCGAGATGGTCGAGGCCGATATGCGGCGCGTTTCCGACAGTGTTGCCGTCAATGGCGGGCTGCGCGCCTGAGCAGGCGTTAACCCTTGGCCGGTCTTTGTCTGGATCGTCTTCTGCGGCGTCGTTAGCATTGCCGTGAAGGCTGGATGGCCCCAGCACATGCGTGCGTTGCGTGACGAGGCTGGAACAAGAGGCGGAGACATCGACGATGAGCAGCGTCACCATCTATCCGGTGATCCTTTCCGGTGGCGTCGGCTCGCGTCTCTGGCCGACTTCGCGCGCTCTCTATCCCAAGCAGCTGCTGCCGCTGGTTTCCGAGCGCGCCATGCTGATCGAGACCGCGTTGCGGGTCGACGGCCGGGCCGGGTTTGCCGCGCCGATCATCATCTCCAATGACGCGCAGCGCTTCATCATTGCGCAACAGCTCCAGGAGGCCGGCCTCCGGGCGCTCGCCCATATCCTTGAACCCGAGGGCCGCAACACGGCGCCGGCGGCAGCCGCCGCCGCTGCCTTTGTTCGCGCCCGCAATCCGCAGGGCGTAGTGCTGCTGCTGCCGGCCGATCATCACATTGGCAATGTCGAGGCCTTTCACGGCGCTGTTGCGGCTGGCGCGCGTCTTGCGGCCGAGGGCCGGCTCGTCACGTTCGGCGTGGTCCCCTCAGGGCCCGAGACCGGCTATGGCTATATCAAGCGCGGCGAAGCGCTAGCCGGCGGTGCGGGCTATTCGGTCGCGCGTTTCGTCGAGAAACCCGACCGCGCCACGGCCGAGGGTTATCTCGCCGAGGGCGGCTATGACTGGAATGCGGGCATCTTCATGTTCCGCGCTGACCGTCTGCTTGAGGAGATGCGGCTCTATTGTCCCGAGATCGCGGCGCATGCGGTCGATGCCGTCGCAAAGGCGGCGCAGGATCTCGATTTCCTGCGCCTCGATGCCGATGCCTTTTCCGCCTGTCCGTCCGATTCGATCGACTATGCGGTGATGGAGCATACGGACGCCGCCGCAGTCATTCCGGTCGACATGGGCTGGAGCGATATCGGTTCATGGGGCGCGCTATGGGAGATCGGCGCGAAGGACAAGGACGGCAATGTCACGGTCGGCGATGTGATTGTCGAGGATACAGAGGGCAGCTATATCCGGGCGGAGTCCGGGCTTGTCGCGACGCTCGGCGTCGAAAATCTCGTTATTGTCGAGACCGGCGACGTACTTCTGGTTGCCGCACGCGACCGCGTGCAGGACGTCAAGAGGATCGTCGAACGGATTGCCGGTGCCGGCCGTAACGAGCACAATGCGCATCGTCGCGTTCATCGGCCCTGGGGTTATTATGAGAGCCTTGACGCTGGCGCGCGACATCAGGTCAAGCATCTGATGGTGCATCCGGGCGCAGCACTTTCCCTGCAGCTGCACCATCAGCGCGCCGAGCACTGGGTTGTCGTCAAGGGCCGGGCGCAGGTGACGGTTGGCGACGAGGTCCGGATGCTTGAAGAGAACCAGTCGGTCTATATTCCGCTCGGGACGAAGCACCGGCTCGAGAATCCCAGTACCGAGCCGCTCTCGATCATCGAGGTGCAGTCGGGCGCCTATCTCGGCGAGGACGATATCGTTCGTTTTGACGACGTCTATGGCCGCGACATCAAGGAGCCGGCGGCGGAGTGAGACGCTCGCCCGGTATTGTGTCGGGTGGCATGTCGCCCGGCCGGAACGGTCTCGATCATTTGTCCCGGCACGATGCCGTCACGAGAAGTCTCTCAATGTCCCTTAGCGATCCCCACATACTTCGCCGCATCCGGGTGGCGCTTGCGCTGATCTGGCTTGCTCTCGGGCTCGCCGTTCTCGCCGGCTCGTTGCTGCCCAATCTCGGGCCGTCATCCTTTCATATCCCGCTGGCTCATGCCGACAAGCTCGTGCATTTCTCGGCCTGGGCGCTTCTGGCGGTCTTTGCGCCGCCGCTGCTTCTGCGCTTCGCGTCACGGCTTGCCGCGGCCTCCGCCCTCTTTCTGATGAGTGGCGCGATCGAGCTTGTCCAGGCTTTCTTTCCGACACGCTCGGCCTCCTTTGGCGATCTTGCGGCGAACGGGCTTGGGATTCTTGTTGGAACTCTTTTCGGCGTTCTGGTCGCCGCATTCCTTGTCCGGCGGAATCGCATGGTGGCAGCGCGGCTTGCCTTTGACGGCGACGTCCAGCTTGTCGTGCCGGACCGCGCCAGTTGAGCGAGATGGGGGATCTTCTCGCGGCACAGCTGCTCGTTCCTAGCCCTCAGGCTGCCCTGGATAACGCCAGCGTCGCAATGGACCACCGATCAGGATGGCTGTTATAGATCTGCATCGAAAATGGGGCGGGGGGCAGGGAGTCATGCAGGGCCGATCAATACCGCGGGATCTTCTGATCCTGCTTTCCATCTCGATCCCGCTCCTGCTTGTCGCCGGTGTCCTGTTTGTGGCGGGTGAGTATTTGGTGACGGGTTGGGATGGGCTTTCGCTGGCGCTCTATGGCGTTGCCGTGCTCGGTGTCTGGGCCGTCCTGGTGCTTTGCCTGTGCGCCTGGATTGTCCTGCGTGACGGAATTCGGCCGTCAGGCATCCTGCCGGCGATGGTTTTGGCCATTGCCTTTGGCGGTGCGGGTATCTGGGGCGGGTTGAAGTTTCTCGAACAGAGACGTTGCGAGCAGTCGGCCGACTTCTTTGCGAGGATTGCGACAGCTTCTCCGGCGGATCGCGAAACGCTGATCGAAATGCATCCGGATATACTGGCCGAACCGACATGGTGCGGCCTCGATGCGGTGCAGTACTGGTTCGGTCTCGATCACGAAGGCCGTCCCGTGGCGCCGGGCGGCGATGCCGATCGGCTGGCGGCGCTGCGCCGTCTGCTGGCGGCGGGACTCATGCCGGATGAGCGACTGATGCGTGATGCGGCGCGCGGCGGCGATGCCGCCGCGATCGCTCTCTATGCCGAATTCCGCCTGGAGAGTGGCATCGACCCATGGCCGTTGCGCCCTGCCGTTGCGGCGTTGCAGGGCTACGAGTATGCGCCTGACGATGCGCCGCGGCGTCCGGACCATCTGACGACCTTGCGCCTGTTCGTCGAAGGTGGCGCCGATGTCTGCAGCACGCCCGATAACACCGTCAGCCTTGCCGTACAGATGGACCGCCTGGCGTTGCCCTGGCGCGAATGGGCGCTTCCGGACGACGCAAGCCGCACTTGCGGCGAGACCTTTCGTCCTTAGCATCCGGTTCGTTTGCCACGAGCATCTGGATGCGGGCGTTTCCGATGTATCTGGCCGAAGCCGCCCTCATGCGGTCACGGGGTCCGGCGTGCCGGACCCCGCAATCGAATGCAATCGTCTTCGTCTCTTGGACGGATCAGGCGGCCTTGATGGAGCTCAGGAAGGAATCGACCCTGGCGCTCAGGCTTTCCGACTGCTGCGACAGTTCATTCGCGGCACTCAGGACCTGGCCGGTCGCGACACCGGTCGACCCCGCGGCCTCCGTCACGCCGGCAATGTTGAGCGTCACCTCCTGCGTGCCCTGTGCGGCCTGCTGGACATTGCGCGCGATTTCCTGCGTTGCCGCCTGCTGCTCTTCGACAGCCGAGGCAATGGTTGTTGCGATTTCAGCAACGCGGCCGACGATCTCGCCAATGCTGCCCATGGCCGTCACGGCGCCCTCGGTCGCGTTCTGAATGGCATCGACCTGCGCGGTAATGCCCTCGGTCGCCTGAGCGGTCTGGTTGGCGAGGGATTTCACCTCGGAGGCGACGACCGCGAAGCCCTTGCCGGCTTCTCCGGCGCGTGCCGCCTCGATCGTTGCGTTGAGCGCCAGCAGGTTGGTCTGCGCGGCGATGTCGTTGATCAGCTGGACCACATCGCCGATCCGCCGTGCGGCCTCGGCGAGGCTCTTCACCGTATCGTTGGTTTGCGTGACTTCGCTGACCGCCAGGGCGGCAATCTCGGCCGACTGGGTGACCTGTCGGCCGATTTCCGCAACGGTCGAGGAGAGCTCTTCGGTTGCGGAGGCGACAGTCTGCACATTGCCCGAGGCCTGGTCGGACGCGCCGGCGACGGCAACGGCCTGACGCGAGGTTTCCTCGGCGATCGCCGACATGTTCTGCGACGTGGCCTGCAGTTCGGTGGCGGCCGATGCGACCGTTTTCAGGACCGCGCTGACATCGCTGTCGAACGAGCGGGTGAGATCGTCGATGATGCGTGCCCGGCGCTCGCGCTGCTCCTGAGCGGCCGCTTCCTTTTCGGCGAGCTCTTTCGCCCGGATCATATTTTCCTTGAACACAAGTACGGCCCTGGCCATAAGACCCACTTCATCGCCGCGCTCCGTCGCCGGGATCTCGACTGCGTGATTGCCGCCTGCCAGCACGTTCATGGCATCGGTCATGGCGGTGATCGGCCGTGTAATGCCGCGGGCAACGAACAGACCGAAGGCGGCGAGTATGACCAGTACGCCAAGGCCGATGAGCGCGGCATTGTTCCGCATCCTGTTGGCCGGAATCATCATCTCTTCAATGTCGATCTCGCCAATGACCGCCCAGCGAACGCCCTCGAAATCGAAAGGACGATATGCCGAGAGTACCGGGACGCCCCGATAGTCGAGAATGTCCCTGATGCCGCTTTCGCCGGCCAGCGCAGCCTTGACCGTCTCGCCCTCGATCCTGGTTTCGAGAATCGTCGAGGTCTCCGAGAAACGGGAGTCGCTGCGCATCAGATAGTCGCCGCCGACCAGATAGGTCTCGCCGCTTTCGCCCATGCCTGCGGATGACTGCATGACGGCATTGATGCGCTCGATCGGCATCTGGAAGGCGAGCACGCCGAGGAGGCGGCCATTGCGCATGACCGGCGTGGCGATGAAGCTGGCCGCGGCGCCGTTGCTCGGGGCGTAAGGTGCAAAGTCGACAAAGGCGATCTTGCCGGCCGTGGCGCCATTGCTCACGGTATTGAAAACCGTGGCGAGATCGCTCGTCTTCCACTCGCCGGACTTCAGATTCGTTCCGAAATCAAGTTCCTTGAAAGTCGAATAGACGATGTCGCCGCCGCGTGAGATCAGGAAGACGTCATAGTAGCCGCGCAACTCAGTGAACTGACGGAACCAGGGATGATAGGCACCGTGTGCGATGCTGTAGGCTGAGCCGTCGGCGGCCTGATCGAGCTTGTGTTTCTCGCCTGTCGGATGGGGGTTCGCCTGAATATAGAGGTCCTGCAGGACCTGCGTACCGCGGCCGTCCCGGTTGATCTCGCGGAAGCCCTGGTCGAATGCGACGAGTGCATCGGCGACCGTACTGCTGGTCGCTGTAACGGCAAGATCTTCCCGTATGCTGCCAAGGTAGGACTGAAGGGCATCTGCCCGGGCCTGGGCAAGTGCCTCGTATCGAACTTCGGCTTCGACATGCAATGCGTCTGCCGCTTGAAAATAACTCATCGTTCCGACTGCGACGACCGACAGCAATGCGGCCGTTGCGACGAGGCCCGGAATCTTGACGGCAAGAGACATATTCTTGAAGCGATGTATCATATTGTGCATCGTTTTCTTCTCTGGTTCTGGTCGAGTGGCAACATTGGTTGATGGGTGTGAATGCGAGGCCTTGATCATGACGCTCGACAGCAATTCGTAGACCGCGGCCCAGGCAGCACGAACGTC
The DNA here is from genome assembly GCF_963975745.1 of uncultured Parvibaculum sp. Classification (NCBI taxonomy): domain Bacteria; kingdom Pseudomonadati; phylum Pseudomonadota; class Alphaproteobacteria; order Hyphomicrobiales; family Parvibaculaceae; genus Parvibaculum; species uncultured Parvibaculum sp. Next base: position 72,366 of record NZ_CAXBIB010000007.1, on the reverse strand, counting down.
GGGTGTGAATTTCTCCCCCAGCCCCTTCTCGAGTGTCCAGAGAAGCGCGTTGCCGACGGCCGTGTAATCCGCCGGCTTGACGCCGTATCCGGCGTGCCGGCGTCCAAGTTCTTCGACAACAGGTACCAGACGATCGAGATCGTTCAGGCCGTTGACCGCCAATGCGAGCATTTTCATCAGCTTGCGGCCCTGTTCCTTCAGGTCACCCTTGAAGAGCGGCCGGAGCTCGGGCGCGGTTTCGAACAAGCGACCGTAAAAGAGCTCCGCCGCCTGGTCCGCGATCGGCGCCACGGCTGCAAAGGAGCTCTGCACATGCTGCCGGATTTCCGGTGTCATCGATTTATCCCCCTCTGTCCGCATGGAACGAGTTGCAGCCTGAGATGATGGGCTGCATAAGTTGGCGGACGCTCAGATATGTCTTTCCCCGGCGCATGATTGGCGATCATGCGATAAAGCGCGCTTAACCAAGTTCGATCTTGTGGGTAAGGATTTGTTGACGAACTGGATCGGCATTGGCGACCGGTCCGCCTGCCGCGAAATCGGGCACAACCGTGAAACATTGATGCGGAATCTGCCGGAAGATCGGCGGCGAGCGTCAGGGTGCAGTCAATTTTCCGGACGAGGGTGCGCCGGACGGCGTCACACCGGCGTTGATGCCGAGTGCCAGGCCTTTGTGATGTCCTGGCCGATCAGGCGGCCCAAGGCGCCCAGAATGCGCCAGTTCGCGCGCCATCGCCGGTCAAAACGCGGAGCATCCCTGCGTGGTGTGCCGTTGACGGGCAGTTGACGAAATGAAGCGCCCCGCCGAAGCGAATTGACGGCGAGTTCCGTGCCGATCGAGCCGGTGTGATCGAATCCACCATTTTCGGACAGGAGGCGCAGGTCATAGCCCTTCATGCCGCAGAGTACGTCGTCAATGCCGAAACGTATCTTGACATAGAGCCCCATGATCGTCTCGGCCAGACGCTGCTTGCGCGGTCTGACGCCGAGGACGAGCGGTACATGCTGTGTTTCGAGAATGTCCCGGAATCTCGCGATCAATGCCGGATCGTGTTCGCCATCCGCATCCATTGTGATGGCAAACTTGAAACCCAATTCCTGTGCCTTTTCGAAGGCCCGGTTCAAAGACCCGTCATATCCGAGATTCGTCGTATTGCGGACCACGGTGGCGCCGGCGGCGGCTGCTATCTCGCCCGTGTCGTCAGGCGAGCAGTCATCGATCACGATGACTCGTGCCTGTCGGACGGCCGCGGCGACGACGCCTGCAATCGTTTCGGCTTCCCGATAGGCCGGGATCAGGACTGCGGTCCGATATCGCTCCACAGCAGTTCCTTTCCCGCTTCCTTTTTCGTCGTCAGGCGCTTTCCCAGAATGCCGGCAATCGCACTGGGCGGGATGGCACCTTCGGGACAAGGCCGCAAGGCCTCCAGGTGATCTTCCGAGAGAACCGTCCCTGCCGGCGAGGCGTTCCGCAACCGCAGCGCCCGACGCTGGATCACGACCGTTTCCGTCTCGTTGGCCTCGATCCGCTTGATGCCGTCGCCGAGGGCCAATTCAAGTTCGCGGGTTGCGTCGACCATGGCACGCCATGTCACCGGGTCGAGTGCAAAGGAATGGTCGGGTCCCTCGCGTGAGGTGTCGTCCGTAAAATGCTTTTCGACGATGCGTGCGCCGAGCGTCACGGCACCCAGCACCGCCGAATGGCCGGACGTATGATCGGAAAAACCCAACACCATGCCCGGCCAGCGGGCAGCAAAGGTCTGCAGGACGCGCAGGTTGACATATTTGAAGTTCTCGGGATTGCCGGTGTAGTTGGTGTTGCATTGCATAAGACAGAGCGCGCCATTGTATTGCAGGATCAGGCCGACGGCTGCCTCGACCTCCTGCATGGTTGCCGCACCGCATGCCAGCAATATGGGTTTGCCGGTTCTCGCCATCTGTGCGATGGCGGCGTGATGCGTGATGTCGCCCGACCCGATCTTGTAGGCCGGCACGATTTCGCGAAACATGTCGATCGCCTCGGCATCATAAGGAGTCGTCATGAAGTCGATCTCCGCCTTCCGGCAGGTATCGAGCAGTTCCTCCGTCCAGTCGCGGCGCGTGTGATACTGGTCGTAGACCTCGACGACAGACTTCTTCCATTTCGCCTGATGCGAAACCTGGCTTGCCGATCCTTCGAAACCGACCTTGCTGACGATCCGCTCGGCCAGGAAGTGCTGAAACTTGGCGCAATCGGCGCCGGCTTCCTTCGCGCGCCAGATCAGATCCTTTGCCCGCCCCAGGTCGCCATCGTGATTGGCGGCAAGATCGGCGATGAAATAGGTCGGCGATTCGAGCGAAATGTCGCGGGTTCCGATGCGGAGCGCGGTCTGGTAGTTCATGGACGACCTTCCCTGTACTGGTTCAGGACCGAGGCAACGACCTCTTCGAGCGTCGGCAGATGGTAACCAAGAACCTGCTCGGCGCGCCCGACGTCAAGGCCGAGATGGCCGGCGCGCCTTGTTGAGAGTTCGCCGACGGAGCCCGCAACCGCAGATGTCAGCCTAACATCGAGCTGGCGTGCGACCTCACGAAGAAATGCCTCCTTTGTATAGACGACGCTGGCGGCGAGGTTGAAGAGCCCGGTCGCGCCAGCCTCGACCATGTCGAGCGCCGCGCCCGCAAATGTCCGGACATCGATGGAGGACGACCATGCGTCGTTGAAGAGTGTTGCGGGACGGTCATGCAATACGACGTCGATGGCCCATTCGGCGAAAGTCGGGTGCTTCCATCGACGAATGCCGACGATGCTGGTGCGCAAGACCAGCGCATGCGGCGTCGTCAGGGCAAGAGCCTCGCCGGCATATTTGGCGCGGGCATATTCGTTCACGAGGGAAACCGGTGCCCCCTCGTCATGGGGCGCGGCGCCGCCATCCAGGTAGTAATGGTCGGTCGAGACATGGAGCAGCACTCTCCCGGTTCGCGACGACCAGTCTGCCAGAAAGGCAAGCGGACGGGCATTGATGCGCCACGCGGCTCCGGGGTCGCGTTCGCAGGCGTCGATATCCGTGAGAGCGGCGCCGTTGACGACGATATCGGGTGCTTCGGCGTCGAGCGTTGCGGCCAATGCGGCCTCGTCGGCAATATCGAGCGCGATCGGTGCATCATGACGCGCCGCCTCAAGGACCGTGTGACCGCGTCGGCGCCATTCCGGCGCGATGGCCTGGCCGAGAAGACCGGTGCTGCCGAGAAGGAGTGCTTTCATTCAGGTTCCGCTCTCGAATTTCAGAAGCATATGCACTTCGGAGGAAAGTCGTCTGCTGTCGAGACTTTCCTGCATCCCGTCGACGGCCGGCTTCAGCATTTCCTGCCAGATGGCGGCCGACTCTGCCGTCGCCTCGTTTTGTGCCAGTCGTATCAGAATGCCGCGATAGAGATCGACGATGTCGCTGCCGAACCACCATTCAGCCATGCGCCGCAGACTGAATTCGCGACAGGTCCACTCAAGCGATGACTCGGTGTAAAGATGAGTATGGGCGCCCGACAGATGCCGTTGCATGACCTCGGGGAACGCTAGCTCGAAGAATACACTCGGGCTGAACAGCGGAACCGAAATATAGACATATGATACCGATGGATTGGACCTGAGTGCTGCCAGCAGCTGTCGAGGTTGCTGCAGATGCTCCAGAACACCGATCAATGAAACGACGTTCGCCTGAAGCTGTCCTGCGAGCGCCACCGTCTCGTCAAGCGCATGCATTTCGACCAGCTCCTCGCCAGCCATATCGTTGGCCAGCGCGACCTGGGTCGCGGATACTTCATGCCCACGCACGGTTACGAGACCTGTCGATCGCAAGGCAGCGACAAAATATCCGGAGCCGGCACCGAGATCCGCATAGGAAAGTGTCCCGGGATCCTCGCCGAGTGTGGCAAGGGATTCGACGAGAAATTTTGCTTTCGGAACGTAGATGTCGCGGGTGCGGATGCGATACGCTTCGCGGTCGGCGGCGCTATAGGCGCGGGCATATGCCGCGCCGGAGGCATCTGTGTAAACGGCGGCGCAAAAGGCGTCGCTGTCCTCATACGCGCCATTGAGATGACCGCAGCGCGGACAGATCATGTAGTCGACGCCGAGCTTGGAAAAGGCGACTTTGTCAATCGGGTTGTCGCACGCCTTGCAACGCGTCCGGCGTGCTTGTTGTGCATAGAGGGCGGCGAGCTGCCGCTGTTCATCCAGCAACCTTTCGTTGTCACTGAAGAAGTGCGACTTGAGGCTCAGCAATGGCCCGCTCGGTTTGCCGTATCGCCGAATCATGAATTGATCCTCAGCAGTATCTGGAAGAATGGAGCCTGGTCAGCAAACGGATCGGTGGTTCTGCTCCTGCGGGTCAGCGCTGCCGGTGCACGGCATTCAGGGTTTCGAGTTCGGGATGGGCGCTGCAGATTTTCAAGGTCTCGGTCCACGGCGGGATGCCCGGACCCAGACGGGCAAACAAGGCGCGGCAGAATTCGAGATCCTCAGGAAAATCGAGCGTCCAGCGGAGCTTGCCGAGTTCGGGATTCGGACCGCCGAGCGACAGGCGATGAATGCCGGAAGCACGCCGCAACCATGGAGTTACGTGTTCTCGATCATAATCGTCGGTCGCTTCGTTCCAGGCGCGCGCCAGCGCGTCAGACCTGAAGGCCTCGCAATCGAGGCCGTGCGGATAGCGGTGCGAGAAATTGTTTGCGGCATAGTCGGCGGTGTCGTCGGCCAGCAGCATTGCGAGCACCTCGCCGCAAAGTCCGGGATCGATCAACGGGCAATCGCTGGTGACCCGCATGACGACACTGGCCCTGAGGCTCTGTGCGGCATGGTGATAGCGGTCAAGCACGTCGAGCTCGGCGCCGCGAACCACTACGGCGCCACAACGCTCCGCTTCGGCGGCAACGGCGTCGTGACGATCACCTTCCGGAATAGCGCAACAGACCTTGTCGATGCCCGGAATGGCTGCGCATCTTGTCAGGACATGGTCGAGGACCGTCGTGCCACCAAGCTCCATCAACACTTTTCCAGGCAGGCGTGTCGATGTCATGCGCGCCTGAACGATCACCGCCTTTGTCATTCCGCGGCTCTTGCGTTGTAGGTCGCGATCTCCTCGGCAGTGAGAAAACGATGGTTCGTGCCCGAATTGTATTCAAAGCCTTGATCCACCGGCTTGCCGCGCTCGCCACGCCGGTTTGTCAGATAATCCGCATCGCCGTTGAAAAACTTGATCGTCGGCCGGATCACATAGTGACCGTCGAATTCGACGGTCAGGTGGCTGTCATCGGCCGGGCACATGACTTCATGCAGTTTCTCGCCGGGCCGTATGCCGATGACTCTTGTCGGCAGCTTCGGCGCCATTGCCGCAGCCAGATCCATGATCCGGACGGAGGGGATCTTCGGCACGAAAATCTCGCCGCCATGCATGCGCTGAAGATTGTCGAGCACAAAATCGACCCCCTCCTGCAGCGTGATCCAGAAACGCGTCATCCGCTCGTCGGTGATCGGCAGCTCCTTTGCGCCATCCTGGACCAGTTTGGCGAAGAAGGGCACCACCGAGCCGCGCGAGCCGACGACATTGCCGTAGCGCACGACGGCAAAACGCGTCGGGGCGCTGCCGACCATGTTGTTGGCCGCCACGAAGAGTTTGTCGGAGGCAAGTTTGGTCGCGCCGTAGAGATTGATCGGATTGGCAGCCTTGTCGGTCGAGAGCGCCATGACATGGCCGACCCTGTTCTCAATCGCGGCCTTGATCACGTTCTCGGCGCCATGAATGTTGGTCTTGATACATTCCATCGGATTGTATTCGGCGGCCGGCACCTGCTTCAGGGCGGCCGCGTGAATCACGATGTCGACACCCTGCATGGCCTGGCGCAGTCGTTCGCCGTCGCGCACGTCGCCGATGAAATAGCGCATTTCGGACCCGCCGAATTGCTGGGCCATCTCGAACTGCTTCAGCTCGTCGCGCGAGTAGATCACAAGGCGCCGCGGGCGGTGGCGCTCGATCAGCGTGCGGGTGAATTTCTTGCCGAACGATCCCGTGCCGCCCGTGATCAGGATCGACTTGTCCTCAAACATGGCCCTGGCTCTGCCTTTTCGAATGATTCGTGCCCGCGCCCCCGCCGGCTGTCCCTCATTCTTGCCAGAGTTAACCTTTACGGATGGTTACCAAGGGTTCGGATTACCAGCGGGCCGACGGTGGCGTGCCGGGCATGCCCTTTTGTCAAGTCATTGATTCTGTTGATATCCTGTCATTCAGGCGCAGAAGACCCGACGACCTGCCGGGCGCCGGATCTGTCGATTTCGCCGCCTGGGCCGGTTAAGGCCGGTTCAGCAGGCGCCCTGGCGGAGCAGCACTGCGGGCAGCGTCTTGAACATGATCGCGATATCCTGCCAGAGCGACCAGTTCTTCACGTACCAGGCGTCGAGCTGAACGCGGCGCAGATAGGTCGTGTCGTTGCGGCCGCTGACCTGCCACAGGCCGGTAATTCCGGGCTTGGCCGAGAGGTAGTATTCGGCATCCTCGCCATAGCGCAGGACTTCCGGATAGGTCACCGGCCGCGGGCCGACAAGGCTCATCTCGCCGCGGATCACGTTGATCAGTTGCGGCAGTTCGTCGAGGCTCGTCTTGCGCAGGAAATGACCGACCGGCGTGATGCGGGGGTCGTTGCGCAGCTTCTGGTCGCGGGCCCATTCGGCCGCGCGAAGCGGGTCTTTTTCGAGGATTTCCTTCAAAATGGCGTCGCTGTCGACATGCATGGTCCGGAACTTCCGGCACATGAATTCGCGCCCCTTCTCGCCGACGCGGCGGTGGCCGTAAAAGGCCGGACCTCCGTCCAGGCGGATCAGTGCCGATACGGCCCAGAAGAAGGGCGAAAGCACCACCAGCGCCAACGAGGCGACGGCGAGATCGAAGCTGCGCTTGACGATGCGTGCCATCGGCCGGTTCAGATTGTCGGCCAGCGTCAGCATGACAAGATCATGGCTGAAGAAGTTGCCGGTTTCGAGCGCCATGACGCCGATCCCCTTGACCGGCGGGATGATCGAGAAGGCGATGCGGGCACGGTGCAGCGCGCGCAGGACATGGTCGAGACCGGCCATTTCCTCGGGCGAAGGGGCCAGCACCACGAAGCGTGCGCCATAGCCCGCACAGGCGAGTTTCAGTGCTGCCGAGAGCTGGCCGCCGGCCCGGTAGAGAAGGCTGCCGGGATTGGCGGCATTGGCCTCGGAGGTCAGTTCGGCAAGGTCGATCGTGCCGGCGATTTCGTAGCCCAGATAGGGTTCCGATTCGAGCACCTGCGCGGCCTCATCGGTGTTCTCTTTCGAACCAATCAGCAGGACCGGCGCGGTCCAGCCGCCGTATCGCTTCAGGACATGTCTCATGGCGATACGCGCCAACGGCACAAGGATCAGCGCCCAGGCCCAGGCCTGGAGCATCCAGAGGCGCGAGAAATAGTCCTTGGTCAGGTAAAGCAGGAACCCGTCGATCAGCGCGACCAGGGCGATCGCCTTGACGATCTCCTTGGCTTCGGCCCAGAAGGGCGTGCGCTTCGAATAATGGCCCTTGGCTGCCCACCAGAGAACCGGAAGCATCAGCAGGAGCCCGATGCGCACCAGACGGCTGGCAAGCTCGTCGGCTTCCAAAGCGCCGAATTCGGTGTTGAAAAGCTGGATATTGACGCCAAAGGCGATAAAGCCGGCGATCAACTGCGCCAGGACCAGTGCACCCAGATCGCCCATCAGCAGCATGAAACGGTCGGCCAGCGGCGTCAGCCGCGAGCCCGCGCTCTGCTCGCGCGTGGCGGCGTCCGCCAATGCGGGGAGGGGCGAGGCGACGGGAGTTGCGGCCTCGAATGCAGGAATCTGTTTGTTCAGTGCGGTCACGATACTCACGCCAACAATGTGTCCGAATGCGACAATTGCTTCGTGAGAGCGCAAATTGTGCGCCAGAATAGCGCTGTCCCGGCCTGACGGTTCGATTCTGGTTAATGCCGGGTTAATGCAAGAGCGGAGCCGTTGTTGTTTACTCTAAGACGACATTCGATGCCGGGTGGCCGCGAGTTGCTGCTTTACGGACGCAAGGCGCATGATGCGCCGCCGCTTCCGGTCCTGCCGTCCGAGCCGCCTGCGGCGCCACCGCATCTGCGATGGCATCCATTTCTTGGTGAGTGGGTGGCCTATGCCGGCGCTAGGCAGGGGCGCACCTTCCTGCCAGATCGGGCAGCCTGTCCGTTGTGTCCCGCGGGTGAAGGGCGTATTGGCGAAATTCCGTTTGCCGAATTCGAAATCGCCGTCTTCGAGAACCGCTTTCCGGCATTGATCGCAGCACAGGCGGCTCCTCCCGACATAGCGGGTATTGTCGCTGCCCCGGCCGAAGGACGGTGCGAGGTAGTGGTCTTCTCTGCCGATCATGCAGGTGGACTCGGCACGCTTCCGGTCGACCGGCTGGCGCTGCTGATCGAGGTCTGGGGCGCGCGGATCAAGGCGCTGCGTGACGAGGCAGGGCTTTCTTGCGTGCTTCCCTTCGAAAACCGGGGCGAGGAGATCGGTGTCACGCTGCATCATCCGCATGGACAGATATACGCCTTCCCCTTCGTGCCGCAGCGTGTGTTGCGCGCGGCCAAGGCACAACAGGAGAGCCCGATTGTTGCCCGCCTCATCGATGCGGCGCCGCACGAATTGGCGATCGACACCGAGGACGCCGCCGTCTCGTTCGTGCCGCCCTTCGCCATGTATCCCTTCGAGACCTGGCTTGCACCGCGCCGTCGGGTCGCCGGTCCGGATGCGCTTTCTCCGGTCGAAACGGAGGCACTGGCGCGGTTGTTGCGCAGGGCCATTCGGCGGCTTGATGGACTTTTCAGTCGCCCCATGCCCTACATTCTGACTGTGCAGGCGGCGCCGCGCGGATTCGAACAAAGCTTCCACATGACGATCGAGATCCGGCCGTTCCGACGCGACCACGACAAGCTGAAATTCCTGGCGGGTGTCGAACAGGGTGCGGGCGTCTTTCTGGTCGACGTGCTGCCTGAACAGGCGGCGGCACGTCTGAAGGCGGTCGATCCGGAGACAGGCGCATGAGTGATGCATTCATGCGCGTGTTCGGCCGCGGGTCCGTTGCCCGGGCCTCGGCTCCGGGAAGGGTCAATCTGATCGGCGATCACACCGACTATGCGGAAGGTTTCTGCCTACCAATGCCGCTGCCGCTCGAAACGCATGTCGCGCTGGCGCCGGCAGATGGCTTTCGCGTCCACAGTGAGGAGATGGAGGACACGCTGGACTTTGATCCGTTTGGCCCGCCGCGTGGCAACTGGAGCGATTATGTCGCCGGCCCGCTTGCCGAACTTGTGAAAGCCGGATTCACGGTGCCGCCCGTCGAGATGACGGTGCGCTCGTCCGTGCCGTCAGGGGCCGGACTTTCATCGTCGGCCGCGCTTGAGGTCGCCACGCTGCGGGCGATGCTGTCTCTCACCGGACAGGCGGTTTCCGACAGCCGGATTGCACACCTCGCACAGGCTGGCGAGAATAACTATTGCGGTGTTCAATGCGGCATTCTCGACCAGATGGCGAGCGCCATGGGCCGGTCCGGTCAGGCACTGCTCCTCGACTGCCGAACGAGCACAGGCCAGCTCGTTCCGGTGCCGCCTGGATTTCATTTTGAGATCGTTCATTGTGGCGAACCGCGCCGCCTAGCTGACGGCGCCTATAATGCGCGACGTGCTGCGACGGTCGAGGCGGCGCGTCGTCTCGGCGTGACAGCCTTGCGCGATGCCGATGCTTCCCGGATTGCTTCCCTGTCCGATGACACAATGTTGAAATATGCCTGCCATGTCGTGACCGAGAACGCGCGGGTGCTCGCCGCAGCCACGGCGCTTCAGGCAGCGGACATCACCGGTTTCGGCCGGCTGATGAATGAAAGTCATGCTTCTCTGGCGCAGGACTTCGAGGTCTCGACGCCGGCGCTCGACCGTCTCGTCGAGAGCGCGCGCGATGCTGGTGCGGTTGGCGCGCGTCTGACCGGTGCGGGATTTGGCGGTTGTATCGTTGCCCTGCTGGCTGGCGATTCACCCGAATGGTGGTCGCGCGTTGCCGTGGACAATCCCGGCGCATGGCGCGTGCCGCTTTGAAGGCTGGCTGTTTCATGGTCAGGAAAGGCTGCGCACTTGCTGAAGGCGTGCCGGCGGCCCCGCCAGCACGCGCCCGGCCGGGAAGAGGATACTGACCGTCGTGCCACGCCCCTTTGTGCTATCGATTTCCAGCGAACCGTCGTGATATTCCATCAGGCATTTTGTCAAGGGAAGTCCGAGGCCTGTGCCTTCGTATTTGCGGGCGAGATCGGAGTCGATCTGGCCGAACCGCTCGAGTGCCGTCGGGATGTCTTCGGCCGCGATGCCGATGCCGGTATCACTGACGCGGATGACAAGCGCTCCGTCTTCAACAGCGCTGGTAACGCGCACTTGCCCGCCGGGCGGCGTGAACTTGACGGCGTTCGACAGCAGGTTCAACAGAACCTGCCGGACACGCCGGTGGTCGGCACGGATGTGCGGCAGCGCTCCGGCCGTCCCGACATGCAACCTAACACCGCCGGCTTTGGCCTGGGCCTCGATCATGCGCACGGTATCGCCGATGGCATCGGCAATATCGACAGTCTCCTCGTTGAGCTGCAATGCGCCAGCGTCGACACGGGTGAAGTCGAGAACATCGTTGATCAGCGAAAGCAGGTGCTTGCCGCTTTTGAGGATGTCGTCGGCATAATCCTTGTAGCGTGCGCTGCCGAGCGGCCCGAAAGTCTCCGCTGCCATGATCTCCGAAAATCCGAGTATCGCGTTGAGCGGCGTTCGTAGTTCATGACTCATCGTCGCCAGGAACTGGGACTTGGCCTGATCGGCCGAGGCAGCTGCGCCCAGCGCTACCAGCAGATCCCTGGATGTGATTTCGAGTTTGCGCTTGGTGTCCTCAAGTTCTGCCACATAGATGCGAAGCTTTTCGGCCTCCTTTACCGCGCGGTCGGCGAGGTGGCTGTCGACAGCCGATCCGGCAAAGGCCAGCGCGACAATCAATACCGTGATTGCCGCAATCGGAATTGCCAGCGAATGTGGATTCACAGTGTTTTCGATTAGCGCGATACCAGGGTCGGGCACGATCGAGACAGCTGCCATGCCGGTGAAATGAAGGGCACAGATCGCGAGCGCCAGAAGACCGGCGCCGGCAAGGCGTCCCACGAGCCCGGGCTTCGAGAATGTCGTTTGTAGTGCTGCCGCGGTCAGACTCACACCAAGAAGGACCGAAGCGGCGACAAGCGCGCGGTCCCAGACGAGATGGCCTTGCAGGCTGACAGCGGCCATGCCGACATAGTGCATTGCTCCTATCGACAGGCCTGCGATGGCGCCGCCGATACCCGCCGGTCTCATGCGGGCAGCGATGAAAAAGCCGAGGGTCGTCAATGCCAATGCAATGAACAGGGAGGCGATCGTAAGGCCCGGCGCGTAACCGACAGGCTCGCCGTGGCGAAAGGCCAGCATCGCAATGAAATGGGTTGCCCAGATGCCGCTGCCCGCAACGACGCCGCCGGCAAGTACCCAGGGCGTGCGGCCCTGGGATCCGGTTTCGCCGGCATGGACAAGCAGTCTGAGGGCCGTATAGCTGGCGAACAGACAGACGAAGACCGCCAGAGCAACGAGGCTCGGGTCGTGCTCAATGATGATGCAATTATAGATTGTTAACATGCTCCTGCATTGAAGCATGCCGCCGATTAAGGTCTTCTTAAGCTAATCTAAACGTCGGGTTTTTTGGTTGACTCACGTCTGTTGCCGCTGCTCCGCCTCTTCCTCTTCCGATTTCTGCGCCAGACGGTCGAGTAGCCGGAAGAGCAGGGCGCCCGCCACCATGGCGATCAGGCCAGCGGTGACGCCGCTGTCGAACTGGTCGGGAAAGTAGGGATGCGATGCGACCAGGCGCATTTTCTCGTCGATCAGGGCGTATTCACGCTCCTTGAACGGCCACACGGCCAGCAGGGAGCCAGCCAGAATGCCGATCACCGTCAGCATCGTCTGGCGTTGATAGTGCGTCAGCAGCCAGGAGATGGCGCGCGAGAATGCGAGCGCTCCTGCAATGACACCTGCAGCCAGCGGCACGAGGAACGAAAAATCGAGCCGCCCCAATGCATCGATCGTATCGGTATATTTCCCGAGGATCAGAAGTACGAATGATCCTGAAATACCAGGAACAAGCATGGCGGCGATGGCGATCATGCCGCAGAGGAAAATGAACCAGATATCGTCGGGTGTGCGGACCGGCACGAGAATCGATACGGCGAGGCCGAACGCGGCGCCGAGAACGAGCCAGATCCAGTGCAGCCGGCTGCCATTGTCGACATGCGAGACAAGGCCGACCACCGAAGCCGCGATCAGGCCGAAAAAGAAGCCGAAGGTGGCTTCGGGAAATTCAGTGACCAGTACCGAGAGCGGCACGATGCGGGTGAAAATGACAATGGCGAGAACGGCGCCGATCCCCAGCGGTAGCAGAAACAGAAAGTCGATCCGTCTCAGCGCCGCCATGATTTCCCGCTGTCCCAGCTGGCGCAGAAACGCCATGTCGACATGTGCGATGGCTGCAATCAATCGCTTGTAGACGCCAAGGATCAACGCCATCGTGCCGCCGCTGACGCCCGGCACCAGATCGGCGGCGCCGATGCACATGCCGCGCAGAACCTGTCGCGTCGGATTGACGTTGTCGTGATGGGCGACGTTCAGCTTGTCGACAGTGCCGATCCAGAGGGCAAGTGCGGCCTCGGTCTGACGCACCGCAAAGCCATATATCCACCAACCGAAGGGCGTGCCCCGCACCAGGCCGATTGTCAGCAGCGTCACGAACCCGCCGCCGATGACCACATCGGTGGCCCAGTGTGCGCCGGCCGCGATGCGTGGCATGGCAAAGAGGAAACCCAGAACGAATCCCAGCAGGCCGAGACGCCAGTTGAATCCCACCCACCACAACACGGCAATGATCATCGTAACGGTCGCATGGTCACCGGGGAAGCTCGAGTTCGACCCTTCTTTGGCGAGCGACCAGGGGACAAGGGTCTGGATCGAGTGATAGCTGTCGAGCGCCAGCGAGGGCGAGAGACGCGGAAAGGCGATGATCTCGCGTTGCAGAACGATCACCACCAGCAGGACCACGGCTGTCATGATGCCGAAGGCCACACCGTCGCGGAACCGCGCCAGATCGCCGCGCGAAATATAGGCAAGATAGATACCGAAAATGATCAGCGCCGAGAAATAGTCGAAGCGCCGGTCGCCCGACAGCGCCCAGATGATCGCCATCGGCTCCCAGGCGACGGTCGCGTTTGCCGCCCGGAAGACCCATAGGTCGAAGGCATCCCAGAACGCGCGCGTGATGTCGATCGGCCACCAGGAGGCGAAGAGCAGGGCGGATAATCCTGTCCAGATCAGCAGCGTTTTCCATTGCCAGGTTCTGGACAGTGCGAATTCCATGTCGATTTCCCCCTTCGCCGTGCGAATCGGCTTCTGCCCCCGCCGCCAACCGCGTCGGGATTTTATATTTGCGTCGCCCAAATGACACAAAAATCGGTAGATGGCTGTCTTTTTCGGGGGGGGCGTCAGCGGAAGCGCGGCAGCCAGTCCCCATGCGCCTCGATCAGGTCGTCGACGAGATTCCAGATCTGGTCGAGCGACAATTCGGCGGCGGTATGGGGGTCCAGCATGGCAGCGTGGTAGATATGCTCCCGTTTGCCGGTTGCCAGCGCCTCCAGCGTCAGCGCCTGCACATTGATGTTGGTCTGCATCAATGCGGCCAGATGCGGCGGCAGCGTGCCCACGTTCGTTGGTGTCACCCCGTTCGCATCGATGCGGCACGGCACCTCGACGCAGGCGCCAGCCGGCAGGTTATCGATCAGGCCGTGATTGGCGACATTGCCGTTGATGACGGCCGGCTTGCCCGAAACGACGGCACGCATGATCTTGGCACCATATTCGCCCGAGAACTTGACCTCCAGGCGGTTGGCCGAGACAAGATCGCGCTCCTGGGCATCCCATGCCGAAATCTGTTCCTCGCAGCGGCGGATATATTCGTCGAGAGGTATATTGAATTTCTCGATCAGCTCCGGCCGGTCGCGCTTGATGAACCAGGGCACATATTCGGCAAAATGCTCGCTCGATTCGGTGACGAAATAGCCGGTTCGACGCAGCACCTCGTATCGTACCTTGTTCCATTCGGGTTCGGCATCCGAGGCGGCAATTTCCTTCAATCGCGGATAGAGGTCCTCGCGCGTGCCATCGGGCCGCTCGTGTTCGAACCGCGTGTAGAAAGCCATGTGGTTGATGCCGGCGCATTGGTAGCGCAGCGACTTGTAGTCGACACCGAGATCCTTCGAGAGTTCCCAGGCGGTGCCCTGGACCGAGTGGCAGAGGCCGACATGTCGGATGTCGGGCGCCATGCGGTTCAGCGCCCAGCAATTGATTGCCATCGGATTGACATATTGCAGCATCAACGCCTTTGGGCAGAGTTCGCGCATATCGTTTGCGATCTCGAGCAGCACCGGCACAGTGCGCAGCCCGCGCATGATGCCGCCGACACCCAGCGTGTCGGCAATGGTCTGCCGAAGGCCGTATCTCTTCGGAATTTCGAAGTCGGTGACGGTGCCGGGCTTGTAGCCGGCGACCTGGATCATCACGATGACGAAATCGGCATCCTTCAACGCCTCGCGCCGGTCGGTCGTTGCAGTGATCGTGGGGGAGACCGAGAGGCTGTCGGCGATCTTGGCCGCAACGATCGCCGAAGTCTTCAGGCGGGCCTCGTCGATGTCGTGAAGCGCGATCTCGCAATCGGCGAAAACATCGTTCAACAGGATGTCGCCGACCAGATTCTTCATGAAGACCGTGCTGCCCGCGCCGATCATGCAAACTCTGGTCATCCGTCGTCCTTCCCGTGCCGCCTTGCGGTCCTGCCGCCGTTTCCGGCAAGTTAGAGAAAACCGGGGGGGGAATCCATGGCCGAACCACGCGCCACCGACGTCACGATCGGTGTCTGCTACTACCCCGAGCACTGGCCGGAGGCGATGTGGGCCGACGATGCACGGCGGATGCGCGCGGCGGGCATCACGCGCGTGCGGATCGGTGAATTCGCCTGGTCGCGGCTCGAACCCAGGCCCGGCCATCTCGACTTCGACTGGCTGGGCCGTGCCCTCGATACGCTGCATGCGGCGGGGCTCGAAGTGGTGCTCGGCACGCCGACCGCGACGCCGCCGAAATGGCTGGTCGACCAGATGCCCGACATGCTGCCGGTCGACGCCCGCGGCCGCGCGCGCGGTTTCGCCTCGCGCCGGCATTACTGCTTTTCACATGCGGGGTACCGCCACGAATGCGCCCGGATCGTGACCGCGCTTGCCGAACGCTTCGGTCGGCATCCCGGTATCGTCGCCTGGCAAACCGACAATGAATATGGCTGCCATGACACGGTGCTTTCCTGGTCGCATGAAGCGCTGATCGGCTTTCGCCACTGGCTGAAGGAGCGCTATGGCGACATCCACGCGCTCAACGAAGCCTGGGGCAATGTCTTCTGGAGCATGGAATATCGCGACTTTGCCGAGATCGATCTGCCGGCAGGCGCCGTCACCGAAACCAATCCGGCACATCGCGTCGATTTCCATCGCTATGCATCGGACCAGGTCGCGGCCTTCAATCGTGTGCAGACGGCGATCATCCGGGCGCTCTCGCCGGGACGCGACATCCTGCACAATTTCATGACCTTCTTTCTCGATTTCGATCACTACGAGGTGATGAAGGATCTCGACATTGCGACCTGGGATTCCTATCCGCTGGGCAGTCTCGACGTCTTTCCGGGCGAAGCGTCGCACAAGGCGGCCTTTGCGCGCACCGGCGATCCCGATCTGCAGGGTTTTCATCACGATCTCTATCGCGGCGCGGGGCGTGGGCGCTTCTGGGTGATGGAGCAGCAGCCGGGGCCGGTCAACTGGGCGCAATACAATACCGATGCCGCGCCCGGTCTCGTCCGCCTCTGGGGCCTCGAAGGCTTTGCCCATGGCGCCGAAACGATCTCCTATTTCCGCTGGCGGCAGGCGCCCTTTGCGCAGGAGCAGTTTCATGCCGGCCTCAATCTGCCGGACGACACGCCCGACCGCGCGCTTCACGAGGTCGAGCAGCTGGCGGCCGATCTCGCTGCGCTGGGCCCGCTCGGGGCGCCCGCGCCGGCAAAGGTCGCGCTGGTCTTCTCCTACGAAGCGGCATGGTTCCTGCGCGTGCAGCCCCAGGGCCGCAACTTCACCTATATCGAGCAGGCCTTTGCGATGTACCGCGCGCTGCGGCGTCTGGGCCTCGACATCGATGTGGTCGGTCCGCATGCCGATCTTGCGTCCTACGCGCTGGTGCTGGTGCCGCCGATGCCGCATGTGCCGGATGTGCTGGCCGCATCGCTTGCCAATTGCCGGGGGCACTTGCTGATCGCACCGCGTACGGGCAGCCGAACCGCCGCGCACCGCATCCCCGACAATCTGGCGCCGGGACCGCTTCAGGATCTGCTCGGTCTCAAGGTGACACGGGTCGAGAGCTTCCGGCCCGGCTCGGCTGTTCCGGTGCGAATCGGCAATGAGAGCTTCAGTTTCGACCGCTGGCGCGAATTCGTCGTCACGGCGCCGGGCACGGAAGTCCTCGCCGAGACGGCGGACGGGCATCCGGCATGGACGCGGAGTGGCCGCGCGCACTACCTGGCCGGCGCGCCCGATGCCGGCCTGCTGCAACAGGTGGTCGAACGGCTGGCGCAGGAGGCAGGTCTTGCCGTCGCCGCGCTGCCGGCTGGCCTCAGGACGCGGCGGCGCGGTCCCTTCCAATTCATCTTCAACTACGGGCCGGGGCCGGTCGACATCTCGCCTTATTTGACCGATAGGGAGTTCCGGCTCGGGGGCGCGGTCCTCGAGGTTGGCGGCGTCGCGGTCGCTCGATTTTTAACCGGGCCGTGATAGCGTCTGTCGAACGATATGCCTTGGAGTCCTCGATGCCCATTTCTGTCCGTCCAGCCGTCCGGCGCCCGTTGCGCGTTGCCGCAGCGGCCCTCGCGCTGCTGGGTCTTGCGGTGACCGGCTGTGCCGCCGATGCGCAACCCGGTCTGCCGTTGCCGCCGCCGGGCAGTCCGGCCGCCCAGGTCGATGACGTGCAGTTTGCCGACTGGCTGACCGGTTTTCGCGAGGCGGCGCTCAAGGCGGGCGTCGCGCCGCAGATTTTCGACCGCGCGATGCGCGGGGTCGGTCCCGATCCGCGCGTGGTCGAGGCCAATGAAAGTCAGCCCGAGTTCACCCGGCCGGTCTGGGAATATCTCGAAAGTGCGCTGTCGGAGACGCGGGTCGCCCGCGGCAAGGCATTGCTGGCCGATAACAGGGCGCTGCTCGAGCGCATCGAAAAGGCCTATGGCGTCGACCGGCATGTGCTGGTCGCGATCTGGGGCCTTGAATCCAATTACGGCTCCTTCCAGGGCAATATGAGCGTGGTGCGCTCGCTGGCGACGCTGGGCTACAAGGGGCGGCGCACGGATTATGGCCGCACGCAGCTGATTGCGGCCTTGCAGATCATCCAGAAAGGCGACATCGAGCCGGAAAACATGCTCGGTTCCTGGGCTGGCGCCATGGGCCAGACGCAGTTCATTCCGACGACCTACAATGCCCATGCGGTCGATTTCGACGGCAACGGCAAGCGCGACATCTGGAACTCGCATGCCGATGCGCTGGCATCGGCCGGCCACTATCTCCAGAATTCCGGCTGGCGCGGCGGCGCCGTCTGGGGCTACGAGGTCAGGCTTCCGCAAGGCTTTGCCTATGCCGATGCCGACATGTCGATATCCAGGCCGCAGGCCGAATGGGCCAGGGCCGGCGTTGCGCGTGTCGACGGGCGGCCCTTTCCCGGCGGCGAGGCCGAGGAAAAGGCATCGATCTTCCTGCCCTCCGGCCATCGCGGCCCGGCCTTTCTGGTGATGCACAATTTCCGCACGGTCCTTGCCTACAATGCGGCGACCTCCTATGCGCTGGCCGTTCATCTTCTGGCCGATCGCTACAAAGGGCGCGGCGAGATCGTGGCCGACTGGCCGCGCAGCGACCGGCCGCTCGGCCGCACCGAACGCATGGACCTGCAACGCCTGCTGTCTGCGCGCGGCTACGATACCGGCGGCGTCGACGGCATTATCGGCTTCAACACGCGCAAGGCGATCCGGGCCTATCAGGTTTCGGCCGGTCTGCCGGCCGACGGCTATCCGACACCTGCGCTGCTCGAAAAACTGCGCCGCCACTGAAGTTCATTTGGGCAGATTGCCTGTTTTTTCGACGGCAGTTGTCCATTTTCCGGTGCCAATGCCGCAAACGTCGCATTTCCCGGCATGGCATCTCTCTTGCTGTCCCTGTAGGGTCAGGGGGCGAAAAAATTCGCCGCAAACGACAGGAGCATCATGGCGTCGGCCTTCTTTGACGAAATGGGATCCCGGGGCGCGGAGGTCCGGCAGGCCTATCGGACACTGCAAGCCTGGCTCGACGAGACGCCGACCGAGATTCTGACGTTGCGCCGCGAAGAGGCGGAAACCTTCTTTCGCCGGGCCGGCATCACCTTCGCGGTCTATGGCGAGGGAGGCGATCCGGAGCGCATCATTCCCTTCGACATCATCCCGCGCATTCTCGAGGCGGCCGAGTGGAAGCAGATTTCCGACGGCCTCATACAGCGCGTCAAGGCGCTCAATGCCTTCATTGCCGATGTCTATGGTGCGCAGGACATTCTCGCCGCCGGCCATGTGCCGCGCGAGGAGGTCCTGCTGAACGAAGCATGGCGCTGCCAGATGCAGGGCGTCGCACTGCCGCACGACATCTACACCCATATCGCTGGCATCGACATGGTACGCGTCGGGCCGGACGAATTCTACGTGCTCGAGGACAATTGCCGCACCCCGTCCGGTGTATCCTACATGCTGGAGAACCGCGAAATCACGATGCGGCTCTTTCCCGATCTCTTCTCGCGCTACAATGTCGCGCCGGTCGACCATTATTGCGACGAGCTGATGCGGACGCTGACATCGATTGCGCCGCGCAACTGCGTCGGCGAGCCGACCGTCGCAGTGCTGACGCCCGGCATCTACAACAGCGCCTATTACGAGCATTCCTTCCTGGCCGACCAGATGGGGGTCGAGCTGGTCGAAGGGCCCGATCTCTATGTGATGGACGATGTCGTCTACATGCGCACCACACAGGGGCCGAAGCGCGTCGACGTGATCTATCGCCGCGTCGATGACGAGTTTCTCGATCCGCTGACCTTCCGGCCGGATTCGGCGCTGGGCGTGGCCGGGCTGATGAGCGCCTATCGCGCCGGCAACGTCAATCTGACCAATGCGGTGGGCGCCGGCATTGCCGACGACAAGTCGATCTACACCTATGTGCCGAAAATGATCGAGTTCTATCTCGGCGAGCAGCCCATCCTGAAGAACGTGCCGACATGGCGCTGCAGCGAGCCGGACGACGCCGCCTATGTGCTCGAGCATCTCGATGAACTGGTGGTCAAGGAGATTCACGGCTCGGGCGGCTATGGCATGCTGGTGGGGCCGAAGGCGACCAAGGCCGAGCTTGCCGACTTCGCGTTACGCGTTCGGGCGAAGCCCGGCAAGTACATCGCCCAGCCCACGCTGGCGCTGTCGACCTGTCCGACCTTTGTCGACGAGGGCGTCGCGCCGCGCCATGTCGATATTCGCCCCTTCATCCTGTCCGGCGCCGAAATCCGCGTCGTGCCGGGCGGGCTGACGCGGGTTGCCATGCGCGAGGGCTCGCTGGTCGTCAATTCGAGCCAGGGCGGCGGCACCAAGGACACCTGGGTGCTCAAGGGATGACGCCATGCTGAGCCGCACCGCCGACAGTCTCTACTGGCTGGCCCGCTACATGGAGCGCGCCGAAAGTCTCGCCCGCATCCTGCGCGTGACCGACCGGCTGTCGCTGATGCCCTCGGGCACCGATGCCGATGGCAGCGAATGGCACTCGGCCGTCGTCGTTTCGGGTTGCGAGGAGGAATTCTATGCCAGGCACGAGGAGGCGACGCCCGAGAACGTCATTTCCTATCTCGCCTTCGATCCCGAGAATCCGTCGAGCATCCGTTCCTGCATCGAAACCGCGCGGCGCAATGCGCGCGGCGTGCGCACCTCGCTGACGACCGAGCAATGGGAGAGCCTCAACACGACCTGGCTCGAACTGCCGGGCTGGAACGAGGCGCGGGTGCGCGGCAGCAGCCTGCATCGCTTTCTCGACTGGGTGAAGGACCGCTCGCTGCTCTTCTATGGCGGCACGGTCGCCACCATGCTGCGCCGCGATCGCTACCATTTCACCCGGCTCGGCACCTTCATCGAACGCAGCGACAACACCGCGCGCATTCTCGACGTCAAGTATCACCTGCTGCTGCCCGAACATGCCGAGGTCGGCGGCGGTGTCGACTACTATCAATGGGCCTCGATCCTGCGCGCCGTTTCGGGCTATCGCAGCTACAATTCGGTCTATCGCGAAGGACTGAAGCCCTGGCTGATCGCCGAATTCCTGATCATGCGCGAGGAAATGCCACGCTCGCTGATCAGCTGTTCGGCCGAGATCAAGGACTGCCTCGACCGGCTCGGCGAGGAGTATGGCCAGCGCAACGAGGCACATCGCGTCGCCGGGCAGATCTATTCGCGGCTGCGCTTCGGCCGGGTCGAGGATGTGTTCCGCCAGGGCCTGCACGAGTTCCTCAGCGAACATATCGAGCAGAACGACAGGCTGGGCACCGAAATCAGCCGCGTCTATCTGATGTGATAGACTATTTTTCATGCGCATTCTGATCCGCCAGGACACCACCTATCGCTACGAGGGCCCCGCCAATTACTCGGTGCAGGCGCTCCGGCTCGTGCCGCTTGGCCATGCCGGGCAGACGGTCCTGTCCTGGCGCGTCGCCGCCCTGCCGGCCGGCCGCATCCGCGAAAGCCGCGATGCCTATGGCAACGTGCTGCAGATGCTCTATCTCGATCAGTTGCACGAGGCGCTGACGATCAGCGTTGCGGGCGAGGTCGAGACATCGGATACGGGCGGCATCGTTGCCGGCACAGCCGAGCCGCTGCCGCCGCTCTTCTTCCTGCGCCAGACCGAACTGACGGCGCCCGATGCCGCGATCCGCGCGCTGGCCGCTGCCGCAAAGGCGGCCTCGGACGGCACGCCCATCGATCTCGCCCACCGGCTGATGGATGCGGTGCGCGATGGAGTCGACTACCGGATCGGCGAAACCCATGCGGCGACAACGGCCGCCGAGGCGCTGGCGCATGGTTATGGCGTCTGCCAGGACCACACCCATGTCTTTCTCTCGGCGGCCCGCCATCTCGGCCTGCCGGCGCGCTATGTCAGCGGCTATCTCTGGTTCGAGGGCGATACTGAATATGAGGCTAGCCATGCCTGGGCCGAAGCCTGTATTGATGGCCTCGGCTGGGTCGGCTTCGACGTCGCCAATCGCATCTGTCCGACTGCGGCGCATGTCCGGGTCGCCTGCGGTCTCGACTATCTGGAGGCATCGCCCGTCCGGGGTCGGCGGCGCGGCGGCGGCGAGGAAACGCTCAAGGTTCGCCTCAAGGTGGATGCAGGCGCCGCGCAGCAGTAACACGGCAACAAGCAACAGGGGGGCCCGGCTGTCGGCCGGGCGGAACCGGGAGAGTTCGATGACCTATTGCGTCGCGCTTCGGCTCGAAGGCGGCCTTGTGATGCTGGCCGATACCCGCACCAATGCGGGCGTCGACAACATCTCCACCTTCCGCAAGCTGACCGTCATCGAACATCCGGGCGACCGGGTGATCGGGCTGATGACGGCCGGCAATCTCGCGGTCAGCCAGGCGGCCGTCAACCGGGCGGTCGAGCAGGGTGTCAGGCTCGGCGACGGCGAGGAGCTCGAAACGCTGCACACCGTGCCGACCATGGTGCGCGCCGCGCAGTTGATGGGGCAGGCCGTGCGCGACGTCTATCGCACCGACGGCCCCTCGCTCGAGGCGCAGGCCGGCGATTTCAACGTTTCGATTCTTCTGGGCGGCCAGGTCGGCAATGGCGAGTTGCGCCTGTTCCAGGTCTATTCGGCCGGCAACTACATCGAAGCGACCGAGGACACGCCCTATCTGCAGATCGGCGAGCACAAATACGGCAAGCCGATCATCGACCGCGCGCTCAGCTACGATACCGATCTCGGCGACGGGCTGAAGCTGGCGCTGATCTCGATGGATTCGACCATGCGTTCCAACCTCTCGGTCGGCATGCCGATCGACCTGATGGTTTATCGCCGCAAGGCACTGAAGGTCGCGCTGCAGCGGCGCATCAAGGATGACGATCCCTATTTCGCCGATCTGCGCCGTTCATGGTCGGATGCACTGACCCAGGCCTATCGCGCGATCCCGGGGCCGGGCTGGGACTTCTAGGCCAAGGTCAGTTCGCGGCTTTCGAGAAGGTCGCGAGGTCGAAATAGTCACGCCAGACCTTGATCTTGCCGTTCTCCATTTCGAAGACGCCGCAGCAGGGCAGCGCCACCGGCTTGCCGTCGACCTTCATGCGGTCGACGCGCTCGGCAATCACCGTGTCGCCTTTCGAGACCAGTGTCAGGATCTCCCACTTCACATCCGACCAGTTGGCGATGAAGGCGCCAATGAAGCCCTTCAGCGCCGTCTGGCCTGCCACCGGATCGAGCATCATGTTGTGATAGACGCCGTCCGCGGCGAAATAGCCGGTGATCTCGTCGACATCGAGACGCGGCCAGGCATCGACGAAATCGCGGATGATCTTTTCATTGGCGCTCATCTGCCGTTCCTCCCTGCAGGATTCTTGTTGTTGCCGGCGATGGTGCCGCGCCGGCGCGGCAAATGCAAACGGGGCGGCCCGATGGCCGCCCCGCTTTTCGTTTCCATCCGGCGAGCGCTCAGAAGTCGGAGAACTTCTTGCCCTCGGCGACGATCTTTTCCAGAAGTGCGGCGGGCTTGAAGTCGTCGCCCATCTGCGCCTGGAATTCCTTCATCTTGGCCAGCACCTTGTCGGCGCCCACCGTGTCGCCATAGAACATCGGACCGCCACGATAGACCGGGAATCCGTAGCCGTTGATCCAGACGATGTCGATGTCGGAGGAACGGATCGCCTTGCCCTCTTCGAGAATCTTGGCGCCCTCGTTGATCATTGGATAGATGCAGCGCTCGAGGATTTCCTCATCGGAAATCTTGCGGCGGTTGATGCCCTTCTTCTGGGCGAAGTCGAGAATGATCTTCTCGACGACCGGCGAGGGCTTCGCGTTGCGGTTTTCGTCATAGTCGTAGAAGCCGGCGCCCGTCTTCTGGCCGCGGCGGTCCATCTCGCAAAGCACGTCGCGGATCGTTTCACCCTTCGACTTCTCCTTCGACCAGCCGATATCGAGGCCGGCAAGGTCCGACATTGCGAAGGGGCCCATCGGCAGGCCGAAATCGTAGAGCACGCGATCGACATCCCAGGGCATCGCTCCTTCGAGGATCAGCTTCTGGGCCTCGCGCTGGCGCTGGGCCAGAATGCGGTTGCCGACGAAGCCGGGGCAGACGCCGACCAGCGCGGCGATCTTGCCGATCTTCTTGGCGATCTGCATCGAGGTCGCAATGACGGGCTTCGAGGTCTTGTCGGCACGCACGACTTCGAGCAGGCGCATCACATTGGCCGGCGAGAAGAAGTGCAGGCCGATCACCGCTTCCGGCCGCTTCACGGCGGTCGCGATCTCGTCAATGTTCAAGGCCGAGGTGTTGGTCGCCAGGATTGCGCCCGGCTTGACGATTTCGTCGAGCTTGCCGAACACCTGCTTCTTGATGTCCATGTTCTCGAACACCGCCTCGATCACGAGGTCGCTGTCGGCAAGGTCCTTCATGTCGAGCGAACCCTTGAGGAGGCCCATGCGCTTCTCGACTTCCTCCATCGGGAAGCGGCCTTTTTTCGCCGAGTTTTCGTAATTCTTGCGGATCGTGGCAACGCCGCGGTCGAGTGCTTCCTGCTTGGTCTCGACGATGGTGACGGGCAGGCCGACATTGAGGAAGTTCATGGCGATACCGCCGCCCATCGTGCCGGCGCCGATGATGCCGACCTTCTCGACCGGGATCGTCGGCGTGTCGGCCGGCACGTCCGGCAGTTTCCACACCTGGCGTTCGGCGAAGAAGACATGGCGCTGTGCGGCCGACTGCGTGCCGGTCACCAGTTCGCGGAAGAGCTTCTGCTCGACCTTGATGCCTTCGTCGAAGGGCAGGTTCACCGCCGCCTCGATGCACTGGATGTTGTATTCGGGCGCCAGGAAGCCGCGGAACTTGCGGGCATTGGCCTTGCGGAAATCGGCGAAGATTTCCGGCTTGCCGCGGGCCGCTTCGACCTTGTCGTTGAGGTCGCGCACCTTCTTCAGCGGCCGCTTCTCGGCAACGATCTTGTTGGCGAAGGCGACGGCGCCCTCGCGCAGCTTGCCCTCCTCGGCCAGTTCGTCTACCAGACCCATTTCGAGGCACTTCCTGGCGCCGACATGTTGGCCGCTGGTTACCATCTCAAGCGCCTTTTCGGCACCGACGATGCGCGGCAGGCGCTGCGTGCCGCCGGCGCCTGGCAGCAGGCCGAGATTGACTTCCGGCAATCCGCATTTGGCCGAGGGCACCGCCACGCGGTAATGGCAGGTCAGTGCCACTTCGAGGCCGCCGCCCAGCGCCGTTCCGTGAATCGCGGCGATGACCGGTTTCGGTGCGTTCTCGATCATGGCCTGCGCGTCGAACAGGCTCGGACCCTTCGGCGCCTTGCCGAATTCGGTGATGTCGGCGCCGGCGATGAAGGTGCGCCCGTCGCAGATCAGCACGATCGCCTTGACGTCCGCGTCGTCGATCGCCTGCTTGATGCCGTTGGTGATGCCTTCGCGCACCGGCGCCGAAAGCGCGTTGACGGGCGGCGAGTTCAGCGTCAGGACGGCGACCTCGCCGTCTTTTTCCAGCGTGGCGACATCGTTGATCTTGGTCATGGAGGGGCCTCCCGGCGGTTGTTCTTCTGGTGTTTTGAGGCCGGGATTATAGCGGCGGGCCCGGACCGCGCCAGACGCGGCGCTGTGCAGCCATCGACGGCTCCGGTTGGCGGCTGAACAGCGTACGGCCGGCGGAGGTTGACTTGTTAATGTGTAACATTAGAATCTTTGATCACGCGTCGGTCGGGGGGGCACATGAAAATCGGAAAACGGGGCTGGGCAGTCGCAGGCGGGTCGCTCGTCGTGGTGCTGGCAGCCGGCTGGTTCGCTTTTGATCGCTATGCGATCCAGCTTCCGGCCATGATCATGGACTGGCGCGACCCGATCGGTCCCAACCAGGCGGTCGAATGGCAGTCCGGCCCGGATGCGCCGTCGGCGCCGGCCGAAAGCCGCCCGCCCAATATCGTGCTGATCGTCGCCGACGATCTCGGCTGGAACAACATCACCTTCAATGGCGGCGGTGTCGCCGGCGGCACGGTCCCGACGCCCCATATCGACTCGATCGCGAAATCGGGCCTCGTGCTCTCGCATGGCTATTCGGGCAGCGGTACCTGCGCGCCCTCGCGCGCGGCCATGATGTCGGGGCGTTACCCGACGCGTTTCGGCTTCGAATTCACGCCGATGCCGCCCGGCATGGCGCAGATCACCACGCGCTTTGCGGCCGAAGACGAGAATGCGCTGCGCCGCACCGTGCTGCGGGATGCGCCGGGCGAGGAGCTTCATTTCACCGAAATGGGCATGCCCCAGAGCGAGATCTCGATGGGCAATCTGCTGCAGGAGGCCGGCTACCGCACTCTCCATATCGGCAAATGGCATCTCGGCGAGACCAACGGCATGGCCGCCTACGACCAGGGTTTCGATGAAAGCCTGCTGATGGCATCGGGCCTCTATCTCGATCTCGACGACCCGGCCTCCGTCGAGGCGCGCAACGATTTCGATCCGATCGACCGCTTCCTCTGGGCCAATATGCGCTTTGCCGTGCGCAAGAACGGCGGGCCGCGCTTCGCACCCGACCGTTATCTCACCGACTATTTCACCGATCAGGCGGTCAAGGCGATCGAGGCCAACAGGAACCGTCCCTTCTTCCTCTATCTCGCGCATTGGGCGCCGCACACGCCCCTGCAGGCGACGCAGGAAGACTACGACGCACTGTCCCATATCGAGGACCATACGCTGCGCGTCTATGCGGCGATGATCCGCGCGCTCGACCGTGGCGTCGGCGAGGTGCTCGCGGCGCTCAAGGAAAACGGGCTTGAGGACAACACGGTCGTCATCTTCACCTCCGACAATGGCGGTGCGCATTACATCGGCCTGCCGGAGATCAACGATCCCTATCGCGGCTGGAAGGCGACCTTTTTCGGTGGCGGCATCCGCGTGCCCTTCTTCGTGAAGTGGCCGGCAAAGATTGCACCCGGCCTCACCTACGATCATCCGGTGCATCATTTCGACATCTATGCGACCGCGGCCGCCATCGCCGGCGCCGAGGTGCCGCGCGATCGTGTCGTCGACGGGCGCAATCTGCTGGCGGTGCTCGACGACGCCGAAAGCCCGCTGCATGAAACGCTGTTCTGGCGCAGCGGGCATTATCAGACCGTGCTGCATCGCGGCTGGAAACTGCAGCGCACCGAGCGGCCCGACGCCGTCTGGCTCTTCGATCTCGAAAACGATCGCACCGAGCAGAACAATCTCGCCGCCGCGATGCCGGAAAAGGTCGCCGAGCTTGCGGCACTGCTCGATGCGCATAATGCCGAACAGGCCGAACCCGCCTGGCCCTCGCGCGTCGAGATGCCGGTCTCGATCGACAAGAGCCTGCGCGAGCCGCAGGCGGAAGACGACGAATACATCTACTGGCCGAACTGAGGGCTGCGCGGCGCACGAAGCCGATCGCCTTTCGGCACGGCGTACAGGCGGACAGGGCCGCGCCTTGTCCATCCGGTGCGTTCCTGTGCTAGCTTTTCCGCCGTCTCCGGCGGAAGGGCAGGGCGAATTGAGCGTGAAAGCCAGCAACGGCAAACGGAAACCGGCAAGCCGTGCCGTCGGCCGCCCGCGTGCCATCGCGGCCCCCGCCGCCGCCGACCCGAAAGCCGACATCATTGCGGCGGCCGCCCGGCTCTTTCGCGAGAAGGGCATCGCGGGTGCCTCGGTGCGCGAAATCGCCGCCGAGGCGGGACTGAAAAAGGCCTCGCTCTATTATTATTTTCCGTCCAAGGACGACATCGTCTACGCGATGATCGAGGACGTGCTCGGTCCGGCGCTGGCGACGCAGGCGCGGCTCGAAGCGGCCGATCTTTCCGAGGCCGCACGTCTCTTTCTCTATCTGCGTTGCGATGTCGAACTGCTCTGTGCGGCATCCTATGACTGCACCTGGCTGATCAATCATGGCCATCTCGGCGATGCGCGGATGCAGGCCTATGCAAGGCAGCGCGAGCAGCTGATCGGCTGGCTTGCGGCGCGGCTCGAGGCAGGCGTGGCCGGGGGCGAATTCGCCGCCTGCGATGTGCCGGTCGTGGCGCAGGCGCTTCTGGCGGCCACCGAATATTCGGTCACCTGGGCCGAACGTCGCAACCGGGCCCGCATCGCGGCCACGGCCGACACGGTCGCAACGCTGCTGACGCGCGGCGTGCTGGCGGGCGGACGCAGCGTCGAGGCCGTGAAAGCCGAAGCGGCCGATTTTTCCTGGTCCTGAGTCCGGGACTCGATTCCGCTTTTCCGCGCATTAGATGTAGAAGGGAGGCAGGAAATTCAGGGAGAAAGTCGATGAGCGAAGAAAATGTGGCGCCTGGCCGGGATTACACCCGCAAGAATGCCGACATGGCGGCCAAGTGGAAGATCGACGTCAACCGGGATCCCTGGTCGATCCCGCTCGAAGAGCTCGATCCTGCACATGACGATCTTTTCGCCGCCAACAAGGCCTTGCCCTATTTCGAACGGCTGCGGAAGGAAGACCCGGTCCATCTTTCCGAAAACGGTCCCTATGGCCGCTACTGGTCGGTGACGAAATATGACGACATCATGCATGTCGACACCAGTCACAAGATTTTTTCCTCCGACATCCGCAATGGCGGCATCCGGCTTGGCGGCCAGCGCATCGAGGGCGAGCCCGATCCCTTGACCTATCTGCCGATGTTCATCATGGAAGACCCGCCCAAGCACGACGTGCAGCGCAAGGTCGTGCAGCCGATGTTCACGCCGCAGAATCTTGCCGAACTCGAGCCGCTGATCCGCGAGCGTGCGGGGATCATCCTCGACGCGCTGCCCCAGGGCGAAACCTTCAACTGGGTGCGCGAGGTCTCGGTCGAGCTGACGGGCCGGACGCTCGCCACGCTTTTCAACGTGCCGCAGGAAGACCGCCACAAGCTGATCCACTGGTCGGACACGGTCGAGCGGATCGGCGATCCCGAATATTTCGAGACGCCGGAAGACGCCTTCAAGGAACTCTGGACCTGCTATGAATATTTCGACGGCGTCTGGAAGGACCGGCTGAAGAATCCGGGTTCCGATCTCATTTCGCTGCTGGCGCATGGCGAGTCGACGAAAAACATGCCGCCCAACGAATATCTGGGCAACATGCTGCTGCTGATCGTCGGCGGCAACGACACGACGCGCAATTCGATCACCGGCGGCGTGCTGGCGCTCAACCAGTTCCCGGCTGAATATGCCAAGCTGATGGCCGATCCCGGCCTCATTCCCAACATGGTCTCGGAGATCATCCGCTGGCAGAGCCCGGTCGCGCATATGTGCCGCACGGCACTGGAAGATACCGAGCTCGGCGGCAAGCAGATCAGGAAGTGGGACAAGGTCGCGATGTGGTACGTCTCGGGCAACCGCGACGACGAGAAGATCGAGCGCGCCAATGAGTTCCTGATCGATCGCGAAGGTGCCCGGCATCACCTTTCCTTCGGCTTCGGCATTCATCGCTGCATCGGCAACCGCGTCGGCGAGATGCAGCTGCGCATCCTCTGGGAAGAGATCCTCAAGCGCTTCAAGAAGGTCGAGGTCGTCGGCGCGCCGAAATATCTGCGCTCCAACTTCATCCGCGGCATCACCGAATTGCCGGTGGTCGTCCGGGCCTAGAAACGGGCACCCGCCTTACCGGACCAGACGCGTCATCCCGGGCCTTGGGCCCGGGATCGAGCGCGCAATGCATCCGGCCGCAGGGCGGGGGCGCCGGCATTGACAGCCGTGCTGCCGCCACCTAATTTCGACCGAACGGTTGAAAATAAGGATTGCCCCGCATGACCCCCGAAACCCAGGCCCTGCTCGAGGCTGGAGAGGCTGCCGTTGCGCCGCCGCTCGCAAAGGCTTCGACGCTGCCGCCGGCCTTCTACACCGCGCCCGAGATCTTCGCGCTCGAGAGCGAGCGCGTCTTCCGGCGCCACTGGGTCGCGGTCGGCCGCGCCTCGGAAATCCCTCATCCCGGCGACCGCTTCCGCATCGACGTCGCGGGCGAGCCGCTGCTGATCGTGCGCGGCAAGGCGGGCGAAGTGCGCGCGCTTTCCGCCGTCTGCCGTCACCGATGGATGCTGCTCGGCAGCGGTGCGGAGAGCGGCGGCACGATTTCCTGTCCCTACCACAAATGGACCTATGCGCTCGACGGCTCGCTGATGGCCGCGCCCCTGATGGACAAGGCGGAAGGCTTCGAGCATGAGAATTGTTCGCTGCCGTCCTTCGGCTGCGAGGTCTGGAACGGCTTCATCTTCGTCAATCTGGGCGGCGATGCCGCGCCGCTCGCGCAGTCGCTCGCGCCGCTCGCCGAGGAATTCGCGCCCTGGAAGATGGACGAGATGGAAATCGTCGGCCGGATCGAGTTCGACCAGCCTTACAACTGGAAGGTGCTGGTCGACAATTTCATGGAGGCCTATCACCACTTCGCCATCCATCCCGAAACCTTCGAGCCGAATTACCCGGCCGCGATCTCCCGGGCCGAGGAGACCAATGCGCCTTATGCGGCGCTGCGCATGCCGCACAGGGACAACGGCCTGTCAGACACGCTTTTCAAGCCGCTCGACGGCATCCCCGATCATGCGCGGCGCGGTTTCTCGGTCTTCAACGTCTATCCCTCGATGCTGCTTGCGGTGCTTGCCGACAGCGTCGTCTGGTACCGCATGGAGATCGGTGGCGTCGATCGTTTCAAGCTCACCGTCTATCTCCTCGCGCATCCGTCCTCGCTTGACGTGCCGGACGTGGAGACGCTGAAGACCTTCCTGCGCGAAGGCACCTTCGCCGTGCATATGGAAGACATCGTTGCCTGCGACGGCGTGCAGAAGGGCCTTCAGAGCGCCACTGCTGCGCCCGGCCGCCTCAGCCATCTCGAAGGCGCGATCCACCAGCACCAGAAGTGGCTCATGGCTGAGCTCGCCCGGCCCTGAGCGGCGAGATCCGGGGCTTGCGTCGTGCGGGCCGCCAGCCGGACAGGGCCCGCCGCCGGCGGCGGGGCGCAGCCGATGCGGAGCGTGGCGGCGCGGCGCCGAAAGGTTCGACGACAATGTAGATGTCGTGCCCGGTCTCGATCGCCTCGTTGGGCGAGACGCCGTAGCGGGCGAGGAATTCCATCGGCTTCTCCTTGGCCTTGAAGAACGTGCCCTCCACCATGCCGCGCGCGTTCATCCGCAGCGGCGGTGTGCTTCCCAGCCGCACCTCCTTGATGCGGAAGCCGGCCTGGTTGAGCGCGGACTCGGCATAGCGCACCGAATGGGTGTTTTTCAGATATCTGGTCCAGTCCTTGCCGTAGACGCGCTTCATCCAGGCGATCTGAACGCTGGTGTTGGCATTTTCCACATTCGACATCTTGACGAGCTTCAGCGACGGGTCGCCATAGGGAATGTCGAGATTGTGGAAGGCGCGCATGTTGAGCATGGCCGCCGAACTCGTGCCGCGCCCCTTGATCATCGGCACGTTCACATTGTCGAAGAAGTCCGGCAGCAGCTTTGCTTCCATGTAGGACCAGGTCATCTGCCTGGCGCCGGCAAATTCCGGCAAATCGGCGGGTCCGAGCTCGCGCTCGATAACGGCAACCTCGTCGCCGCCGCTCAGCAGCTTGTCGGTGCTGAATTTCTTCCCGTCGCCCTCCAGCAATTCATGCTTGAAGGCAACCGGCTGTTCCTTGCCGTCCTTCATCACCTGCTTCGGCAGCCAGTGATCGTCCTTCGCCTCGGTAAAGGCACCGGCCAGGGGCTCTCGGGTGCGCTTCTGTTCGGCGGCGAGTACCTTGCGGAAATCGGCCGGATCGCGGTAGGCCTGCAATTCGATTGCCGCGCGGATATCGGGGTCGTCGGCGATCTGACGCAGCAGGGACGGATCGGCCTCGATCAGGCTGTGCACATCGGTGCGGCGGCCGAGATGCGCGATCCTTTCGTAGGAGGCCCTGTCGAGGCCGCGGGCCCAGGCCGGAACCCCGCCCGCGTCGCCGACGACGTCGTTGCCGATGCGCAACGCCGCGCGCTCGGTCGCGTCGAGTGCCGCCACGCCCGCTTCGGCCGCAATGCGGCGCGCGTCGAATATCGCGTTCATCACGTCGATGCGTTGCGGTTCGGGCAGGTTGCGGATCCTGCCGATCGAGCTTTCGGCCAGCCTTTCGCTCGCCGTCAGCGCCTGCGTTTCGAGAAGTCCCATCGGCAGGAGGTCGTTGTCGGCGGCGAGTTTCCGCAGGGAAGCAATGCCGTCGGCATCGGCGAGATTCTCGAACCCGTCGAGATCGGTGTAGGTGCCTTGCCGTTGCAGGCGCGAGAAGAAATCCTCGCCGGCATCGGCGGCCCGGTCGATCCAGACCTTCAACCGTGCAAGGTCGGCGGGCTCGGCCGCGCCGGTATAGCTGCGCGTCACCAGCTCCATCACGTCCTGCGCGTAGAGATCGTCAACCAGCTCATAGCCGAGGCGCTGGACGGATACCCGCTGCAACTCGTCGACCAGCGCAAAGCGCATCAGGTCGCCGCGTCCGCTCGTCACGTCGTATTTCGAAATGATCGCGTGAATTTCGGATTCGCTCAGACCGGCGCGGCGCGCCTGATCGACCGCGGTTTCCACAACTTCCTGCGCCGCCGCGGTGTGGGCACCCTTCAGAAGTTCGTTGCCTTCCGCGGCATCGATCGCGCGGTTCTGCGCGAACGCCTCTTGCGCCAGTTGCTGCGAGCGTTCATAGGCGGCGTCTGCGTCGCGGCGCAGACGGTCGAGCTGATCGGCATTGGCGCTGGCGGCCTCGGCTTCGGGAAGCCGCTGAGGCTCGGCGCCCGTGGCCGGCGATGCGCCGTCGCCCGGCTGGCCGACGCGGATCGTGTCGTCCGCGTCCGCGCCCGCCGCCGGGGCCGGTGACGGTGCGGGA
Organism: uncultured Parvibaculum sp.; assembly: GCF_963975745.1. Lineage (NCBI taxonomy): Bacteria > Pseudomonadati > Pseudomonadota > Alphaproteobacteria > Hyphomicrobiales > Parvibaculaceae > Parvibaculum > uncultured Parvibaculum sp. The sequence continues at coordinate 40,010 of NZ_CAXBIB010000007.1, read as the reverse complement.
CGTGCTTGCGACGGTGGTCCCGGTGTGCCTTCGAGAATGGTGTCGCCCGCGTCGGCGGCCGGTCCGGGCGCCGGAGCGGTCTCAGGTGCGGGATCGGGCGGTCCGCGCGGCGGTGCTGGCGGTGTGGATTGTGGTTTGTTGAGGTCTTCAATGTCCGGCAGTTTGCCGGGATTGGCGGGGTCGATCAGATCGTCGAGTTCGATGCTCGACGCGCGCTGCACATCCTTGCCGTCGGGAAAGTCCCTGGCGAAATCCTCGGCTGGAATTTTTGGCGGTTCGATTTGCACGAGTTTCGGCGGCGTGGCCTGGCTGACACCCGTGCCGACGCCGACCTCGCCGAGAATTTGCCGTCCGCGCGCGATTGATCGCGCCTGCGACACCAGCCGCTTGCCGCCGCGATAGAGCGACCTGGACGTGCTGCCGATATCCGACAGGCCCTTCAGAAATTCGGTGCCGGAGGTGAAAACGAGGCTTGGCACGACATCGAGATAAAGCCCGGCCGAGATTTCCGCCCAGTGGCGGTCCTCGGCCAGAGCCTGTTCGAGCCGCGCATCGCCGAGAACGGCATGGGCATTGCGCGCGAAACGTACTTCAGCCGAGGTGTTCAGCTTGTGACCGACCTGCGTGTAAAGCGCATGGGCGGCATTGCCGATGTCGCCCAGGGTGGCCGCCGTGCTGAAGAACAGCGCCTCGAAGCCGGTGGCCCAGCCGACAAGGCCGCCGCCCAGCGCCGCCCCGGAGGTGCCGATGGCGACAGCGGTCATGATGAGTTTCGTGTCCTGCGCCGACAGTTCCTGCTGCGCCGCCAGCGCTTCGGCAAACACCGGCACGCCGTTCAGCCAGGCCCGGGCCACGCGGTCGGCCTTCCAGGCATCGTCGCGCTCGCCGCGAACCGACTGTGCGGTCATCAACCGGCTGCGCGCATAGCGGTTGACGGCGGCGAAGCCGCGGCCGGTCAGGTCGACCAGCTTCTGGTGCTCGCCGCAGGTCTTGATCGCCTGCGCCTTGGCGCGGGCCTCGCGCAGCGCGGCGATGTGCTGCCGGAGCAACTGACGCGTCGCGTCGAGCCGCCAGGCTTCGGCCGCCTCGGCGTCGAGCCCGAGTTCGGTCTTCAACAGCGCGTCGCCGGCATAGCTGAACGGGTAATAGACGGTCTGGCCGTTCGGCGCCCTGACGTCGATATCCGCGAAGGGATGGTTCGGGGCGTAGGATGAGGGGATTTCGGCGCTGGCGCGGAAGCCGTAAAGCGCATCGTCCGATGTGATCGCCGAAAGCTCCTCGATCTGGCGCGTCATCATCTCGATGAAGGCTTCGCGCAGGATCAGCATGGCCGCGTGATCGCCGACCCGCATGTCGAGCGAATAGGTCTTGCCGCCGCTAAACGCGCTCGGGCTCTGAATGCCGCTGGCGCCGAGATCGGCCAGCAAATTCGCCGCTCTGCCGTACCCGCTCAGATCGCCGAGGATTTGCTTGCCGGTGGCGCGTTTGGCCGCATCGTCGAGCAGCACGGTGTTTGAAAAGGTTTTGGCCTTGCGCCGCGCCAGCGCGTCGAAATCGACCGGCGTCTCGAACGGTATGCCGGTGCAGCGCGCGGCTTCGGCAACCGCCCGCGTCCAGGTCAGGTTCTGCGCGTTGCCGAGCGCGGGCGCGACATGGCGGACGATTTCGGCCGGCGAGTTCACCGCCACCGCCTTGGCGTGGAAAGGTTCGGTGCGCAGCTTGTCGACGGCCGCGTTGACGCCCTGAATGACGTCGCCGTCCTTCACCTGAACGCGCCAGTCCTCCGAGGAGACATCGGGCAGGTCCATCGCGCCGCCGGAGGCTTCCTGTCCCTTGTCGACAAGGCCAATGGGCGGTGTGCGATAGATGTGAACCGGCTTGACGTTCTCGACCTCGCCGCCGGCGAACCGCACGGCCTCGCGCAATTCGGCCAGCGCCTCGTCGTCTTCCTTCGTGCGCGGCAGGCGCTTTGCCATGATGGTGCGGCTGTTGCCGAACAGATGCGGCGTGTCGTTGACCCAGAGCTGCACCGGAATTTCGTCGAAGGGAAACAGCGCCGTCGTGCGCAGTTCCAGATAGATTTTCTCGGGGATCAGCACATGGTCGGCGCCCTCGGTTTCGTCGCCGACGGCGCGCACCACCGCGAAGTCGGCGACGAAATCGCCGTGACGCAGCACCCAGCTTCCTTCGGCGCCGTTCAGCTTGAAGCCCTTGCGGCCCGGCATGGCCGGGCGTTTGAGCCGGGCGCCGAGGATCACCCAGTCCTTCTTGTAGATTTCGGCCATCAGCGGCACGAGCATGCTGTCGTTGCCAATGCCGTCGGCCAGCATCTGCCGCTTGAGCTGCTGCTTTGTGTAGGAAAAGCCGTTCTCGAGCATCTCGCGCGCGATCACGTCGTCGGCGTAGTCCGACTGCTTGGCCCGGACGAAGTACTCGATATCGTCGTCGAGCGATTCCAGTTTGATCTTCTCGCCGACTTCGGTCGGCAGTTCGTCGCCCACCACCAGCAGGTAGCGCAATTCATCGGCCCGCTTGACGGGCGCGCCCTTCGCGTCCCACGGATAGGGATAGCGGGCGCCGAGATATTCGACGATCGACAGCTGGTCGGCGGTCGGCGTCACCAGATGAATGACCGGGCGCGGGCGGTACCAGGTCTCGGTGCCGGTCTGGAAGGCGCGGCCGGTGCCGTCGCCGGCAAAGCGGAAATCGGCGATGCGGCCGCCGTCGCTTTCGTCGCGGCCCGTGACCGCGTTCGCCCATTGCTTCCAGCTGCCGGTCAGCGCTTCCTCGCCGATGTAAAGCTCCAGCTCGACCTTGTGCTTGCCGACGGGCTCGTCCTTCAGAACCCTGAACGTCTCCTCGGAATCGCCATGAGCCAGGGTGATCTTTTCCGGTCCGCTCCATTCATAGGGCGAGCCCGCGCCCACGGCCTTTTCCTCGCCGAGCGGCGGCTCGACATATCCTTCGGCGCCCGGCCATTGGCCTTCGAGCGTCACGTTCAGCATGTCGCCGGCACGCGCGAAGCGGGTCGAGCGCAGCGTGTATTTTTCCCCGGTCTTCGGATGCGTCAGCACGACTTCGGCGCCGCCCTCGCCCTCATCCACCGTCGCGCGGCCCGTCACCCGGCCGAGAATGCGGTCGTGATAGGCAACTTCCCATTTCCCGGCGAGTTCGACCGGCGCCATGTCGTCGTCGCCGAAGGCGGCCATCGCCAGCATCGCCGCACCGGCAACCGCCGCCGCGCCGCCCGCGCCGGCTGCGATCATGCCCGCCGGCGTACCGGGATCGGGTAGCGGAATGTCGATACCGAAAAGCTTCATCGCCCGCCTCCGTGAATCAGACCTTGATAAGTCAGGACCAGCGTGGCGCTGCGATAGAGGCGCGGATTTTCTTCCGTCTGTTCGACGATAACCGAATGCTGGCCGTTCAGGCGCACGCTGTAGGTGCTGCCCGGCCGGTCTTCCTCGAACAGGGCTTCGACGTGAAACGGGTGGCCATAATACACTTCGTTTGCAGGCTCGAAGACGAGGGACGGCATCGGCGCCGCGAGGTCGTCGTCGTCGAGCAGGTCCGGCGGTGGCGGCGCCTCGAAGCGCGGTATCACGATCGAAAGCCGCGCGGGCACCTCTTCGGGCGGCGGCGCGGCGCCGCAGGGGTCTTCCATTTCGAGATGTTTGCGCAGGTCCGGCGCCATCGCATCCGTTTCATAGGGCCTGAAATAGGGCCGCCCGCCAAGATGGCTGACGGCATGTTGCGGCGCTTCGTATATCGACACCGGCGGCGACTTGCGCGGGCGGGCTTCCAGATCGTTTGCCCAGATACCCAGGCTCAGCGCGCAGGAGGAATATATTTCGCGGTCTGCCTGCTCGGCGGAAAGGACGGTTTCGATCTCGCCGGCGATGGCCCGCATCTCGTCATCGAGCGCGCGAATCCGCGCGACGTTTTCGTTCCCCAGCCCGCTGCCGGGCGGATAGCTCTCCAGAATTTCGACCTGACGCATGCGCTCGTCGCGCGCGGCGACGAAGCGCAACTCGAGTTCGTAGCGCCCGCGCTCCCGCCGGTCGACGAGTTCCGAATAGAGTTGTGTGTACCGGGCATGTCCGGCATACGCGCCGAGGAGCCGATCCCGATAGGTCGGCAGCAGCGATTCCCTCAGATCCGCTTCGGCGCTCTTCCACAATTCGTGGCCGCCTTGCAGATATTTCAGATCGGCTTCGAGCCCGCTGCGGACGGTGCGGGTCATCGAAGGTGGCGTCACACCCGCCTGCCTGGCGATCTCCGACGGGCGCGCCGCAAGACCCTCCTTTGCCGTCTTCAACTTGCCGATGTAACGGTCGTGGAAAACCTCGACGATGTTCCGCACGAGCGTTTCGTTTCGTTGCCATGCGCTCTCACCGTAGTCGGTGCTGCGCGACAAAATCGGCGGCCGTGCCGGCGGCCGCGTCGTGTCCCAGGGCGACAGTTCGTAATAAATCGGGTCGCCAAAGATTTTTCGGCCCGGCCCGATCGCCGCGATGCCCGTGCGTTCGAATGCACGGGCGATTGCGGCCCGCGCGCCGTCGCCAGCGAACTCTTCCAGTGTCCGCGCCCGCGCCTCGTTCACCTCCGCAATCATGCGGTCTATTTCTTCGCTCAACTCGTCGAGAAAGCGGCGGTCGCTCCGGTCGAGTGCGATCGGCGGCGCGGATGGCGCGCCGGGCATGACGGCGGGCGGCGGGGCCATGACGGGCGGTGCGAGCGTCGGCTGCTCGAAGGTTTGCGCGGCGGCGCCGGCAGGTGCGCAGACAAGTCCCAGCATCGCCAGGCCGGCCGTCAGTCCTTTCGCCTCGCGCCGTTTCATCCCCACCTCCCGGTGTGACGTCTATTGCCGCACTAGTTCGACGCGGCGGTTGAGGGCGCGGCCCTCCTCGCTTTCGTTGCTTGCGACGGGCGACAGCAGACCGACGCCGGCCGCTTTCAGCCGCGCGGGCGCGATGCCGTGTTCGCTGGTCAGCGCCGCGACGACGCTTTCGGCGCGCCGCGCCGAGAGCGACATGTTGTGGTCGTAGGTGCCGCGGCTGTCGGTGTGGCCGACGACATAGAGCTTCAGCGCGCCGTCGTCCTTCAGCAGCCGGGCGATCTCGGTCAACGTTTCGCCGGATTCGGATTTGATGGTGGCGCTGTCGGTGTCGAAATAGATGCCGTAAAGCGCGATGCGGCCGGTCTCGGCGATCGCCTTGGCCATCGCCGCCGCTTCGACCAGCACCATGCGCTGTTCCATCTCGCCGGTCTCGATCACGTCGAGCAGCACCAGCGGTTTCAGCGCCGTTGCCTTGAAATGGTCGAAGCCCTCGATGGCGATGGCCAGCGAGACATAGACCGCGCCTTCCGGCCGGTCGAGCTTGGCCGTGAGGACGCGCACATCCTGCGGCTGCGAAAACGCATATTGCGTGATCTGCCCGCTATTGGTCAGGGCAACGCGCTTGATCAGCGCACTCGATATGATCGCAGAGCCGGCGCGCGGCGCATCGGGGCCGATGCCGCATTCGGAACCCTTGCAGTCAAAAAGGATGTCGAACCCCTTGTCCGCCAGTTCGGTCTTGTAGTTGCGCATCACTTCCAGCGTCGAGCGGCCTTCGGGCGCCACATAGAGAAGGCGCGTAAGCGCGCCCTCGACCGTTTGCGCCTGTGTCAGCTTCGCCGCGTTGCTCGTGTGCGGCCCTGTCGCGATGTCGAACTCGTCATAGGCCTGCGTGTGATAGCCGATGATGACGGCGTCCTCGTAGCGCTTGATCAGCGGGTGGTCGCTTGCACCGTCGACATCGGCGGCCTTGGCCGCACCCGCCAGCGCCAGGCCGGCAATGAGGACCAGGGCGGCGCGCCGCCAGACGCTTGCCGGCCGCGCCGGAGCGCATTTCTCGGTCTGCAATGTCATTTGTCGGCCCTCTCTGCTTGCGCCGGCGACGAAATCCGCCCCTTTTGACAAGGGGTAGGGCCAATTCGGCTATTCTGTCCTCATCACAAGTGATGATAGGGTTCCGGGAAAAGGGGGACTGCCGGTCCCCACTGGCCGGGGCGCCGATGGAGAACGCAGTCGAGACCAATCCTCTTGCCGAGGCGGCCGGGTTCCCGCGGCCGGCCGTCTGGTGCGGCGAGGCGGAAGCCGGCGGTCCGACGGTCCTCTATGTCTATGGCGGCACCTTCGCGATGAACCGGGGGCCGATGCATAGCGTCGTCGCCGATGCCGTCGCCCGCAATGCCCATGCCCGTGTGCTGTTGGTCGACTACCGGCTCGCCCCGGAGCACCCCTTTCCGCTCGCCATCGAGGACGTGGCCGCGACATACAAGGCGTTGCTGGCGCGCGGCGTCCTGCCCTCGAAGCTCGTCGTGATGGGCGACACGTCGGGCGCCGGCATCGCCCTTGCCGCCCTCGTTACGCTGCGCGACGAGGGCGCGCCGCTGCCGGCCGGCTTCGTTGCGCTCGCGCCCTGGGTCGATCTGACGATGTCGGGCGGTTCCTATGTCGAGAACATCCGCACCGGCCGCTTTGCCTCCGATGTCGAGGTGCTGGCCATGCTGACCATCGACTATCTGCAAGGCGCCGATCCGCGCCATCCGCTGGCCTCGCCGGTCTTCGGCGAGCTTTCGGGCCTGCCCGAAACCCTCATCCATGCCGGTGCCGACGACATTCTGCTCGACGATGCGCGACTGCTCGCAGAAGGGCTGCGCCGCGTCGGCGGCCGGGCGCATCTCCATGTCTGGCAAGGACTTCCCGACACCTGGCAGCGTCTGCAGCCGCTGTCGCCCCAGGCCGCGGCGGCGCTGGCCAGCATCGGCCAGTTCGTGCGGCGGCGCACGGGTGCGGCGGCGCGGACGGCGGCGGAGAAGCAGCATCTCAGCGATGCCTATGCGCGCCAGATGTCGGAATTCGTGCAGCCGCACATGACCGAACGGTTCGACCAGCTTTTCGAATGGGCACGCGATCACGATCCCGACTGGGTGTGGCATTTCATGGAGCGGCGGCTCGAATTCGGCGCCCTTGTCACGCAGGAGCAGATCGAGCACGACTGGCTGACGCTTCTTTTCGCCGACGCACCGGAGGCGATGCTGCTGCTCAGCACCAGCCGGCATGTCATTCTCGCCAATCGCCGGGCGCGCCGTGTGCTCGAGAACGGCAATGTCTTCATCCACAAGAACGGCAGGCTCAGCGGCGCCGATGCGCAGAGCGAAGAGGCGCTTTCGACTCTGATGGATCAGGCTTTCGGTCTGGTCAGTGCAGGAGACAATTTCGGTCCGGCCGACCGTTATGGCCGGGCCGTGAATGGCCGGGGCGAGGTTTTTCTCCTTCGCTGCGAGCGCATTCAGCCACCGGCCGACGGATCCGGCGCGCCGCCGATCGCGCTGCTCCGGATCTTCGAAGAAGGGCGCCGCCGCCGGATCGACCGCGATGCGCTGTCGGCCTGGTACGGGCTTTCGCCGCGCGAAGCGGAGCTTGCGGCGGCCTTTGCCGAAGGCTTGAGTCTTTCCGCCTTCGCGCGCGAGCAGGGTCTTTCGATGGCGACCGTCCGCTCGCATTTCTCGCATATCAAGTCGAAGCTCGGCGCGGCGGATCAGGCCGCCGTCGTCGGCAAGGTCATCCGCGCCGCCTTCGGGTGAGTAACGCCGTGTGCAGCGCCGTTCGGTGCCGCTCGCGCGGTGAACAGGGAGCCACCGCTTTGGCATTGCCCGAGCCCTGCACGCCTGTGTTACTCTTGCAGCAATCGCAACAGGTTAACGCAGGGAAGGGGCCGCTTTCCGCCCCTCGCAATTCGCTTGAGCACAGAACCGAAAAACGCCGTCGCCGAAATCGAAGCGGTCCGCAAGGGCTTCGAGACGCGCGGCTATATCTGCAACGCCCATATCGCCACCTCGATCTTTCTGGCCGAACGGCTGCAGAAGCCGCTGCTGGTCGAAGGTCCGCCCGGCGTCGGCAAGACTGAACTTGCCAAGGCCACCGCCGAACTGGTCGGCAAGCCGCTGATCCGGCTGCAATGCTACGAAGGTCTCGACGAGGCCAAGGCGCTTTACGAGTGGAAATACGGCAAGCAGCTTCTCTACACGCAGGTGCTGAAGGAAAAACTTGGCGATCTGATGGCCGGCGCAAACGGTCTCAAGGAGTCCATGACGCGGCTGCATGATTTCGACGACACGTTCTTCTCCGAGGAGTTTCTCGAGCCGCGGCCGCTCTTGAAAGCGCTGTGGCAGCCGGGCGGCGCGGTGCTGCTGATCGACGAAATCGACAAGTCGGACGACGAGTTCGAAGCCTTCCTGCTCGAGCTTCTGTCGGACTACCAGATTTCGGTGCCCGAACTCGGCACCATCAAGGCGCGCACCACGCCGATCGTGTTCCTGACGTCGAACAACACGCGCGAGATCGGCGACGCCCTGAAGCGCCGCTGCCTGCATCTCTACATTCCCTTCCCCGACACGGATCTCGAGCAGCGCATCATCCGTTCGCGCGTGCCGGAAGTGGAGGAAGAACTTCGCCGCCAGCTGGTCGCCTTCGTGCAGGGCTTGCGCACGCTCGACCTCAAGAAACTGCCGGCGGTCAGCGAAACCATCGACTGGGCGCGCACGCTCGTTCTGTTGCACGCCCGCGAGCTTGATGCCGATCTCGTCCGCAACACGCTCAACGTGCTGCTGAAATTCCAGGACGACATCGACAATGTCGACGGCGAGATCAATGCGCTGGTGACGAAAGCGGTGCAGGCGAGGTAGGGCGCCATGACCGAAGTCCTTGGCGATTTCATTCGCGCGCTGCGCTCGGCCGATGTCCGTGTCTCGACCTCGGAATCGATCGATGCCGGCCGTGTCGTCGGGCTTGTCGGTCTCGACGACCGCATGACGCTGCGCGATGCGCTCGGTCAGGTGCTGGCCAAAAGCGAGGACGAGAAGGCTGCCTTCGAGGAGACCTTCGACACCTTCTTCGCCTTCGACCAGTTCAAGTCGCGGCCGCCCGCCGCCAATGACGACCGCGCGGACAGCGCCGACGGCGCCGAAGCCGAAGGCGGTGAGGGCGAGGACGGGTCGCCGCAACAATCGGGCAGTCCGTCGGCGCCGGGCTCGGGCGGCATGTCGGGCGAACCGGGCGAGGGCGGTGAGCCCGCGCCCGCCACCGATCTTGCTTCGCTGCTCGAACGCGGCGATCAGGCCGAGTTGCAGATGGCACTGGCCGAAGGGGCGCGGCAGGCGCAGCTCAATCGTATCCGTCTCTTCACGCAACGCGGCATGTTCACGCGCCGCATCATGGAACTGATGGGGCTCGACGGTCTCAACGCGGAGATCGAGCGGCGCGAGCGCGCGGGCAATGCGCCGGGCGCCGAGCGTCTCTCGGATTTGCGCGAGGGCCTGCGCGGCCAGGTGCGCGACTATGTCGAAAAGCAGCTCGAAATCTTCACCGCCAATTCGGGCCGGCAGTTGCGCGAGGAGGTGCTGGCGCAGGTCCGGTTGTCGAATATCGACCGCTCCGACATGAAGATCATGCGCGAGCTGGTGCGCAAGATGGCCAAGCGCCTGATCGCGCTGCATTCGCGCCGCAAGAAAGTGTCGCGGCGCGGCGTGCTCGATGTGCGCCGCACGATCCGCGCCAATATCGAATATGACGGGCTGATGTTCCACACGGTCTGGAAGCGGACCAAGATCGACCGGCCGAAGGTGATGGCGGTCTGCGACGTCTCGGGTTCGGTCGCGCAGGTCGCGCGCTTCCTGCTGATGTTCCTCTATTCGCTGCAGGAGGTGCTGCCCGGCGTGCGCAGCTTCGCCTTTTCGGGCCAACTCGGCGAGACGACCTCGCTCTTCGAGCGCGAGAAGCTCGAAGAGGCGCTGGTCGAGGTGCTGCGCGATTTCGGCGGCGGCTCGACCGATTACGGACAGGCCTTCATGGATTTCGAGCAGATCGCGCTCGACGATGTCGATCACCGCACCACCGTTCTGATCCTTGGCGATGCGCGCTCGAACTACGGCGATCCGCGCGGCGACATCCTGAAGAAGATCCATGCCCGCGCGCGGCGTGTCGTCTGGCTCAATCCCGAACCGCGCACGATGTGGAATTCGGGCGACAGCGAGATGCGCAAGCTGCAGCCCTATTGCGACAAGGCGGTCACCTGCGCCTCGCTGAAGGACCTCGAACGGGTGGTTTCGGATCTGCTGCGCAGCGCCGTCTGAGTGGCGCGGATCGGTGTCTTGCGGCGAAACCGGGGACAAGTTTTTTCGCGGCGACTTATCCCCCGGGGACAAGTGCTGGCCGCGCCGTCGCGCCGCTCCTTTTGTGACAGATTTTTGACAGTTGCGTGACAGAGGGGGGCTTTGCCCTTTTTTGCGCTGTCGCATCGCTGTGCCGCGCTCTAGGCAATGGTGGCCCCACCGACTAGACTTTGTCCCGTTTTGAGGCGCGGGCCGGGGCACGGCCTCTGCAGGAATGTGGATGATGAAGCGCCGCAAGGTGGCGCAAAACGGCCCGTTCCGGGACGTTTTCGGGGTTTTCGGGGACAGCGATGCAAGCGCGCGCCGCAAAAGCGCAGGAAGATCAGGCTTGGCGCCTTGCGCTGATGGCAGGACTCGTACTGCCGTTGCTGCTGTTCTGGTGGGCTTCGGCGGCCGCCGAGCCGCTGCAGCTGACGCCGGTGCGCGTCGAAAGCGCGGCGCTGGTCGACAGCGATGAGCCGCCGCCCGTTGCCGAAAAGCCCGTTCAATCAAGACGTTACAACGTCGTCGTGATGGGCGATTCGCTCGGCGACGGGACATGGGCCGGGCTCTACCACGTGCTGCGACAGGACAAGCGCTTCACGGTCATCAAGAAATCGCGCGTCGCCACCGGCTTCTCGCGCGCCGATTATTACGACTGGAACGCAGCGGTGCGCGAGATCGCGGCCGAGACCCGGATCGACATCGCCGTCGTCGTGATGGGCACCAACGACCGCCAGCCGATCGTCGAAAAAGGCAAGCGCCATGCGCTTTTCGAGCCGGGCTGGCGCGAGATCTATGAGCGGCGCGTCGATCAGTTCACCGCGACGCTGCAGGCAACGGGGGCCCGTATCTACTGGCTCGAACTGCCGGTGATGCGCAGCCCGCGCTTCGGCGGCGACATGGCGCAGTTCAACCAGATCTTCGAAGATCGTGCCCGTGCCAATGGCGTTGCCTTCGTCAGCACCCAAGGCCTCGCGACCGATGAGAGCGGCGCCTACACGGCCTATGGTGCCGATCGTTTCGGCCGCACGCGGCTGTTGCGCGCCGAGGACGGTATTCATTTCACGATGCCGGGCTACGAATTGCTGGGTGCCCGCATGGCAGATGCCATACTGGCCGACATCGAAAGCGGATATGCGGCGGTTCGCGTCGCCGAGGCGGTGCCGCCGGTACCGGAAGTGCCCGCGGCTGTTGAATCCGTTGCCCGGGAGTCTTTCGTCTATGACACATCGGGCAGACGCCCCGGCCGATCCGATGACTGGCGCTGGACCGGCCCGGTCAACTGACGCGACCCGTATCGCCGCCATCTGTCTGGCAGCGGCACTTGTTGTCGCCTGTCTTCTGCCGCTCCCGGTTCGCGGCGACGACTGTCCGCCTGCGCCTGCGGAGCTTCAATCTTTTCATGCGGCGATCGCTGCCGTCGATGCCGGTGTCCGCACGTATCCTCTCACTGTGCTGCATCTCGGCGACAGCCATATCTCGCTCGATCATCTGACGCGCGCGCTGCGCCAGCGCTGGCAGGCCCGTTTCGGCGATGCCGGCCGCGGGCTGATGCCGGGCGTTCCCTTCCGTTACTACGCGCCGGACGGCTTCGAATTATCGATGGAGGGGCCCTGGTCCGTCGTTTCAAGCCTGCCGCAGGCGAGCGACGGGCCCTTCGGGCTGCAAGGATTCCGCGCTAGCGCCTCAGGGCCCGATGCTGTGGCGACGTTGCAGAGACCGGCGCCCTTCAACTCGATCACGCTGGAAGTCGCCGGGGGCCCCGATACCGGCGCTGTCATGCTGAAACTCGGCGACGCCGCGCCGTTCCGTCTGTCGACGCGGCGCGATGCGCCCGGGCTTGTCCGCCTGACCGTCCCGGCGGCATCGGGTCGCGCCGTGCTGCGGCCGGTCGGCAACGGGCCTGTCCATCTGCTCGGATGGTCGGTTGCACTTGCACCGGCCGATGGTCGTCCGGGCGTTCGCTATGACAGTCACGGTATCGTCGCGGCGACGGCCGCCGTGTCGACGCGCTGGGACGAAGGAATCGTCGCGGCGCAACTTGCGGCGCTGAAGCCCGATCTCGTCATTCTCGGATATGGCACCAATGAGGGCTTCGGCGATGGTCTCGACAGGGGCGCCTACAAGGCGCTGGTCGGCGGGTTGATGGACCGTATCGCGTCCGCGGTCCCGGACGCGTCGTTCGCCTTGCTGGGTCCGTTTGACGGCGCCAGGCAGGGGAAGGGCGAGCCCTGCGGCGATGGCTGGGCGACGCCGCCCCGGCTTGCCTCCGTGCGCGCGGCTCTGCAGGAGCTTGCGGATGAAAGAGGTGCCTGGTTCTGGGACGGCGCCGACGCAATGGGCGGGCGCTGCGCCGTGCATCGCTGGGCCATGGCGGAGCCGCCTCTGGCCTATGCCGACCGGGTGCATTTGCGGCCCGCCGGCGCGGCACTTCTCGGCGAGGCGTTATGGACCGCACTTATGGCCATGCGTACGGGGACCGAAGGAGCGTTCTGCCGGCCGGCCGCCATCTCGGGTGGTTAACCATAAGTTAAGGGAAACATTGAGCTTTTCCACCCGTGCGGGGATGATGGCCAGGATCCGTCATGCCCCCCTGATGGTTGACTGGGCGAGATGCATTCGGGCGCAAGCGACGGGGCGGCATGCTTTTTCCGACCATAGAGTTCGGGATTTTTTTCCTGATCGTTTTTACGGTCAGCTGGGCCGCGCGCTGGACGCCGCATTGGCGCAAGCTTGTGCTGCTCGCCGCCAGCTATTTCTTCTATGGCTGGTGGGACTGGCGGTTCATGGGGCTGCTGCTGGTCTCGACGCTGATCAACTATGCCGCCGGGCTCGCGCTGGCCCGCACCGCGCATCCGGTGCTGCGCAAGCTTGTGGTTACCTGTGCGGTGGCGGGCGGTCTCTCTATCCTCGGATTCTTCAAATACTACGGCTTCTTTCTCACCTCTCTGTCGACGCTGCTCGAAATGGCCGGGCTCGAACGCGATCTGCCTTTCATGCAGGTGATCCTGCCGGTCGGCATTTCCTTCTTTACCTTTCAGGGCATCTCCTATGTCGTCGACGTCTATCGCGGTCATGTGCGGCCGGAGCGCTCGCTCGCCAATCTGATGCTGTACATCTCCTTCTTCCCGCAGCTCGTCGCGGGTCCGATCGTGCGCGCGGCCGATTTCCTGCCGCAACTTCATCGGGCACCCGCGCTGACCCGCGCCCATGTCGGTGTCGGCACCGTGCTGATCCTGTCAGGCCTCGCCAAGAAGATGCTGATCGCCAACTATCTGGCGACCGAACTTGTCGATCCGGTGTTTTTCGACCCGACTGCGGTCGGTGCGCTCGACCTCCTGATCGGTGTCTATGGATACGCGATCCAGATCTATTGCGACTTCTCGGGCTATAGCGACATCGCCATCGGCGTCGCCGCGTTGCTCGGCTATCGCTTCCTCGAGAATTTCAACCAGCCCTACCGGGCTTCGAGCCTGCAGGATTTCTGGCGGCGCTGGCACATTTCGCTGTCCACCTGGCTGCGCGACTATCTCTACAAGCCGCTGGGCGGCAACCGACACGGCGAAGCGAAGACCTATCGCAATCTGTTTCTTACCATGTTCCTCGGCGGCATCTGGCACGGTGCAGCCTGGACCTTTGTCTTCTGGGGCGCCTTTCACGGCGGCATGTTGGCCATCGAGAGATACGCGCGGCGCAAGCTCGACGCGTTTGCGCCACCCGACGGCGATCCCGGCGGGTTTGTTAGCGCCGTCGGCCATGCTGCACAGCATGTCGTTGGCGTCGTCTGGACGTTCCATCTGGTCTGCTTCGCCTGGATATTCTTTCGCGCCGACAGTTTCTCGACGGCCGGCAGCTATGTTGCGGGCTTTGCGCGCTGGTCCGATCCCAGCCTTTACGCGACGCCGTTCCTGGTCGGCCTGATCGCGCTTGCGATGGTCTTCCAGTTCACGCCGCGCGATCTTGGGCGTTGGCTGGCGCAGGGCCTTCAATGGTTGCCGTCGCCGGTTCTCGGGCTCATCCTCGGCGGCGGCATCTGGGTGATCTGGGCCGTCGCGCCCGAAGGCGTTGCGCCATTCATCTATTTTCAGTTCTGAGGCCGAAACATGCTGGACCTCATTCGCGAAATCGAAACTGACCTCGAGGATGGCTGGGAAGCGGCCTCGCGTGTCGAGTTGCAGATGGCCGAGCATACGCGGCGTGCCGTCGCCCGGTTTGCGCGGGCGCTCTGGATCACGGCGGCATTGCTGCTGGTGCTCAACAGCGAGCGGCTCGTCACATGGACCAACGGGTTCGGCGTCGGGCCGGTGCAGGATACGATTGTGGCGTTGTCGACCGCCTGGAACGGGCAGATGCAGCAGGCGGGTGTCGGCGCAATGTCGATCGCGGCGCGCGACAAGATGAACGAGTGGCGCATGACGCGTTGGCGCGATGTCGAGATCCGGTTCGATAGCGAGGCGCGCCGCGCTCGCGAAGGCGCGAAATTTCTCCGTGGGGTGCTTGACGAAGGAACCGGCTAGAGCAGCGCTTGCAGCGCCCACAGCGTTGCCATGCCGACGGCCAGTGTGGCCAGGACGCTTCGGGTCATCCAGGCAATCAGAGCCGCAATGACGCAGGCAATCAGACGCGGATTGTCGAGGGAAGCATCGAGTTCGCCCGCCGGCATGCGCAAGGCCGCCGGCAGAATGATGGCGCTCAGGACGGCGGCCGGCACGAAACGCAGAGCACGCGTCATCGCATCGGGCAGGGCCATGCGGCCCGACAAGCCGATGAAGGAAAACCTCAGAACGAAGGTGCCGATGCCAATGGCAGCAATCACCAGCCAGAGCGTCGTTATGGTCATTTGCGTTCTCCCCTGGCGGCGTAACGCGTTTCGACAAGATAGCCGGCTGCAATGCCGCAGGCGGCCGCAACAAAGAGCCCCAGATTGAAGACAAGGCCTGCAGCGATGACCGCGACGGCTGCACCTGTCGCCGCTGCCGCGGCGGTGGCCCGGTCGCGGATGCCGGGCACCAGCAGGGCGAGAAAACTCAGCGGCACGAAGAAATCGAGCGACCAGCTTGGCGGCACGCGGCTTCCGAGCAGGAATCCGGCCGCGGTTGCGCTCAGCCAGACGATCCACATCGCGACGGCGCCGCCCAGATAGAAGCGCGCCTTCGCCGCCGAATCCGCGCTGCCCGCCGCGCCATATCGTGCGACTGTCAGTGCGTAGGACTGATCGGTCATCAGGTAGGCCAGAAGCGCGCGGTGGCGCAATGAAAGGCCGGTGAAATGTGAGGCAAGCGAGGCGCTGTACATTGCAAAGCGCAGATTGACGACGAGGCCGGTCAGGACAATGATCAGAGCCGGTGCCGCCACCGCGACCAGTTGCGTTGCCGCCAGCTGAGCGGCGCCGGCATAGATCACGACCGACTGTCCGATTCCTGCAGCCGTGCCGAATCCGGCTTCGGCCGCAACGGCGCCCGCGATCATGCCGAACGGCACAGCGCCGGGCAGCAGCGGCAGCATGGCCCGAATGCCATCAAAATAGTCGCCATATGCGGATTTCATTTTCCCCGGTTCCCTTCCGGTTTTCCTTGCATGAAAAAGGCCCCTGCGAGCATTCTCACAGGGGCCTTTCCGTTTCGATCCGCGCCTGCGGTCAGCGCGGCAATACGGTTTCCCCCATCAGGAACAGGTCTACCTCGCGGGCAGCCTGCCGGCCTTCGCGGATCGCCCATACCACAAGCGATTGGCCGCGGCGCATGTCGCCAGCTGCGAAGATTTTCTCGAGCGACGATCTGTAGGTCGCCGTATCGGCAGCGACGTTGCCGCGCTTGTCGAGCTCGACGCCGAGCTCCTTCAGCATGCCTTCATGCACCGGATGCACGAAGCCCATGGCCAGCAACACGAGATCGGCCTTGATTTCGAATTCGGAACCGGGGATCGCCTGCATCTTCTCGTCGACGCGGACACATTCGATGGCGCGGACATGACCGTCCGTGCCGAGAAGGCGCCGCGTCATCACCGCAAAGTCGCGGGTCGCGCCCTCGGCCTGACTCGAGGAGGTGCGCATCTTCAGCGGCCAGTCGGGCCAGGTCAGCAGCTTGTTTTCCTTTTCCGGCGGTGCCGGCATGATTTCCAGCTGTGTCACCGACACGGCCCCCTGGCGGAACGAGGTGCCGATACAGTCCGAGCCCGTGTCGCCGCCGCCGATGACGACAACATGCTTGCCGCCGGCCAGGATCGGTTCGACCTGTCCGATCGGCTCGTCGGAGACGCGCCGGTTCTGCTGCGGCAGGAATTCCATTGCGAAATGAACGCCGGAGAGGTTGCGCCCCTCGACCTCGAGATCGCGCGGCTTTTCCGCCCCGCCGGTCAGCAGCACGGCGTCGAATTCGCGATCGAGTTCCTTTGCGCTCTTGTTGACGCCGATATGGGCGCCGTAGTGGAAAACCACCCCTTCCGCTTCCATCTGTGCGATGCGGCGATCGATGTGGTGTTTTTCCATCTTGAAGTCAGGGATGCCGTAACGCAGCAGGCCACCGGCCTTGGCCTGACGCTCGAACACATGGACCTCATGGCCGCGCCGCGCGAGCTGCTGGGCGGCGGCCAGTCCGGCCGGACCCGCGCCGACAATGGCGACCTTCTTCCCGGTCCTGGCTGAAGGCCGTTGCGGTTGAATCCAGCCCTCCTTCCAGCCGCGATCGACAATGGCGCATTCGATCGTCTTGATCGTCACGGGCGCTTCGGTGAGGTTCAGCGTGCAGCTTGCTTCGCAGGGCGCCGGGCAGATGCGCCCGGTGAATTCCGGAAAGTTGTTGGTCGAATGAAGGTTGCGGCAGGCTTCTTCCCAGTCGGAATGATAGACGAGGTCGTTCCAGTCCGGGATCTGATTGTTGACCGGACAACCATTGTGACAATAGGGAATACCGCAATCCATGCAGCGCGCCGCCTGGTCGCGCACGGCTTCCTCGGCAAGCGGGATGACGAACTCGTTGTAATTCCTGACGCGGTCGGCGGCCGGCAGGTACTTGCGGTCCTGCCGATCGATTTCCAGGAAACCGGTGATCTTGCCCACGACTCTTATTCTCCTGCTGCGGCCATTGCCTGCGCGGTTTCCTGCGCCTGCTTCATTTCCCTGAGGGCGCGGCGATATTCCACCGGCATCACCTTGCGGAACCTGGGTAGCATGGCCTCCCAATCGTCCAGAATTGCGCGCGCGCGCGACGAGTTGGTGTAGCGCGCATGGTTTTCGACCAACTGGCGCAGGCGTTCGGCGTCGAAGCGCGTCATGTCGCTCATCACGTCGACACGGCCATGGCTTTCGAGATCGCCGGTCTGGTGGCGACGCCGCTCCATGATGTCGTGTTCTTCCTTCACCGGTTCGAGATCGACCATGGCGAGATTGCAGCGCCGCTCGAACATGCCGTTCTCGTCAAGCACATAGGCAATGCCACCCGACATGCCGGCAGCGAAGTTGCGTCCGGTTTCGCCGAGCACAACGACGATGCCACCGGTCATGTATTCGCAGCCGTGATCGCCGGTCCCTTCGACGACGGCGATGGCCCCTGAATTGCGCACGGCGAAACGTTCACCGGCGACACCGCGGAAATAGCATTCGCCTGCAATGGCGCCGTATAGAACGGTGTTGCCGACGATGATGCTCTTTTCCGGCACGATGCGCGCATTGGCCGGCGGATAGACGATCAGCCGACCGCCGGACAGGCCCTTGCCGACATAGTCGTTGGCCTCACCTTCCAGTTCCAGCGTCACGCCGGCTGCAACCCAGGCGCCGAAGCTCTGACCGGCCGTGCCCTTGAACTTCACATGGATGGTGTCGTCGGGCAGGCCGGCATGGCCGTGACGCTTTGCGATCTCGCCGGAAAGCATGGCGCCGGTCGTGCGGTCGGTATTGCGGATAGGCATCTCGATCTGCACCGGCTTGCGGGCTTCGATCGCATCCTTCGCCGCCGCGATCAGCTTGCGATCCAAGACATCGGCGACCTTGTGGTCCTGAGTCTCGCAATGATGAATTGCGACGCCTTCCGGTGCTTCGGGCTTGTGGAAGAGCCTCGAGAAATCGAGACCCTTGGCCTTCCAGTGCTCGACGATCTTGCGCTTGTCGAGCATCTGCATCTGGCCGATCATTTCATCGAACTTCCGGTAGCCCATCTCGGCCATCAGCTCGCGCACTTCCTCGGCGACGAAGAAGAAGTAGTTGATGACATGTTCGGGCGTACCGACGAAACGCTTGCGCAGTTCAGGGTCCTGCGTGGCGACGCCGACCGGGCAGGTGTTGAGATGGCACTTGCGCATCATGATGCAGCCGGCGGCGATCAGCGGCGCCGTCGCAAAGCCGAATTCATCGGCGCCGAGAAGGGCGCCGATGACGACGTCACGGCCCGTCCGCAGCCCGCCATCGGCCTGCACCGCGATGCGGCCGCGCAGATGGTTCATCACCAGCGTCTGATGCGTTTCGGCAAGGCCGATCTCCCAGGGGGAGCCGGCATGCTTGATCGAGGTCAGCGGCGAGGCCCCTGTGCCGCCCTCGAAGCCCGAGATCGTCACGTGATCGGCGCGGGCCTTCGATACGCCCGCGGCGACCGTTCCGACGCCGACTTCCGAGACCAGCTTGACGGAAATCTGCGCCTTGGGGTTGGTGTTCTTCAGGTCGAAAATCAGCTGCGCCAGATCCTCGATCGAGTAGATGTCGTGATGCGGCGGCGGCGAGATCAGGCCGACGCCGGGCGTCGAATGACGCACCTTGGCGATCACCGCGTCGACCTTGTGGCCGGGCAGCTGCCCGCCTTCGCCGGGCTTTGCGCCCTGCGCCATCTTGATCTGGATCATGTCGGAATTGACCAGATACTCGGTGGTCACGCCGAAGCGGCCCGAGGCGACCTGCTTGATCGCCGAACGCATGCTGTCGCCGTTGGCGAGCGGCGTGAAGCGATCGACTTCTTCGCCGCCTTCGCCGGTGTTCGACTTGCCGCCGATGCGGTTCATCGCGAGCGCGAGCGTGGTGTGCGCCTCTCGGCTGATCGATCCGTACGACATGGCGCCGGTCGCGAAACGCTTGACGATCTCGGAGGCGGGTTCCACTTCATCCAGCGAAACCGGATCGCGGCCCACATCCTCGGCCTTCCTGATCTCGAAAAGCCCCCGGATCGTCAGCAGGCGCTCGTTCTGCTCGTTGATCTGTCGTGCGAAAGCCCGGTACTTGTCCTGGCTGTTGCCGCGCACCGCATGCTGCAGGTCGCGGACGCTGTCCGACGTCCATGCATGATCCTCGCCGCGGACACGATAAGCGTACTCGCCGCCGACATCGAGCGCGTTGCGCAGCACCGGTGCATCCGAGAAGGCCAGCTTGTGGCGACGCAGGGTTTCCTCGGCAACCTCTTCGATGCCGACGCCCTCGATCATCGAAACCGTGCCCGTGAAATACTTCTGCGTGAAGTCGGATCTCAGGCCGATGGCATCGAAGATCTGCGCACCGCAATAGGACTGATAGGTCGAGATGCCCATCTTGGACATGACCTTCAGCAGGCCCTTGTCGACGGCCTTGATGTAGCGCTTTTCGGCTTCCTGACGCGTCAGTCCTTCATCGAGATCGGGCAGCATCTCGATCAGTGTCTCGAAGGCGAGATAGGGATTGATCGCTTCGGCGCCATAACCAGCGAGACAGGCGAAGTGATGCACCTCACGGGCTTCGCCCGTCTCGACCACCAGCCCGACCGAGGTGCGAAGGCCGTGGCGGATCAGGTGGTGATGCACGGCCGAGGTCGCAAGCAATGCCGGAATGGCAACGCGATCGGCGGATACCAGGCGGTCCGACAGGATGACGATGTTGTAGCCTTGCGTGACGGCTTCTTCGGCACGTGCGCAGAGCCGTTCCAGCATGTCGGCCATTTCGCCGGCGCCGCGCTTCACGTCATAGGTGATGTCGAGCGTCTGGGTGCGGAAATGGTTGTCGGCGACCTCGCCGATCATGCGAATCTTCTCGAGATCCTCGTTGGTCAGGATCGGCTGTCGTACTTCCAGGCGCTTGACCTGCGACATGCCTTCGAGGTCAAGCAGGTTCGGACGCGGTCCGATGAAGGACACGAGCGACATCACCAGTTCCTCGCGGATCGGGTCGATCGGCGGGTTGGTCACCTGCGCAAAGTTCTGCTTGAAATAGGTATAGAGCAGCTTCGACTTCGAGGAGAGGGCCGAAATGGGCGTGTCGGTTCCCATCGAGCCGACCGCCTCCTGTCCCTCTGTTGCCATCGGCGCCATCAGGAACTTCAGGTCTTCCTGCGTGTAGCCAAAGGCCTGCTGGCGATCGAGCAGCGAGGCGTAGATCGGCTGCCGCGCCGGGTGCAGGGGAGCCGGCATCTCTTCGAGATGAATCTGGGTTGCGTTCAACCACTGCTGATAGGGATGCAGTCTGGCGAGTTCAGCCTTGATCTCGTCGTCGGAAATGATGCGGCCCTGTTCAAGGTCGATCAGCAACATGCGGCCCGGCTGCAGACGCCACTTCTCGATGATCTTTTCTTCCGGCGCGGGCAATACACCCATTTCGGAGGCCATCATCACCAGGCCGTCATCGGTCACATAGTAACGTGCCGGCCGCAGGCCGTTGCGATCGAGCGTCGCGCCAATCTGCCGGCCGTCCGTGAAGGCGACGGCAGCAGGGCCGTCCCAGGGTTCCATCAGCGCGGCGTGATATTCGTAGAAGGCGCGCCGTTCGGCATCCATCAGCGGATTCCCCGCCCAGGCTTCCGGGATGAGCATCATCATTGCATGCGACAGCGAATAGCCGCCCATGACCAGCAATTCGAGCGCATTGTCGAAGCAGGCGGTATCCGACTGTCCCTCGACCGCGATCGGCCAGAGCTTTTT
Organism: uncultured Parvibaculum sp.; assembly: GCF_963975745.1. NCBI lineage: Bacteria > Pseudomonadati > Pseudomonadota > Alphaproteobacteria > Hyphomicrobiales > Parvibaculaceae > Parvibaculum > uncultured Parvibaculum sp. The sequence goes on along the minus strand of NZ_CAXBIB010000007.1, from coordinate 18,944 downwards.
CAGGTCGTCGCCCAGGAGTTCCGACCGCATCGACGAGTAGCGCGCCTGGATCCAGTTGACGTTGCCGCGCTTGGTGTTGATCTCACCATTGTGGCAGATCATGCGGAAGGGATGGGCGAGGCTCCATGTCGGAAAGGTGTTGGTGGAGAAGCGCTGATGCACCAGTGCCAGCGCCGTCACCATTTCGGGGTCGGAGAGGTCCTTGTAGTACTGACCGACCTGCGCGGCGAGCAGCATGCCCTTGTAGACAAGTGTGCGCGACGAGAGCGAGGCGATGTAGAGCCCCCTGGGGATCGCGCCCGTTTCGTGGAACAGCGTGTTGAAGATACGCTTGCGGATCACGAAGAGCTTGCGTTCGAAAGCATCCTGGTCGGCACATGCCGGGCCGCGTCCGACAAAGAGATGACGATGGAAGGGCTCGGTCGGCTTCACCGAATAACCGAGATCGGAATTGTCGACCGGCACGTCGCGCCAGCCGAGGAAGACCTGCCCCTCTTCGGCAATGACTTTCTCGGTCAACGCACAGATCTTTGCGCGCTCGGCATCATCCTTCGGCAGAAACATGTGGCCGACGCCATAATGGCCCTCGGCCGGCAGTTCAAAACCGAGCTTCTTTGCTTCGCGGCGGAAGAAGGTGTCGGGAATCTGGATCAGAATGCCGGCGCCGTCGCCAGCCTTCGGGTCGGCGCCGACGGCACCGCGATGCTCGAGGTTCTCGAGAATCCGCAGACCGTCCTCGACCATCTTGTGCGATTTGATGTTGTGGATGTTCGCAACAAAGCCGATGCCGCAGGCATCGTGTTCGTTGCGGGGGTCATAGAGGCCTTGTGCGTCCGGAAGCCCGGCATGAACTGCCGCGGCCTGTCCGTCCATCTGTTCGCGCTCTTGCGTCATACCCGTCCATCCTTCACCCGGACCCGCCGCGCCGGGGGTGCGTTCCCCGTGCCAAGGCAGGTCGCCTCGATCGTCATCAATTCCCCGGCCGCGCATCGCCTTGCCCCCGGCGCCCGTTTCAGGCCGGAGCCCCGGTTCGTCGGGGCGGGGGACGCTAGCGGATCGCGCGCGTTATCGCAAAAGCCCCGGCCGAATCCGACGAGGCACATCATTGCCGGATCGCTCTTCGCGGTCCGATGAGCGGTACGCGCCGGAGTCCGGCTCAAGGCCAACACACTCCCTTCGCGTACCCTTGCAGTGCCGTCATCGCTGACGGAGCTTTCTGCTGGGTGCTCCCTGTTGCCCGGAGCGGGGGCTTACTGATCGGCGTGCCATACTCAATTTCGGCCAGCCGACCGGGCCGGGAAAGCCGCACTTTTCCAGCCGCGCGATCATGCCAGACCGGGGGTCTTGAATCAAGCAAATAAGACAGGGATACTGACCTATAACTTGTCTTGTGGAATCAAGGCGTTAGTGCCGAAATTGCCCTGCGAGGTGGTTCCGGCGGTTGCTTTTCATCTGCCGGCAGCCGTGCGCCGGCACCGGATGGAAAAGGGAAGATGGATTTCACGAGTGACAATGCGGCGGGCGCCGCTCCCCAGATTCTGGATGCGCTGGCACGGGAAAATGACGGGACGGCCGCTTCCTATGGTGCGGACGGGGTGACCGCGCGCCTGAGCCGCCGGTTCGCGGCGATCTTCGAACGCGAGGTTGCGGTCTTTCCGGTCGTCACCGGGACGGCCGCCAACGCCCTGGCGCTGGCGGCCGTGACGCCGCCACATGGCGCCGTTATGTGCCATGAGCTGGCCCATGTGCATGTCGATGAATGCGGCGCGCCCGAGATGTTTTCGGGCGGGGCGAAGCTGGTGCCGCTTTCGGGGCCGGGTGCCCGGATCGATCCGGCGGCGCTGGAGGCCGCGCTGGCGGCACTCCCGGCCGGCATCGTGCATCATGTGCAGCCGGCCGCCCTGACCGTCACGCAATCGACCGAACTCGGTGCCGTCTATACGCCCGACGAGATCGGCGCACTTGCCGAAATCGCGCGGGGACGGGGTTTGCGCGTGCATATGGATGGGGCGCGGTTTGCCAATGCCGTGGCAGCGCTCGGGCTGACCCCTGCCGAAATCACATGGAAGGCCGGCATCGAGATCATGTCGTTCGGTGCGACCAAGAACGGTGCGCTGGCCGCCGAGGCCGTCATCGTCTTCGATCCGGATCTGGCACGCGACCTTGCCTTCCGGCGGAAACGGGCGGGACATCTTTTGTCGAAGATGCGGTTTCTGTCGGCCCAGCTCGAGGCCTATCTCGAGGACGGATTGTGGCTCGCGCTGGCTGCCCATGCCAATGCCATGACGGCACGGCTCGCGGCGGGGCTTGCGGCTCTGCCCGGGGTGGCGCTTCACCTCCAGCCGCAGGCCAACGAAATATTCGTCCGTTTGCAGATGGAAGTCATCGCCAGACTCAAGGGCGGAGGTGCGCGCTTTCATCCATGGCCGATGCCGGGGGACGATGCGCAGGCCCGTACCGTCAGGCTCGTGACCTCATTTCAGTCTCAGGCATCCGAAATCGACGCCTTTCTGGCGCTTGCGCGCGGCTGATGCGGTCACCCTCAAGATTTCCTTAATGCTCACCCGGTAGCTTTTCAGCAGGACCGTGTGCGGTCCGGCAATCGTGGGTGGAGCAATGGCAATTCCCAAGGACGAAGCGACGGGCGACTACGGATCGCTGATCGCGCAGGCCGAGGCCGCGGTCGAGGCGCTGCGCGATACCTATCGGGTGCAGCTTGCTGAGGACATCGCGGCGCTCGAGGAAGTCTGGGCCCGCGTCGAAGGCGGTGCGCCGGCCGACGAAGCGCTCGCCGAAATGCACAGCATCGCTCACAACATCAAGGGGCAGGGCGGGTCGTTCGGCTATGACCTTGTCACCGTGATCGGCGCCTCTTTCTGTGACTATCTGCGCAGCGGCACACGGGTCTCACCCGAAGAGCGCAATATCGTCAACATGCATATCCGTATGCTGAAGACGGTTTCCGACAACAACATTGCCGGCGACGGCGGGGAAACCGGCCAGCGCATTGCCGAGAAGCTTCGTGCATTGACGGGGCGCGGCGAAATCTAGCCGGTCATCCGGTCCAGTTCATCCAGCATATCTGCCAGAGGATCGGCCGCATCCGTCGCCGATTGCGGCTCCGCGGCGGTTTGCGCCACGTCGATCGTCGGGGGCGTCGACAGGCGGCGCTGCGTTGTGCGTTCGATCTCGGCGACCAGCAGGTCGATCTTGAAGGGCTTCGAGACGAAGCCGTCCATGCCGGCCGCGATATAGGCCTCGCGGTGGCCGTCCATCGCATGTGCGGTGACGGCGACGATCGGAATATCGTGCCAGGGTTCGTCGAAGCTCCGGATCACCTTCGTCGCCTGGATGCCATCCATCAAAGGCATCTGGATATCCATCAGGATCAGGTCGAAGCGGTTCTCGCGCAGGCGTCGGATGGCTTCGACGCCGTTCTCGGCAATCGTCAGGTCGTGCCCGAGGCGCTCCATCACGGCCATCATCAGCTTCTGGTTGACCGGCTGATCTTCGGCCAGCAGGACTCTCAGGGGACGCTGCTCATTTTCCGTTTGCGCGGGCGTCTCGTCCCGGTGCTGCGGCGCGGCCGCGGGTGACGACTCGACCAGCTGGACGGGGAGGCGGACGCGGAAAGTGCTGCCCTTGCCTTCCTGGCTTTCGACCGAAATCGTGCCGTTCATCAACGTGGCCAGTTCGCGTGCGATCGCCAGACCAAGACCCGTGCCGCCATAGGTGCGCGAGATCGACGAGTCGGCCTGCTGAAAGCGTGTGAAGAGCTGCGGCAGCATCGCGTCGGGAATGCCGATGCCGGTATCGCGCACGGTGAAAAGCAGTTCCATCGCGTCGGCTTCGCGGTCGGGTTTGGCGTCGAGGCTCACGTCGACCCGGCCCTCGGGTGTGAACTTGATCGCATTGCCGATCAGGTTGAAGAGGATCTGCCGAAGGCGGGTGGCGTCGCCGATGATGCAGTCCGGCACATTGTCGCTGATCTCGACATTCAGCGTCAGGCGCTTCTCCTCGGCATTGGGGCGCATCACCTCGACCACCGTCTCGATGATCTCGTGCGGCCTGGTGACTTCGTTCTCGAGAACCATTCGGCCTGCCTCGAGCTTCGACAGGTCGAGAATGTCGTTGAGGATCGTGAGCAGGCATTCGCCCGACTCGCGGATCATTTCGACGCGCTCGCGCTGTGCCGGCGGTATTTCGCTGGAGAGCATGAGATCCGCGATGCCGATCACACCGTTCATCGGGGTCCTCAGCTCATGGCTCATCGTGGCAAGAAAGGCCGACTTGGCGCGATTGGCGTTTTCGGCGGCTTCCTTGGCGCTGGAGAGTTCCTGCGTCGAGCGCGCCAGATTGGCGCGTTCCTGCTCGAGCTGGCGATAGGTGACCTGAAGGTCGAGAACGCGATCCTGCAGTTCCTGCCGGCTGCGCGTCAGAGCGATCTCGGTGTCCTTTGTCGCCGTGATATCGTTTTCGATTACGATGAAATTCCGGATCGCTCCGTCGGCATCGCGGATCGGCCGGGCCTCGATGGCAGCCCAGTATTGCTTTCCGTCCCGCGTCAGGCCGATCGTTTCGACATTGCGCGCCTCGCCATCGGCGACGCTCGCGGCCAGGATCGTCGGGGCGCTGGCGCCGGCATGGTCGGTCAGAATTTCGCGTGGTGTCCGGTTCTCGATGTCGCGCTGCGAAAAACCGGTCATGCGGGCATAGCCGGCATTGACCCAGGCGATGCGGCCGTCCTTGTCTGCGATCAAAACGCCGGCATCGGTACCGTTGGCGACCAGCGCCAACTGTTCGTTCTCGCGCAAGCTTGTCTGCAACTGTCCGAACACGCGGTCGAAGAGGCCCGCCAGATCGCCGAGTTCGTTCTTCGGCATGTCGACCGGCGTGTCGAAACGGCCGGTGGTCCGGCTTGTGCGGACTGCATCTGCGAGTCTGGTAATCGGCCCGATGACCGCGCGATGCAGAAGGAAGAACAGCACAAGGGTCATAATGGCGGCGGTTACGCCGCGCCGCAAAACGGCGCCGGTGATCGAAGCGGCAAGCTCGGACCGGGCCGGCCGCAAGTCGACAACGGTGACTGTACCGATGCCTTCCTCGGGCAGTGCCGCGACATGCGCCCAGCCGTCGACGCCGCCGGTCTTCACCTCGAAGCTGGAGGCGCGGCCTTCCGCAAAACTCAGGCGGATGGCCTCGCGAATATCCGGATCGGCAAGGAAGGCAGCGGTATCTTCGATGCGCGCGGCGCCCTTGCCTGCCAGCGGGAGCGCGGCCGCATCGACCAGATAGACTGCCAGCAGATCGGAATGCCAGCGCACTTCTCGCGTGACGGCCTGACTTGCTTCGGCGATGCCGAAATCGTGATCCAGGACCGAACGCATTGCGAGGTGATCGCTCACCGAGGATGCGCGCTGCGACACATGGTCGAACATCATGCCGCGGAGATGGCGGTAGTCGAGAATCGACTGCACGGCGCTGATCAGCACCAGCAACAGGAACATCTTCAGCGCGAGGTCGCGCGCCGTCGGCCCGATCAACGAGCGAAGCGAACTGGCTCCAATGGCGGGTTTGATGCTGTCGCCCATGTCCCCGTCGGTATTTCTGTCTGTCGAGAAGGCGTTTCGGCCTTGCCGACAACGGGCCGCATGGCCCCTCCCCGCATCCCCCGGATACGGTGAAATATTGATAGCAGAGGGTAGGTTAAGGCCACCCTAAGGGCGGACTTGGATTTGCCTGGAAAATGATCGGTTTTAGTCTTTATTTTCAAGGCTTTGGGCGTTGGCGGCCCGCCGGCTTTTCGCGGGCATCGCCCGCACCCGGCGTTGAGGGAAATGTCGACATCCGATACTGCACGACGCGCTTCGGAAGGTTGCGGGACGGCCCGGGACACATGCGGGACGCCGAACGGTGTCCGCCGGTGATCTCGCCGCTGCCATGCAGATTGAGCGTGGCATAGCCCTTCTTCTCCGTCTGCGGATGAATCCATCGATTCCTGACGAGAAGGCATGGCATGCGGTCGATAGACGCGCCTGCAGAGCCATGATTCCTGTTCTCCCGGAGTGTGATGGGTGCGACGATAAACGGACCTGTGCCTGCTTCGCATTTGCGTCATAGTCCAGGTGCATCGTCGCGGTGCTGCCAGACGTCGGCACTCTCGTCAGGAAGGCCGAATTCATGTCGATCCGCAATCTCGACCGTATGTTCGCGCCCCGTTCGGTCGCCCTGATCGGCGCCAGTGGCCGGGAAGGCTCGGTCGGGCATGTCCTGCTGCAGAATCTTGCCGGTGCGGGCCTTGAGGGACCGATATGGGCCGTCAATCCGCGGGGCGGCCGTATCGGCGATGTCGAGCTTCATCGCGACATCGCCGGGTTGCCGCAGGCGCCCGATCTGGCCGTCATAGCGACACCGCCACAGACCGTGCCCGGACTGATTGCCGAGCTCGGCGCACGCGGCACGCGGGCGGCCGTGGTCATCACGGCTGGCTTCGGCGAGCTTGGCAAGGAGGGGCGGGCGCTTCAGAAGCAGATGCTCGATGCGGCGCGACCGCATCTGTTGCGCATCGCCGGGCCGAATTGCCTGGGACTGATGGCGCCCGGCAACGGACTCAACGCCTCGTTCGGTCACGTCCAGCCGCTGAAGGGCAATGTCGCCTTCGTTTCTCAGTCGGGTGCTGTCGTGACCGCCGTACTCGACTGGGCGACGAGCCGCGGCATCGGCTTTTCCTCCATCGCCTCTCTGGGCGGCATGGCCGATGTCGATTTCGGCGACATGCTCGATTTTCTGGCGGCCGATCCGCAGACAAAGAGCATCCTGCTCTACATCGAATCCATTTCCGACGCGCGCAAGTTCATGTCGGCAGGGCGGCAGGCGTCGCGCCTGAAGCCGGTCATCGTCATCAAGTCGGGCCGGCATGAAGCCGGTGCCCGGGCAGCGGCTTCCCATACAGGCGCCCTGGCCGGTTCCGATGCGGTCTATCATGCTGCCTTCCGTCGCGCAGGCATGTTGCGCGAACTGGGCATCGAGGATCTTTTCGAAGCGGTCGAGACCCTGTCGACACGCTCCGAACGGCGCCCCATTCTCGGCGACCGCCTCGGCATCCTGACCAATGGCGGCGGTGTCGGTGTGCTTGCCACCGATTTCGTCATCGATCAGGGCGGACGTCTCGCCGAGATCTCGCCGGAAACGGTGGCGGCTCTCGACAAGGTGCTGCCGCGCACCTGGAGTCGTGCCAATCCGGTCGACATCATCGGCGATGCCAACGCCGCGCGCTATACGCATGCGATGACAGCGATGCTCGAAGATCCCGGTATCGATGCGCTGCTGGTGATGAACTGTCCGACTGCCGTCGTCAACAATCTCTCTGCGGCTGAGGCCGTTATCGAAGCGGCGGCGGCAAGCAGCAAGCCCGTTTTCACCAACTGGCTCGGCGACAAGGGGGCACAGGCGGCGCGAGAAGCCTTCATGGCCAGTCGAATTCCGACCTATGACACGCCGACAGGCGCCGTGCGCGCCTTCATGCTGCATGTCAGGCATGACCGCAATCAGCGCCTGTTGATGGAAATTCCGCCGGCCGGTCCCGCCATGCCCCGGCGTGATCTTGCGGCTGCGCGGCGGCTGGTCGAAACGGCGCTTGCGGCCGGTCGTGAATGGCTGAGTGAGGTCGAGGCGAAGGCGCTGCTCGCGGCCTATGGCATACCGGTGGTCGAAACGCGGATCGCGCCATCGGCCTCCGAGGCTGCCCGGATCGCAGACGAACTCGGCTACCCGGCGGCCCTGAAAATCCTGTCGCCCGACATCACCCACAAATCGGATGTCGGCGGCGTCGCGCTGGCGCTCGAAAATGCGGCGGCGGTCGAGGAAGCCGCTTCGCGTATGCTGGCGCGCGTGGCACATCTTCGTCCGGGCGCCGAGATCGACGGCTTCACCGTGCAGCGCATGGCGTCGAAACCGGATGCCTATGAACTCATTCTGGGGCTCGTCGACGACGCGACCTTCGGTCCGGTCATCCTGTTCGGGCAGGGCGGCACGGCGGTCGAGGTGGTGCGGGACAAGGCGATGGCGCTGCCGCCGCTCAACCCGGTGCTGGCCGAAGATCTTATTTCGCGCACCCGCATCTCACGGCTGCTCGACGGCTATCGCGGGCGTCCGCCGGCCGATCGCGCGGCCATTGCAGGTGTTCTGATGGCGCTTGGCGATCTCGCCGCCGACAATCCTGAAGTGACCGAGCTCGACATCAATCCGCTCTGGGCCGACCATGAGGGTGTCGTTGCGCTCGATGCGCGGGTGCGCATTCAGCCGGCAAAAGGCCATGGCGCGTCACGTTTCGCGATCCGCCCCTATCCGTCGGCGCTCGAAGGTGCGCTTGCCGGGCGCGACGGACGTTCCTTTCCATTGCGCCCGGTGCGTCCGGAAGATGCGTCGCTGATCGACGACCTTCTTGCACATACGGATGCCGAAGATCTGCGCCTGCGTTTTCTGTCACCGCTGAAAAGGCTGCCCCGCCAACTGGCGGCGCGGCTGACGCAGATCGACTATGATCGCGAAATGGCCTTTGTCGTCTTTGCCGACGAGACATGTGCGAATCTCGCAGCCGTCGGGCGGCTTTCCGAAGACCCCGACCGGGAGCGAGCCGAATATGCCGTTCTCGTGCGCAGCGACATGCAGGGGCATGGTGTCGGCTATGCGCTGATGCAGCAGCTTGTTGCCTATGCCCGCATGCGGGGCATCGGGGAGATTTTCGGGCATGTGCTGCGGGAGAATCGCGGCATGCTCGACATGTGCGACGATCTCGGGTTCACGCGCCATCGCATGGATGGCGATCTCAGTCTGGTCGAGACGCGACTTTCGCTGAAGGACTGAATACAAGAAGGGGCGCTCCGGCCGGAGCGCCCCCGTCTTTCATGGATGGCATAGCCGTCAGTCGGCGGCCGTCGCCAGGTTGCCCTCGATCGTCTTCCCGCCGGCGGGTGCCGCCGAAATCTCGATCCGTCGGGGCTTCAGTTCCTCGGGCACGCGGCGCACGAGATCGACATGCAGCAACCCGTTCTCAAGACGGGCACCGTTGACTTCCACATGGTCGGCGAGCTGGAAACGCCGTTCGAAGCTGCGGCCGGCGATGCCCTGATAGAGATAGTTCGCCTCTTCCGGCTCGGCGCGCTTGCCGGCAATGGTCAGCACGTTCTGCTTGACCTCGATCGCGAGATCGCTCTCGGCAAAGCCGGCCACGGCCATGGTGATGCGGTAGTCATGCTCGCCGGTGCGTTCGATGTTGTAAGGGGGGTAGCTCGGCTGACCGGCGTCGCGGGTCACCGAGTCGAGGAGCGACTGGAGCTGGTCGAAGCCCACGGTCGAGCGGTAAAGCGGAGAAAAATCATAGCTGCGCATGGTTACATCCTCATTCAAGCGATGTGATCGACTGTGGAGGACGCTTCGCCGCCGCCATCACGGCCGGCGGCCGTCCTCCCCTCCGGGCCCGCAATCGACAGCGCCCGGCAAATTTTATTTGGGAATTTCACATACGGCCGTCAAGACGGGTATAAGGGTCCAGTTTCAAAAGCGGTTCCGAGGGGGAGACGGCAATGAAAAAAGGGCTCTTTGCCGGGGTTTTTCTGGGACTGGCGCTGCTTGTCGCACCGGCCGCGGCCGAGGAACCGGGCGTGATACGGCTCGGTGCCGCCGTTTCGCTTACGGGTAAATATTCCTCGAATGGCGCCTTCACGCGCAAGGGTTACGATCTTGCTGTCACGAAGATCAACGAGGCCGGCGGCGTTACCGTGGCCGGCAAGCCCTATCGGCTGGAAGTCATCTATTACGACGACGAATCGACGCCGGCGCGCGGCGCGCAACTGGTCGAGCGGCTGATCCAGCAGGACAAGGTGCAATATCTGCTCGGGCCCTATTCTTCGGGGCTGACCGAAGCCATCGCGCCGGTGACCGAGAAATACGGCGTGCCGATGGTCGAGGCCAATGGCGCGGCCATCTCGCTCTTCCGCAAGGGCTACCGCTATCTCTTCGCCGTTCTGTCGACCACCGACGAATATCTGCGCGGCGCCGTCGACATCGCGGCGCGGCTCTCCGACGACCCCGCGAAGCTCCGTGTCGCGATGGCGTTCGAGAACGACCCCTTTTCGCAGGATGTGCGCGATGGCGTTCTGGCAGACATGAAGCGTCACGGCATGAAGGTTGTCGTCGACGACAAGCTGCCGCCCGAACTCAACGACATGTCGGCGACCTTGTCGAAGGTCAAGGCGCTCCGGCCCGACCTGATGCTGATTTCCGGTCACGACAAGGGTGCATCGCTGGCCATCCGGCAGTTCGCTGACCAGCGCGTCAATGTGCCGATGCTGGCGCTGACGCATTGCGACTCGGCGCGCATCGCCGAGAATTTCGGACCGGCGGCCGAATATGCGCTCTGCGCCGCCCAATGGGCCTCGACCCTGACTTATGCCGACGACCTCTTCGGCAGCGCCTCGGACTATGCGCGGCTCTATGAGGAGACCTATGGCGAGGTGGCGCCCTATCAGGCGGCCGAGTCGAGTGCTGCCGTCCAGGTCTATGCCGATGCCTTCGAACGGGCGAAATCGCTCGACCCCGAAGATGTGCGCAACGCGCTGGCCGAAACGCAGATGATGACCTTCTACGGCCGGATCGAATTCGACGAGACCGGCAAGAACATTGCCAAGCCGACCGTGCTGTTCCAGGTGCAGGACGGACAATATGTCGTCGTCTATCCGGAGGAATTCGCCGAGGCGAAGATCCGCTGGCCGACGCCGCCCTGGTCCGAACGCTGAGAACGGAAGAGGTCTCGTGCTTGACAATCTTGCGCTGCTCGTTCAATTCCCTGCCGTCACCGTCGATGTCGTCGTCAACGGGCTGCTGATCGGCGCGATTTTCGCACTCGCCGCCTATGGCATGGCGCTGGTCTGGGGCGTGCTCAACATCGTCAATGTCGTGCAGGGCGAGCTTGTCGTGCTCGGCGGCTACGTGACCTTCCTGCTGGTGCAGGCGGGCATGCCACCGCTCCTTGGCCTGCCGGTTTCGGCGGTCGTCATGTTCGGCGTGGGCTGGGTCATCTACCGCGCCATCGTTTTCCGCGTGGTCGACAAGGATGTCTTCATTTCGATCCTTGCGACCTTCGGCCTTGCCATCCTGATCCAGCAGCTTGCCAATCTCTCCTTCGGCGCCGATGTGCGTTCGGTCGATGCCGGTCTCGGCTCGGCCTATTTCCTCGACGGCATGGTGACGGTCGCCTGGGTCAAGCTGATCGCCTTCGTGCTGGCGCTTGTCGCCGGCGCCGCGCTGTGGCTGTTTCTGCGGCATGCGCGGCTCGGTCAGGCGATTCGCGCCACGGCGCAGAACGCGCGCGCGGCGCGCATTCTCGGCATCGATACGGGCCGCGTCTATGCGGCGACCTATGCGCTCAATGCGGCGCTGTGCGGCGCAGCGGGCAGTCTCGCCGTCATGGCCTGGACCATCCATCCGTACATGGGCCTGCCTTATACGGTCCGTTCGTTCATGGTCGTCGTCGTCGCCGGTGTCGGCAATGTCGGCGCGGTGGTTGCCGCCGGGCTCGGGCTCGGCGCGCTTGAGAACGTCGCCGGCTTCGTGCTCGGCACCGAGTTCCAGATCGCCTTTGTCTTTGCGCTGATGGTCGCGATTCTCGTCTGGCGGCACGGACGCGCCGCGCGCCGCCGGGAGCACCTCAAATGAACCGGCTTTCCGACTGGCACATCATGGGCGTGCTTGCCGTGCTTGGCCTCGGCCTGCCGTTTCTTGCGCCCAGCCTCATCACGCAGCTTTCCTTTCTCTGGCTGATGGTCGTCTTCGCCCTGACATGGGACATGCTGGGCGGCCGTATGGGCTACAACTCCTTCGGCAATATCGTTTTCTTCGGCATCGGCTGCTATGCGGCGGCCGTTGTGCAGCGCGATGCGGGGCTGCCCTATTTCGAGGCGCTGGCGCTGGGGCTTGTGCTGGGCGCGGTGATCGCGGTTGCGGCGGCGCTGCTCTTCGGCGCGGCGCTGCTGGGTATCCGCGGCCACTACTTCGCCATCGGCACGCTCGGCCTCGGCATTACGGCGGCCGAGATCGCCGCCGGCTGGGATTATGTCGGTGCCGGCTCCGGCATGGCGCTGCCGCTTTATCCCGGTGCACTGGGGGCACGCGAACTGTTCTTCTGCTATGCGCTGTTTGCCGTCGCCATTGTCTGCTTTCTGAGCTTGCGCTGGCTCTACGGCACGCGTTTCGGCCTGGCGCTCAATGCCATTCGCGACGATCAGGACAAGGCCGATGCGATGGGCCTGCGCACGACGCAGATCAAGGTCTTCGCCTGGTGCGTTGCTGCCTTCTTTCTGGCGATATCGGGCGGGCTTGCGGCCAACATGATCGGCTTCATCGATCCGCGCGACGTCGCCTTTGCCGGCGCCACCTTCGGCGTCTGGATGGTGTTGATGGCGATTCTCGGCGGCAAGGGCACGCTCTGGGGGCCGGTCCTCGGCGCGGTCGTCTTTCACATCACGCAGGAGCTCTTCTGGACCTATCTGCTGGGATGGCAGCGCGTCGCGCTCGGATTGCTGATCGTCGTCATCGTCGTCTTCTTCCCGCAAGGGATCATGGGCTGGATCGCCGAGCGCCGCGCAGCGCGCGAAGGAGCGCGGCCATGAGCGTCATGCTCGAAGTGCGCGAGGTCACGAAACGCTTTGGCGGCGTCGTCGCCAACGACCGCATTTCGCTCACGGTGCAGCAAGGCGAGATTGCGGGGCTGATCGGTCCCAACGGTTCCGGCAAGACGACGCTGTTCGGCTGCATCACCGGCACGCTGCCGGTCGATGGCGGCGAGGTCTATTTCGAGGGCCGGCCGATTTCGCAGCTCCGCGCGGCGCCCATCGCGCGGCTCGGGCTGCTGCGTACCTGGCAGCAGACGCGCATCTATGGCGAGATGAGTTGTGCCGAGAACATGGCGATCAGCGCCCGCGAGGCGCATGGTGGGCTTGTGTCGCTGCTGAAGCCCGTGCCGGCGGCGACGCGCGTGCGCGCAAACGATCTCCTCGCCTTTGTCGGCCTGCATGAAAAGCGCGACGAGAAGGGCGGCCGTCTGAGCTTCGGGCAGCAGAAACTGCTTGAATTCGCGATGGCCCTGATGAACGAGCCGAGGCTGCTGCTCCTCGACGAACCGACCGCCGGCATCAATCCGACCTTGATCAACGGGCTGATCGACCGCTTGCGCCGCGCCAATGCCGAGCTTGGCGTCACGCTGCTCGTCATCGAACACAATATGCGCGTGATCATGAACCTCGCGCATCGCATCACCTGTCTGGCGCATGGCCAGGTGCTGGCGGAAGGCGCGCCGGCCGACATCCGCGACGATGCCCGCGTGCTCGATGCCTATCTCGGGGTCGCGTGATGTCGGAGAACGGCGACAACCTCGCGGGCGGCTACGGGCAGGGCGGCGTCGATACGGTGCTGTCCGTCGGCGATGTCGCGCGCGAGGCCGAAGCGATGGCACGCGCGGTGCCGCGCGCGGAGATCCTGTCGCTGGTCGCGGGCGAGCCACTGCTGACGCTCGAGGGTCTTCACGCCGGCTACGGCGCGATGGAGATCCTGCATGGCATCGACCTCGCGGTCGGCAAGGGGCAGAGCCTTTGTCTTGTCGGGCCCAATGGCGCCGGCAAGTCGACCGTGCTGCATTCGATCTTCGGCTTCACCAGGATCACCGCCGGCCGTGTCGTCGCGGATGCGCGCGACGTCACGCGGCTGTCGCCCAGCGAGAAGCTGAAGGATGCCGGCATCGCCTATATCCTGCAGGACAATTCGGTCTTTCCCGACATGACGGTCGAGGAAAACCTGCTGATGGGCGGCTATCTGCTGGCCGACCGCGCGAAGGCGCTGGCTGCGGCCGAGCGCGTCCTTGCGCATTACGATCGTCTTGCGAAAAGGCGCAACGAGAGGGCCGGCGTGCTGTCGGGCGGCGAGCGCCGCCTGCTCGAAATCAGCCGGGCGCTGATCATGGACCCGCAGGTACTGCTGGTCGATGAGCCGTCGATCGGTCTCGAACCGCGCATGATCGACATGGTGTTCGAGATTCTCGGCGAGCTGCAGCGCGGGCAGGGCAAGACCATCATCATGGTCGAGCAGAATGCCCGGCGCGGGCTCGATTTCGCCGATACCGGTTATGTGCTGGTCGCCGGCCGCGTCGCGCTGGCCGGCGCAGGCCGCCAGCTTCTCGACAATCCGGATGTCGGCCGCCTGTTTCTCGGCGGTTGAGCTCACGCACACCGCAAGGTTTTCTGCAGAAATCCTGGGGTGCGGCCGTTCATCTGCGGTTCAGCCAGGCGCGTCCATCCTTGTGCGCATACGGGGTATGTGCGGAATATGGAAGGACAGTGCGATGAAGAGGATTCTCGCTCTTGCCGGTCTGGCCGTCGCCCTTGGTTTCGGCGCGCCGGCCGTGGCGCAGGCGGCCGTGGTCCTGCCGGTCTCGGCCGGCATTCAGGGCGATGCGACGCTGCATCTCATTCACGGCAAGAAACATCACCACAGCTACCACGGCGGTCATCATCGTGGTCACGGTCAGGCATATCACCACCGGCCGCCCAAGGTCGTCTATCACCGCAACTACCGGCCGTGGTCTCACTGGCGGCCGAAGATCGTGCACCAGTATCACTACCATTCGTTCGGCGCGCCGGTTTACTACCACGCCCATCCGCGCTACGGCGACTACTACCATGTCCAGGCCCGCGACCGGAACAATGTGGCGCTCTGGCTCGGCATCAGCGCCATCACCGGGGCGATCCTGTTCTCGTCCTATTGATGGCGGCGCAACGACAATGAAAAGGCCCCGGTGACGGGGCCTTTTTCTCGTTTGGCCTTCAGGGACGCATCGTCGTCAGATAGGGGCCGAGCGTCAGCGCGCGGCGCGGTTCCACCCAGTCGAGCCAGTCGCAAAGCCTGCCCCTTGTTTCGCGCGGGTCGATCAGTTCATGCACCGAGAAGCCCTCGGCGCGCGGGAAGGGCGATTGCCCGGCGGCGAGTTTCGCTTCCAGTTCGGCGCGCAAGGCTTCCGGGTCTTCCGCTTCGGCAATCTGGCGGGCAAAGGCAACGGCCACGCCGCCTTCGACCGGCAATGCGCCGGTTGCCGCGCTCGGCCATGAAAGCACGAAGCCGTCGGGCCCGAAATGCGCGGCGCCGGCCACGCCGAAGACCTTGTGCACGATCACGCTCGCCCAGGGCACGCGGCTCTGCATCACGGCGGCGATCGCCGCCGTGCCGTGGCGGATGGTGGCCGCCTTTTCCGACGCAGACCCAATCATGAAGCCCGGTTCGTCGACAAAGGAAACGATCGGCAGGTGAAAGGTGTTGCACATGTCGGCGAAGCGGCGAAGTTTCTGTGCCGCCGCCGCCGTCATCGCGCCGGCATAGAAGTTGCAGTCATTGGCGATGACGCCGACGCTGGTTCCGTTCAGCCGCGCGAGCCCCGTGATCAGCGACGGGCCGAAGCGTTTGGTCATTTCGAAGAAGCTGCCATCGTCCATCACCGCCTTGACGATCCTGCGCATGTTGAAGGGCTTGCGGCGGTCCTTCGGCACGATCGAGAGCAGGTTTTCCTCGGCCCTGTCGCGCGGGTCGGTGCATTCGGCGCGCGGCGGCAATTGCCAGACATTATCGGGCAGGTAGGAGAGGAAGCGGGCGATCTCGGCCAGTGCCTCTTCTTCCGTCTTTGCCACATTGTCGATCACGCCCGAACGGGCATGCACATCCGGACCGCCCAGCTCTTCCTTGGTCAGGTCTTCATTCAGCGCGCGGGCGACCACCTTGGGCCCGGCGATCAGCACCTGCGCATTCTCGACCATCACCGAAAAATGCGAGGCGACGAGGCGGGCGGCCGGCATGCCGGCCACGGGGCCCAGCGCGGCGGCGGCCACCGGCACCTCGCCCAGCACCTGTGCGATCGAGCGGAAGCGCGGATCGGCAAAGACCGGCTCGCCCAGCGGCCGCGTGTTGCCCTTGGCGCCTGCGCCGGCCACGCTGCCGCCGCCGCCCTCATGCAGGCGGATCAGCGGCACCTTGTAAGTGAGTGCCAGTTCCTCGGCATAGACGCTCTTGCGGAGCCCGGCCGGATTGGGCGAACCGCCTTTAAGCGTGAAATCCTCGCCGCCGATCGCGACGCGGCGGCCGCCGATGGTGGCAAAGCCCAGCACATAATTGGCCGGTTCGAAATCGACCAGATTGCCGTCCGCATCGAAATGCGGCACGCCGGCGCCTTCGCCGAGTTCGCGAAAGCTGGCGGCATCGGCAAGACCGGCGATCCGCTCGCGCAGCGTCAGGCGGCCCTTCGCATGCTGGCGCGCCACCGCCTCTTCGCCGCCCTGACGTCTGGCCAGCGCCCGGCGGCGCCTGATCTCGTCGGTTTCCTTTTCCCAGCTCATCGGTCCGGCTGTCCTCCCCTTTTCGCGCAGCCCGCAAACCCTAGAGGAATTCGGCGGCACCGCCAAAACGGCAAGCCGCGATTGGGCAGCCGGGCATGGCTGGTGCTAGGATGGCGTCGGCAAACCGGATGGAATCGCGATGGTCGAGACGAGAAAAGCCCCTGCCGGACGGTCGGCGGAGATGGCCGCAAGCGCGGTCGACGGGATCGAGGCACTGCTCAGGGCGGCGCTTGCTGGCGACGTGTCGCTCGGCGCGACGCTGAAATTCGTGCATCCCGGCGCCGATGTGCTGGTGATCGACGGCAGGAAGACGCCCAACGAGGTGCACCGCCGCGATATCCCGGCCGATTGCACGGTGCATATCGATCCCCTGCTCAATCTCGACATCCTGCAGGGCCATGTCGACCAGAATGTCGCCTTCCGCCAGGGCCGGATCCGGATCGTCGGCGATCTTTCGGCGGTGACCCGGTTGCGGCCGATTGTGGCAAGGCAGGCTGGCGCGGTGAAGGAGTGAGCGCGCCGGTCGTTCTGATCCCGGACAATCCGATGCCCGAAGAGGGGCAGGCGCGCTGGCTCGCCCTGCCCGACGGGGCGCGGCTGCGGCTCTTCACCTGGGGCGGCGGCACGCGCGGCACGGTGTTTCTCTTCAACGGCCGCACCGAATTCGTCGAGAAATATTTCGAGGTGATCGGCGAGCTGCGGGCGCGCGGCTTTTCGGTCGTCTCGATCGACTGGCGCGGGCAGGGGCTGTCGACGCGCATGCTCGACGATCCGCGCAAGGGCCATATCGACGATTTCGCGACCTTCGACCGCGATCTCGCGCATGTCATGGCGGAAGTCGCGTCCGGCTTCCCGAAGCCGTGGTATGCGCTCGCCCATTCGATGGGTGGCAACATCCTGCTGCGCGGCGCGCATGACCATCCGGACTGGTTTTCCGGCGTCGTGCTGTCGGCGCCGATGCTGGGGCTGAAATTTCCGGGCCGGGCGATGGCGCTGGCGGTGCGGGGGCTTGCCGTCGGCCTCGACCGGCTCGGGCTCGGCGCGCGCTATGTGCCCGGCGGCACGCCCAGGGCCAATGACGAGACGCCCTTTGCCGAGAACATCCTGACCCATGACGAAGGGCGCTATGCGCTGCTGCAGGCGCTGACCCGCGCCGAACCGGCGCTGGGTCTCGGCTCGGCCACCATCGGCTGGCTGCATGCGGCCTTCCGTTCCGTCGACAAGGTCTCGGCGCCCGGCTGGCTTGCCGAAATCGAAACCCCGGTGCTGATCTGTCTGGCCGCGCAGGACGGGCTGATCGACGGCGCGGCGCTGCGTCATGCGGCGGCACATCTGCCGGCCGGCGAACTGGTCGAGATCGACGGCGCGCGGCACGAGATCCTGATCGAGACCGACCCCTGCCGCGCCGCCTTCTGGGCCGCCTTCGACCGTTTCACCGGGCGGCTGGAAGCGACCTAGGCGTCGGCCGCCGGGGCGAGGATCTCGAGCGCCGCCGCATGCAGTTCGGCATTGGCCGCCGCCACCACCTGCCCGCCCTGCTGCGCATCGCCGCCCGACCAGCTTGTGACGACGCCGCCGGCATTCTCGATGATCGGGATCAGGGCCTGGATGTCATAGGGCTGAAGCGAGCTCTCGACCACCAGGTCGAGCGTGCCGGCCGCCAGCAGGCAGTAGAAATAGCAGTCGCCGCCGAAGCGCCTGAGCTTCACTTTCGAGGTCAGTTCGCGGAAGGCCGCCTTCTCCGCGTCGCGGCGGAACATGCCGGGATCGGTGTTGCCCAGCAGCGCGTCTTCGAGCCTCGTGCAGGCGCTGGTCTTCAGGGCCCTTGTGCCATGCGGGCCGATCAGCTCGCTGCCGCCCGGGCGGCCCAGAAACGTCTCGCCGATATAGGGCTGCGCCATCAGCCCGATCACCGGCCGCGCGCCGTCATTGAGCGCGATCAGCGTGCCCCACAAGGGCACGCCGGTGATGAAGCTGCGCGTGCCGTCGATCGGATCGATCACCCAGGTCAGGTCGCTGGCGCCGTCATGATTGCCATGTTCCTCGCCCAGCACGCCGTGATCGGGATAGCGTTCGCCGATCAGCTTCCGGATCGCGGTTTCGGCGTCACGGTCGGCCGCCGTGACCGGATCGAAGGCGTAGTGCCCGCGCTTGTTGTCGACGCCGAGGCCCGAGCGGAAATGCGGCAGCGTCACGGCGGCGGCCGCCGCGCCCAGTTCGAGGGCGAAATGCGCCAGTTCGTCGATTTTCTGCGGAGAGAGCATTGGAGCGCCCGTCGCTTTCTGGAATGGAACGTTGTTGTCCAACACCTTATACAAAAAAAGCCACCCGCCCCTGGGGGGCGGGTCGAAAAATTCGAGCGCGAGCGAAGAATTTTTCGGGGCGGGGGCTGGGCATCGACGGCGACCCCGCCCCGAAATTTGTCTCGCTGGCGCGACCCAAATTTCGACCCTCCCCCAAGGATTCCTCTGCAAAACACAGTGTGCTTTGGTCGTCAGAGGGGGGGCGGATCGG